>CAYQPF010000009.1:0-70392 GCA_964419225.1 uncultured Candidatus Cloacimonadota bacterium | reverse complement strand
GGGGTTGTTTTTTTGGGTCGCATTTCCCACAGTTCTACCTTCCAGCCGGCATCGGCGAACTGTAAAGCAGCTTCAGAACCGGCAAGACCGGCACCTACGATAGTTATTTCTTTATTGATTATAACCTCTTCTAAACTAAATATGAAACAGGGCACAAATTCATGTGCCCTGTAAACAATTATACATATATTCGCATGAAAATGCCTATTTCATGAGAATTACTTTTCTGGTAATTGAACCCTTACCACAAGAGAGTTTGTAGAGATACATACCTGAACCGACTGACTTATTTTTGCTGTCAGTACCATTCCAGTTTACAGTATGTACACCTTTCTCAGTTACCTGATTCCAAAGTGAGGTTACTTTTTGACCTTTAATATTATAAATGTCGATAGTAACTTTTTGAGTTTCAGGAACATTGAATTTGATTGTAGTAGAGGGATTGAAGGGATTCGGGTAATTGAATGCACTGAGGGTGTTTTTATTTACCTGAGCGATTTCATCATCATTACCAAGACTTACATCAATAGCTTGGACATAAGCACCGAGAATTTCTTCTTTCCCGCTTGATCTACCGTCAGTCCAAAGTATAAATGCTCTGTTGTTATCTATACCAGAAATGAGAGGTTTTTCTTGTTTTTTAAGGTCTGCACTGATGGTTAAACCAGTAGGCTCATTATTGTCAAATATTATACCTTGTTCATCAACGGCTTTACCTTTGATATTTGAGTCGCCGGCATAAACATCTTCCCAGCAGACAAACATTTTATCATTGAATTTTCCGAAAGCAGGATTTTGTTGAGTAGAATCCTGTTGAACAACAAGAATACCTGAAGCACCCCATTCAGGAACGAGGGTATTGCCCTGGAGATTCCATTTATTCATGGCGATATCTTTGGCGATACCATCTCTATAATCAGACCAAACCATTTTGAAGCTGCCATCCCAGTAGATTTGTTCTTCATCCTGATCATTGGGAAGAGTAACCAGAGGGTAGCCGTTAGCTTGTAAAATCATTTGTCCCTGAGGAGAGATGAGCTGGGCATACAAGTCTCTGTTAGCATTTCGATTATCCTGATAAGTAATCATCGCACCCTGTGGGGTGACCAGGATTTGGGGGATAGTTTGGTTTTCGGGATTATTTGTGATTTGTAAACCAAGAGCAGGCCAGCCGGTTGCAGGGTTACCATCCGTAGTAAATCTTAAAACGTGGATATCAAAGCCGGTATTAGTCATCCAATTATATTGTTCCCAGGCAATATAATCTTCAGAAATAGCTTTAATGAAATTATCCTGAGCATTATCAATAATTGATTTTCCATTAGGTCCCCATTGTAATTGACCATTAGAAATCTTTTGACCAAGAATTCTATATGTGTAATTAACTATTTCTCCATCTGCCCAAAAGAAATAGAAATCGTTACCGATTTTAGAAATCTGAGGAGCTAATTGTTCAAAAGCATTAGCATCGTCGACCAAAATTATGCCGTTATTACCCCACATTTTATTACCATTAGAGTCTATTCTTTGGGCAAGTACGATAAACTTTCCTAAAGGATTTTCCTGCCAGGCAGCTACGAAACCGCCTTCACCGTCAGCGATTGCTTTAACATTGATCTGGTCTTTGCCATTAGGATCCGTGATAGGAATCCCGTTAGCAGCAAAAAGAGTGTCTCCAAATTCATTAAGTTTTTGGGTATATATCTGGTAGCCAAAACCGGCACCTCTGGTGTCTTCCCAAACTGCAAAGACATTATTGCCTGATTTTACAGATTGCAGATCAACCACATTACCGCTTAAGCCCCAGAAGATTTTTTTACCATTCTGAGGTAAATATGTTTGGCCGTTTGTGTCTAAAATTTGATTATATAGGCCAACAGATCCGTCCCGCTGGTCAGCCCAAACGACAAAACATCTGTTGGAATTCTTCTTTATAAGAGAGCTGATTTGGATGCCGGGTAAATTGCAGATAACTTTACCATTAGCTTCCCAGGTCATAGTGCCGGTAGAACTAATATGTTGTGCATACACATCCATTAAAGCGTTACCTCCAGATCTGGCATCATCCCAGACGACGAAGCATCCGCCATTATCGTCTGATGATAAACGGGGGTCTTTTTGACTGTCATCTTCTTGAGAGACAATAACTCCGTCATTTGCCCAGAGTTTTTGACCTTGCAGGTTAATTTTTTGGGCAAGTAAATCTGCTGTATCATGAGCTGAATCGAGTCTGGAGTCTTCCCAGACGATGACAGCAGTGTTTCCTGTAGTGGCGACTATTCTGGGGTTAGTTTGAATATATGCACCACTGTAGATAATAAGATCGTTAGCCCAGGTCAGGGTTCCATTAGTATCTATATGCTGAGCGTAAATGTCGGCATCGTTCTCATTTCTTTTATCTTCCCAGGTAAAGAAGAAACCGCCGTTACCATCAGGAGCCATTTTAACTGAGCCCTGATCGCTGGCAGCATTACATAAGAATTGAGGTCCCCAGGCAAAGGTGCCGTTGGGGGTTACTTTAAGAACTTTAAGATTAATTTCACTGGTAGTGGGGTTTTTATAAACGTAAGCTAAAACTGCGTTCCCTTGTCCATCTTCCCAGAAAGTATTGCCAAGTTCTTCGCCATCGGAATCACCAAATTGGATTCCATTTACGGCCCAGGCTAAGGAACCATCACCGTTTACATGTTGACCATAGATGTCTTTACTGGGGTTACGTGAATCGCTCCAAATAACATAAGCACCACCATTAGCATCCGGGACAATATTAATAGCTATCTGGACTTTGATAGAAGTACAGAGGGGCACGCCACCGGCTTGCCATAAGCGTTGTCCGCTAGCGTTAACTTTTTGAGCAAAAATATCACCAGCCTGGTCTAAAGAAAAATCAACCCAGGCGAAAATCAGGCAATTATCACTAGTGACAATAACAACAGGGTCTTCCTGTCTGTCAGCTTTGTTGTCAATTAAGAGAGGGTCTGGTCCCCAGGGGAAGTTACCATCGGAATCTACCATTTGAGCGTAGAGATCTCTTCCGCCGGCTTTAGTATCTGACCATACATAAACAACATTGTTGTTGAAAACGGTCGCAGTCCTGTACCACTCAATATTGGTACCTTGTCTGATGGATTTTGATTCATTCCATAACAAGGGTGCTTGAGCTAAGATCAGGCTTGTTAAACATATCAAGATCACTGTAAAAGCAAGTCTTTTCATTTATCCTCCTAAATAATATTCACATTATTTTTACTTATGATGCAAATTTTGTACCAAAAAAAAGCCTGTCAAGTGAATTGACAGGCTTTCCTCGAATTTGTCAATTTATTCGACAGTTATTAATTTTTTGGGTTTGGGTTCCATTTTGGGAATGTTGAGGGTTAACACACCATCTGAGAGAGCGGCTTTGATATTGTTGCTGTCGCAGTTTTCCGGAAGAGTGATGTATCTTTGATAGTTGCCGACATATCTTTCGGAGCGGATGACGGTACCGGATTTTTTCTCTTCGTGATTTTCTTCATAATGTGCTTCGAGTTGAAGCTGGTTGTCTTGAACTGAGATTTTAATATTGTCTTTGTTAATACCTGGTAAATTGGCTTTGACTACAAAGGTTTTTTCTGTTTCCACCACATCAACAGCCATTAAACGGGAATCATCCCTGCTGTTATCATTGAAGAATCTGTTCACAAAGTCATCAAACAAGGATAAGGTGGGAAACAATTCTCTTTCTTTCTTGAATGGTACGAGTTTCATTTTTGCCTCCTTAATTAATGTTAATGGATTTTTTTTCTTGTTTTTCTTTTTTAGGAATGAACAGGTTTAGTACACCGTTTTCCATTTTAGCTTTGATCCCTTCTTTATCTGCATTTTCGGGTAAGATTATGCTGCGTTGGTATGAACCGCACAATCTTTCTCTGCGATGAATTATAGCTTTTTCCTCAAATTTCTCAGTTTCTGGTTCTGCTTTAAGCAAAAGGTGATTCTCATTGATACTCAAATCAATATTCTCTTTTTTTACGCCAGGCAGGTTGGCCAGTATTTGAAAACCTTTTTCGGATTCGATAATATCCATTTCCAGGTTACCGCAGGCTTCTTTTTCGGGTTTGATATTCTCCTGAAAGACCTTATCGACAAATTCATCAAACAGGGGATAAACCTGAAGAAAGGGATTTTTGCTTCTAAACATGATCTGTTTCATCTTTTTTACCTCCAAATTTAATCATTCTGGAGATATAATAGGGAGATATTGGAGAAACGCAAATAAAAATTAGCAATCTTTTAATGAGACTGCTAAAAAAATAGTTGACGAGATTTCGGAAGCTGTTAAATTATCTTTAGCAGTGGGCAGTGGGGAGAAACAACTCACCCCCGACCCCTCTCTTGCGAAGAGAGGGGAGTGAATGTTCGACAACCCATCCCCGTCCCTTCCCTTTTAGTAAGGGAAGGGGGGAAGTATAGGCGACAGGCATCAGTCGTCAGGTGCCAGTGGGGAGAAACAACCATCCCCGACCCCTCTCTTGCAAAGAGAGGGGAGTGAAGGAAAAATATCACTGATGCAGTGTTCAGTGAAGAAAAGAAAAAATAAATAAATAAAATATGGAGGTAAATTATGGCTGAGAAGATTAAAGAGAAGGGAAGCCTTAGTATTCATACCGAAAACATTTTCCCGATAATTAAGAAATGGTTGTATTCAGAGCATGACATATTTGTGAGAGAGTTGATCTCGAATGCAGTAGATGCAATGAGTAAGAGAAAGGCAGTAGATGCAAATCTGGATTTAGAAAAATTGAAGATCAATGTAAGTATTGATAAGAAGAAGAAGACTTTAGAGTTTAATGATACCGGTATTGGGATGAATGCCGAAGAAGTGAAGAAGTATATCAATCAGATAGCATTTTCCGGGGCAGAAGATTTTGTTGAGAAATACAAGAATCAGCAATCCAATATTATAGGGCATTTTGGTTTGGGATTTTATTCATCTTTTATGGTATCAGAGAAAGTTACGATCGATACTTTATCATACCAGGAAAATTCAGAACCTGTTTACTGGGAATGTGACGGAAGTACAGAATACATTTTAGGTAAGGGTAAGAGAAAGGAAGTCGGAACAACTATTACTTTGTATTTGAATGAAGAATCCGGAGATTATCTTGAAGATATGAAGATTCAGGAAATCCTGGAGAAGTTCTGTAATTTCATGCCTTTCCCGATAGAGATGGGTGACAAGAAGATCAATTTAACAGAAGCTTTGTGGAACAAGAAACCGACAGAAGTTACTGAAGAGCAGTATAAGGAATTCTATAAGAGTATGTTCAAGGATTGGGAAGATCCCTTGTTCTGGATTCATTTGAATGTGGATTTCCCATTTAATTTGAAAGGTATTCTTTATTTCCCGAAGATCAAGAATGAATTTGATATCAACAAAGGACGAGTGAAATTGTATTGTAACAATGTCTTTGTGGCAGACAATTTGAAGGATTTCATCCCGGAATTTTTATTATTACTGAAGGGTGGAATTGATATTCCTGATATTCCTTTGAATGTATCACGCAGTTTCCTGCAACAGGATAAAGAAGTCAAAAAGATCACCGGTTATATCATCAAGAAAGTAAGTGATCATTTCCATGATGTGTTCAAGACAGACAGAAAGAAATATGAGACTTATTGGGAAGATATCAACAATTTCATCAAATACGGGATCTTAACAGACAAGGATTTTGCTGAATCTATGGATGATATAATCATTTTCAAATCAACAATAGGTGATTATGTTACTTTGGAAGAATATAAATTGAGAAATTCCACTGTGGAAAAAGAAAGAAAGATCTATTATACTTCCAGTGAAGATATGCAGGTTACCTATTTGAATTTGATGAAAGAGCATGGAATCGAAGTGTTGATCACATCCTCCCCGTTAGATGGTCACATTTTCCAGAATCTGGAGATGAAGCATACAGACTTAAGATTCTCAAGGATAGATTCAGAGATCAATGATGTGATCTTGAATAAGAATGTGGATGAAGTTAAGGATGCTGATAATAAAACTGAGTCAGACAAGATCAAGGAAGCATTTGAAACTGCTTTGAATAATCCTGATGTAACGATAGATCCCAAGAGTCTTAAGTCTGAAAGTATTTCCGGAATGATCGTATTTGAAGAATTCATGCGTCGTTTCCAGGAAATGAATTCTCTGGGAATGAACAAGGAAGCAGATTTGCTCAAGAGACATACACTGGTAGTTAATACTGCAAATCCAACAGTGAAAAAGGTAATGGAATTCAAAACTGAAGGCAGAGAAGAAGATGCTGCATTGTTGGCTAATTATATCCATGACTTGTCTTTACTGGAACAAAAGCGTTTTGACGGTGAAGAATTGAAAAGCTTTATCGAGAAATCGAATAAGATAATGGGAATGGTGAAATAGTGGGCAGTAGGCAGTAGGCAGTAGTCCAGGTGCCAGGTGTCAGGTGCCAGGTGTCAGTAAGAGAATAACTCACTCCCGGTAATGTGAAGATAAATATGATAGAGGCGGTCGTTGGACCGCCTTTTTTTTTGGGGGACAACAAAGGTGAATTAGAGAACTTACACAGACTTTCAAAGACTAACACAGACAGAGGAAGAAAAACTCCAGATAATGCATTAGAACATTGAAAAAATGGCGATGAACACCAAGGGAGAAGAGGGTAATCAGTGGACAGTGTGCAGTCGGCAGGGGGCAGTGGAGAGAACAACTCACCTTGGTGTATTACTAAAAAGTATTGACAGGATTTTACAAAAAAGGATTAATACATTGTTTAGTAATAGAGATTAAGAAGTTTTATGGTTTGTACTCAAAAGTGAAATGGAGGGCAAAGTGAGAATACTAATTATATTTTTAATAGGAGTGTTTATGATGACTCAATTAACAGCCGGCAGTTTTAATCCTGAAGAATTAACCCAAAAATTAAGTTATGGCAAGTATCAGGTTGGTTTTAAAGTGGTACAGAAATATGATTACAGTCGCACATTCGGGAAAAAGTATGATAACGCTGGAAAAGTAATTCGAACAGATAATGCGAGACCTGTACAGATTTATATATGGTATCCTGGAGCACAGGTAAAAACCAAACCAATGCTCTATAAAGATTATTTCTATACTGCAGCTACGGATGTTGATTTCAGTAAACCTGATGAAAAAAGGAAAATGGAAGCAGTTGATTTCTACATAAATCAGTATAAGAATGCAGGTTCAAAACCGGAAGTAACAGAGGAAATCTTAAAATCAGCAACAAAAGCGTATTCCGGAGCTAAAATGGCAGAGGGAAAGTTTCCTTTGATCATGTATTCACCGGGTGGAGGAGAGTTTGCCTTTGAGAATTCTGTTTTAATAGAGTATTTGGTCAGTCATGGTTATGTTGTAGCAGCGGTACCTTCTATTGGAGCACACAATCGTGAAATGGTATTTGATTATCATGATTCCGAGAGTCAGCTTGGTGATGTGGAATTTGCGTATGGATATATGCAGCAGGAGAATTATATTGATAAAGCAAGACTGGGGTTGATCGGATTTTGTTTTGGATCTGGAGTTGGTTTGCAATTTGCAGCCAGAAACTGTAATTTGGATGCATTGGTAACTTTTTATAATTACTTATCGAGTACTGACGGTCAGACTATGTTTGAGAGTCGGAAACCGTTAGATTTTGTAAATCCCAATCTGGAGATGCTATCTTTTGATATAACCACTCAGGGGGGAAGAAATGATTATGTTTTTCAAACAGTAAAATACAATGATTTAACCTGTATAGATTTGAAGAAGACTGATTCGAATATATTTACTTCGTATTTTGTGTATAAGCTTCAGACAATTCCCAACAGGGACGAAAAGAATAAAGATGGGAGACAAGTTTATCTTAACATGTGTAATTCCATTTTAGCTTTTCTGAATTATAAAGTAAAAAATCAAAAGGACTCGGAAAAGGAGATTACAGTTCCTTTTGAAAAGAACAAAACAGAATTGATCAGTGTTGAAATCAGAACAAAGAAAGGTTTTCCTGTTCCTCCCAAGAACAAAGAATTTATTGAGTACATCAAGGCTAATGGTCTGAAAGCTGCAACAGAATTGTATCAGACAGCCAGGAAGAATGATCCGCAAATAGTTTTGTTTGATGAGAACACGATTAATATGCTGGGTTATGAGTATATTGGAAAAAAGCAGTTTGATCAGGCGATATTGGCTCAAATATTATATACTCTGGCATATCCGCTGTCTGCAAATGCTTTTGACAGTCTGGGAGAGGCTTATTATCTCAATGGAGATAAAGAGAAAGCTATACGTAATTATCAGAAGTCTTTGGAGTTAAATCCTCAAAATGACAATGCCAGACAGATGCTGGAGAAGATGAAATAAGAGACATGTAAGTGGTCGTATATAATTATCAATTAGTCCACTAAAAAGCCTAATTAGCCACAAAAAGGCACAAAAGGCACAAAAGGGGATCGAAATTGTTGATTTTTAAGGCATCAAAATTAGCAAGAGTGTGATAAGAGAAATCGTCAGGCGGTAGTTTTGGAAACACGGACTTACAAGGACAGACACAGACTAACACTGACAAGAGAAGATATCTGAAGCTATCATAAGGGCGGGATTGTTAAAAAAGATAAACCCGCAGGCAAATACTAAGGAGAGAGTCGGCAGCATGCAGTCGGCAGGGGGCAGGAGAAGTTGAGAGTTGGGTGAAGTTTAATAGAGAAGGGAGGATGGTATGAGTAAGAGAGTTTTAACATTTTTGATCACCGGGTTTGTGTTGTTTTATCAGTTTCTGATGTTAAAGTCATTGAAATTGATTCAATTAAGTTCAGGATGGGATTGGAAGTCTGATATATCCGGGATGGCATGTGTGTTGGGTGGAATATTAATGATAACAGGCTTAGTGATACATTATCGGGAGAGAAAGAAACAATTTAAAAATTCAAAAGAAAAGATAAAAGGTAAGGAAACTGTTGCAAAAAAGAGCAAACAGAAGAAGTAGCCCTGTAACATTTGAAAGATAGTGTAACATTTGCACTATAGATGAGAATTCTCAAAAAATTTAAAACTAAAATGGAGAAACAATGAAGAAGATCACTTTTCTTTTTCTGCTTGTACTATTTTCAACTATTCTAATATCCAAGAATACGGACAGAAGACTTGAATTTGCAAAGAGAATATTGATTTCGGAAGGAATAGGAGCGATGTCAGAAGCATTTTGGGAGAAGCAAATAGGTGATTCAAAATACTATGATCACCCCAATTTACCAGATTCAGTTTGGGTTATTGTTAAAAATGAAATGGATGAAAAAGACACATTTCTAATTGGAATGGCAGAAATTTTGGTTGAAGAGTTTAGTGAAAATGAATTGGCACAAATTTTAAACAAGAGTTCTGATATAGATTTGATAAAAAGATATGAACGGTTCAGAGATGAGTCAGGGGATAAATGTGGAATCAAAGCTATGGAGCTTGGAAGACAAATTCCAGGGCGGATAACTGCTTTTTTGAAAAAGAAAGGATATATTTAAGAAGTGATTAACGGAAAAGCATGTCGGGGGGGCTGTACAGGGTGCTATTTCAGGGGACCTTTGGTAGTGGGAATAGCTCTATAGTAGTTTGTGAAGAGAGCTAAGTTGAAGCCGTACTCTCTCATGGAAGAGAATTGAGTCAAGGTGCAATTGATACAATTGTTCAAATAGGATACAAGATTTATTATCTATGAGTCCTCTCCAGAAAGTTCTTTATCCGCAGAAGAGACGCAGATTTACGCAGATTAGGAGAAAATAATTCAATAATCCGACAATTTAAAGGCTTGAATTTTGAATCTGAGTAAAGTTAAGGAAGAGATAAGTTTTGTAATAATCAAATAGCGGGTTTGGAGTAGATTCCAATATCCTTCAATTATGAATGAATTCAGCTAAACCATCTTCATATGTTTTTCCTTGACATATATTTTATCAATCATAAATTATTGTCTCTATTATCCCTTTCCAGTTGAGGTATGTATGAATTATATGTCTTATCGAAATATTCCCATATTATTATTGGATATTAAAGGTTTTTCCAGTCGGTCACGTATAGAACAACAGAATGTAAAGAAGTCCTTCAAAGATATTTTGATTAAGGCAAGCAAATTCTTTCTGCCTTATACCAATATTTTTGAATCATATCCTTATCAGGATACCGGAGATGGTTATTATATAGCTTTGATTAACATTACCGAACAGATAGCCTTGAAATACGTCTTGAATATTGATTCTCTAATAGCTGAGGAAAACAAAACTGCTTCACCCGGAATGCAAATCAGGTTACGGATTGCTTTAGTTACCGGTAATCTGGATATTGTGGAAGGAGAACACCAAAGTGATGAATATATATTAGCAAATAGAATAGCGGACTGGTCTGGTTTACGTTCAGTTTTGACTGAACATCCTGAAGTTAATACAGCTATTGCCTGTTCGACAGTTTTCTATGACAGACTTAACAAGAATATTCGGATCAGAAAAGAGTTTGAAGATATTGAGAAGAAATGGATTCTTTGTAAGGGGGCAGGAAAGGATAATTTCCTGTTTGATTGCTATCTGGAAGGAGATTTTGTGCCTCCCAGTCAGGATACACAAACTACACCTGATACTGTGCCAACCCCTGCCTTTAGAATCACTATTCTGATTGGTAATGATACATATCAGAATATGAAAGAAGCTTTGGAGTTTGCTAAAGTTGCTGTACAGGATTTGGAGAAATCCAATTTGAATATTTGCCTGAGAGTTGATAAAGCTACAAAAAGTAACTTAGTCAGAGAAATGAAAAGAGGAATAGATCTGCTCATTTATTATGGACATGGCAGTGAAGAAGGACAACTTCAATTTGAGGATGGAACTTATTCTTTCAATCAATTACTGGAAAAAGAGAAATGGTCTGAGTTAACGGGTTTCATTGGCTTTGCCTGTTATGGAGAAAAGTTTGCCCAAAACTTACCTTGTGCCTGGTTGGCTTTTACCGAGAGCATTATGAAAGATGCTCCCAAAAGTTATATGAGAGCTTTGATTGGATTTCTCCAAACAAATGCTATGGATGAAGCCATTGAATTGGCCAGGAATGCAGTTAAAGAGGAAATGCAGAATAATCTTCCTGACTGTCTGGAAATAAGTCAAAAACCTTGGGATAAGCTATTCCTACCTAAGGGTACACCAGAGTTACAAAGATATTCCCCTGTCCTGAAAGGGCATTATCATACAGACTTTCTTGATGCCTGCCTAGAGGCAACAGTTTTATATCCTGAAGATGATCCTTTTGTAGGAAGAGAAGCCGAGTTAAAGATCTTACAGGACATTCCTTCACCTTTAGCGGGAACAGATGAGCGAAAGGTTTATTGGGTTTGGGGTAATCCGGGGATGGGCAAATCTGCTTTTCTGAGGCAATATGTTTCCTGGGTACGTGATTACTATTTCCATAATGCTGACCAGCCTTTATATATTTTCCAGATGAATTGCTGGGGATATCCTGCTGAATCCAATTTGATAGAGGATATGTGTGTTAAATTAGCTAAGTTATATAAATTGGAAATCGAAAATCCGAGTGTTGAGGACATCATGAAAGAAATATCCAGATTAAAAGTTAGACATATTTGGGTATTAGATGATTTAACTGATCTTGATGCCGATAAGGTGAAAACTGAGAAAGCTGAGAAGCTCATCACACGCTTGAAAGAACAGGCACAGGTGGAAGCAGTATCTCTTACTCTGATTACAAGCACACGCATTAAGAGCAATTCGGGACAACAGATTCAGATTAAAGAGTTGAGTGAGGATGACGCATCAAAAATAGCGATGAGAGTTTGGGCAGCTAAACATGAGAAGAACCCGGGTTACCGAGAATTCTATGATGCCCTGAATTTATTTGAGAAGACCGGAAAAGTGACTGGTATATATCGCCGTTCTTTGATTCTGGCTTTGGAAGCAGGATTATCATTCACCGATTATGCTTTATCAATTGGGAAACTCGGTTCCATGGATACAATCAATTATTTTGAATTCACGCAAAAACTTATGGCCAAGGAAATAGAGTGCCTCGATAAATCAGCAGGTAAGTATGGTTTCAATTTCCGCAGTTTCCTGGAAAGCTGTTACTCTCTGATAGACAGGGTTGCTTATTTTTCTTTGACTGAACTACAAGAGTGGTTTAATGATGAGTTTAAACATCCTAATTGGATATATGACACTTTAACAGCATATGATAATGGGTTAATGATGCTTTGTAATATCGGGTTTCTCACACATACAGAAGAACCTGGGGTTGAGGATTCTTATTATACAATTCCACCTAATCAACGCGAAGTTATACGCTCTATTCAAAATCATACTTTGAAATTACAAGAAGGATTACCAGTTCGTGCACCTCAGGCAAGAATCGCCATGGCTATGGAAGCCGGAAAATCTATTGGATTTGCAGCATTACCACTTTTTAATTCCATTGAAAGTGATTATCAATTTAATCACCAAACTCCGGAAGCATTGAGAGCATATTTGATAGCTTTAGGAGCAAAGGCAGATTTTTTAGATGCTACAAAACAAAGAAAAAAACAAATTGAGACTTATCAAAGGGTTATTGCTTTAGGAACTGGACATCAGGAAGCCGAAATAGCAGAGCTTGTGACAATAACAATGAGGAATTGGGGAGTTGTCTTAAATGAAGCGGGTCAACGAGACGAAGAAATAAGAACCTACAGGAATGTTATAGCCCTTTATCAACATAGAGAGGAAGTCAGAATAGTAGAACAAGTGGCATGTACTATGTATAATTTGGGGATAGTTTTGGGTGAAACCGGACAGCAGGAAGAGGAAATTAAGACCTACCGAGAAGTCATTTCACATTATCAGCATAGAGAGGAAGCAGCGATAGCAAAGCAAGTAGCTCAAGTTATGGGAGCTTTGAGTCTTGTTTTATGTAAAATGGGTCAACTGGAAGAGTCATATAAAATCTACAATGATGTTATTGACCGTTATCAGTACAGAGAGGAGGCTGGAATAGCAGAGCATGTAGCTACGACTATTATTAATTGGGGCGTCTTCTTGGGTGAAGCAGGACAATTAGAAGAGGCAATTAAAGCCTATAGAACTGTCATTGCTCTTTATCAACACAGAGAAGAATTCAGAATAGCAGAAAAGGTGGTTTGTGCTATGTTTTATATGGGAAATTCTCTAGTAAATGCTTGGCAACAAGATGAGGGAATTAAGAACTACCGAAATTTAATTTCTCTTTATCAGGACAGAAAGGAAACCAGAATAACAGAAACAGTAGCTAGTGCTATGTATAATTTGGGAAATACCTTACGTGAAATCGGGCAGAAGAAAGAGGCAATTAAAGCCTATAGATCTGTCATAACTCTTTATCAACACAGAGAGGAATCAGGAATAACCAAGCAAGTTGCAATTTCTATGTATGATTTGGGAGTAGCCTTGTTCCAAAATGGACAAATGGATGAAGGAATCAAAATTTTTGTGGGATTAATTGAACGTTATCAACATAGAAAAGAAGAGAGTATTATAGAAATAGTAAAAATGACAAAATCACTTTTTGTTGAATCGGAAAAAGAATAGTTACCAGTAGTCAGTGGAGAAGAGACAGATTTTAGGTGAGAGGTAAGTTATAGTCTGAAAGATTTTGGTTTAAAAGAGGTGAATTGAATTGTAAATGAACTGAAAGTTAAAGGTAACCAATAAGATACTCTGAATCATTTAATAACAAACATTAGAAATATTTACTAATTTAAAACAGAAGCACTCTTTTTGATGTAAGAAAATATCCTAATTAATATGATAATTGTTCGACTCCAAACACATTTTTTATTGACAGTTTCATCAGAATGAAATAATAAGTTGTTAGTCTAGATATAATTATAATCCTATAATTATATTTGTGAATTAATATACTACTCATTTGAATTCGGGTAGGTCATTATTGGTAAATAAACAAAAAACTAAGACTTGATAGAGTTTTTTGTTAATTAAACTATAATCAAAGGAGTTAACAATGAAAAAACACGTGAGTCTCTATATCGTAATGATTATTTTAATTTTATCTGTGATTTCAGCTTGCAATAAGAAACCGTCAGAAATTACTATCGGTTCAATTTTACCTCTATCCGGAGATGCTGCAATGTACGGGAAATCACTAAAGACAGGCATGGATTTAGCTATAGAAACCATTAACAAAACTGCACCAGTTGGAACTAAATTAAATATCATCTTTGAAGATGATAAAAACTTGCCCTTGCAAAGTGTTAATGCCTTCAATAAACTAGTTGACATCAATAAAGTCCCAATGGTTATTGGCGGAATGTTTTCAGCAACAGCATTGCCAATTACACCAATTGCAGAGTCAAAGAAGGTCGTTTTGTTATCTCCAACTGCTTCCGCAATTGAGTTAACTGAAGCCGGTGATCATTTTTTTAGAATATATCCATCGGATTCCTATGATGGAAAAGTCTTAGCTGATTTCGCCATAAAGAATCTGGTATCGAAAAGTGCTGCTATTGTTGCCCTGCAAGCATCATCAACTATGACAATTAGCGATTTATTTACAAAGGATTATGAACTTTCTGGTAATAAGATATTATTAAGAGAGAATGTAAAAGAAAATAGTACTGATTTTAGAACAATAATACAGAATATCAAAAAAAATAATCCAGATTTGATATTTCTTGCACTGACAATAAAAGAGGCTGGCTTCTTTATTAAACAAGCAAAAGAAAGTGGATTGTCATCAAGACTATTAGGAATATCAACTTTTAATGATCCGAAGATTTTGGAAATAGCTGGCAAATCTGCTGAGGGAGTTATGTTCTCCAGTCCAGCTTTCAATACTGAAAGTCAGGATTCTTCCATGGTAAATTTTGTTAAACTATACAATGTAAAATATAACCAGAAACCGGATATCCTTGCAGGTTATGGTTGGGATGTTGTCATGATGGCATATAAAGCAATCCAAAATTCGGGAAAAGGAAGTGACTTAAAAATCGAAAAAGTAATAAAAAACTTATATAATATTAAAGATTATAATGGAGTAACTGGGAAAATGTCTTTTGACGTGAATGGTGATGTTGAAAAAGCTATTCAGATTATGAAAATAAAAGATAATAAGTTTGTGCCATATTGATTTCTAAGGGGTATTAGTGACTAAACAAGACTATATTGATTACCTAAATGATACAGCTCTAAATGTATATCCTTATATACACGAGTTAATAAAAGAACACACATGGCAAGATCGTGGTTTATATGAAATTATCATGAAGATCGTTGAAAGGAGAAAAAATAAACCACTATTAAAACCAGCATTATTGAGAGCTTCTTTTGAACTATGTGGTGGTTCGAATTGGAAAGATATTATACCAGTTTGTGCCGCATTTGAATTGATCAATATTTCATCTTATCAGGCTAATGCATCTTTTGATAATAAGTTTGGTACTCTAATTCGACAACAACGTGATTCTAATTTTATTGCCGCGATGTGTACAAGAGAATTGGCACAAAAATGTATCATGTACGTTAGAGAAATTTATGACACTTCAATCATAAATTGGTTATATGATGCCATCTCGGAATCGAATTCCAATATCTATGTGGCTCAGCATTATGATTTAAACCTACTCAATACAGGAAATTATCATTTCTATCTTGATGAAGACAGATTTATTGAAGACTATAGAAAAAGATGTTACTATGGAAGCGGTATCTTTACAGGAAGATGTGCTGCTGCTGGAGCTATTCTTACCACTCAAAATGTAGAGAATGTTGAGAAACTGAAGGATTTTGGCGAATTATATGGGACAGGATTGCACATGATAAATGATTTAGGTGACTATGTGCCTAATTCAGCATCTCTAAAAGATTATCAAGATCAATTCAGTGATATTCTTAATGGCAGATTGACTTTGCCCTTGTACTACCTTATGAAAGCAGAATCTGACTATATCCATTCTGTTTTGACCAAAATGGAAATTAGTAAGGACGATCAAATTAAACTTTCATCCCTACTGAACACTTCAGGAATTGTATCGAAAGTAAAAGAAAGCGTTAATGAATATATGAAAAAAGCAATGCAACATATTGATGTTTTTCAAGGGTTTAATGGCTATGATTTACTTTGTATCATGAATTCTATATGCAAATCTAATAAGTATTATTACTATTTTAAGCATGGAGGTAATGATGTGGAAAAAAATTGTTAATTTATTGTGTTATATGCTAAGTAAGTTGTTACATATATTTCGTTCAAAATCAAAGATGAATAACCCAAAGGAGTTTTTTAGAGGTCTAAAATGGGTAAGACTCTTTGGAAAAAAATCAAAATTTTTTACCTGCTTTTTTATAATTCCCAGTTTAACTGTTTTTGTAACATGGTTGTTAAGCTTGCTTCCAAATATACAATCAGTTGATAAGCAAGAATTTAGTCAGATATCTAATTTGTTAATTTACCTTTTTCACTTTCTAGACTCTAAAAATGAAATATGGGTACCAATGGTTATTTACATAGCAAGCAGTTTATTAAGCTATTTATTAGTAAGCGGATTATATTTTTCCGCTATTGATAAAAGAGATGAGATAATAGTTTTATATCAAAAAAAATCAATAATTTTTTCTATGCTTGCTAAGTATTTTATAGATGATCGTTTGGAAACCTGTGTTGAATTTTGGACAAGTGCTCAGCAAAGTGATCAAGAAGCCACAATATCAAAATCTGATCTTATAAAGTTACAACTGGGATTATCTCAAGTAGTTGATGTTATAAAACCTAAAACAAGTTGCCTTACAACTACTGTAGATGTAAAAAAGCTTGATAAACTTGTTTTGGAATTTCAAGAAGACGATCCTAAGAATAGTATTACCAACATCAAGAGATTTTTTGTTATTAGGGATGACTTTGAAAAAATATTTAATCTAAATAATTATAGTAAAGACGAAACAACAACAAAATATTTGAAAGCCTTCGTTAACAATTACAACCCAGCTGTCAACCCAAATGCAAAGTTATATTATATAAAATTTGAAAGATTTCAGATGTGTGCAGAAAAGTGTGACATTAAATTATCCCGTTCTGACTGTGCAATGTTTGACAATGAATTTATTTTTGGAATTAAGTTAGAAGAATTAAACTCTCTTGATTTTGAAATGACAGATGATACTAATTTTAAAATTTTTACAGTACATGGTAAACAAAGAGATAAATATGGAGAATTTTTTACTCGATTAGAAAAGGTTTGTAAAAAAGAAGCCACTCAAGAATCTGGATTAGTATATACCGCACTTGACAAATATGGTTTAGTAAGTAGTTATCAAGAGAGTTGAGCATTGGAGTTGATAGAATATACTGCATATATAAGTAGTCTCTATATTATCATTGGGTTATCCTGTTTTATTGGATTAAAAGCTACGGGGTTCATCAATTTCTTTTATGGTGTAATGTTAGTACTTGCTTTTTACTTTACCTATTTCTTCCACACAGTTCTTCGCCTTAATTCTTTTAGTTCAATTGCGTTATCTTTGCTTTGTTGCTTCTTAGTTGGATTATGTTATAGCAAACTAATGGATAATAGGTATGAGAAAGGTGATCATCTTCAAACTCGT
Organism: uncultured Candidatus Cloacimonadota bacterium; assembly: GCA_964419225.1. Taxonomy (GTDB): domain Bacteria; phylum Cloacimonadota; class Cloacimonadia; order Cloacimonadales; family CAYQPF01; genus CAYQPF01. The sequence continues at coordinate 52,758 of CAYQPF010000009.1, read as the reverse complement.
AATTTACTGATATCCTTAGGACTTTATATTATAGTTCAAAATGTTATCTCTCTTTGTTTTGGAGACGACACAAAAATACTATATACATTTGAAGCATCTAATGATATTGTATTAAGGAATGGTGTTCATATTCTTCCTGTGTATTTATGGGCTATCTCTGTTGCCTTATTAATAGTTGTTATTTATGCTTCAATCCTAAAATATACAAAAGTGGGTCTGATTTTTCAGGCGATAAGCAATAATAGAACTTTGAGTGAAATGATCGGTTTGAAAACTACCTCAATAATTGCCTTTTTTGTAGCATTAAGCTATTGCACTATTGGCACAGCCGGCATCATAATTGGTTCAGATACTGGTATATCTCCCACAATAGGTTTACAGTCTATGATGATGGGTATTGTTGCAGTAATAATAGGAGGACGCAAAAAAGTGTTAGGTGTTATCGTTGGTGCGTTGGTTATTAGTGTATTACAAGTTTCATCTTCATTATATTTATCCAATGAATGGAAGGAACTTAATACATTTGTTTTATTACTTGTATTTCTAATTTTTAAGCCAAACGGTTTAATTTGTAAAACCAAGGGTTAAAATGGACTACTTGATTCACATACTAATCTTGATTAATCTATATATCATTCTTTCTTCCTCACTAAATCTGATACTCGGATACAATGGTATTTTATCACTCGCACACTCAGGTTTCTTTGGAATTGGAGCTTACTCAGTTGCTATTTTAACTACTGGATTTGGCATATCTTTTGTAGCCAGTGTATTTATAGCTTTCTTATTTGCTGTAATTCTTTGTGTAATAATTGGCATTTCGTCTCTCCGTCTAAAGGGTGATTACTTTATTGTAGCTACTTTTGCTTTTCAAATCATAATTCTTAGCTTAATGTATAATCTTTTGTCTGTTACAAATGGCCCTATGGGTATTCGAGGCATACCAGCTCCAGAGATATTTGGTTTTATGTTTTCAAGTAAAATATCTTTTTTTCTATTGTCAACGATCACTTCAATTAGTTGCTTTCTACTTCTTCTGCACATTGTAAAATCGCCATTCGGTCGTGTTCTAAAAGCCATTAGAGAAAATGAAATACTTGCATCATCATTAGGCAAAAACACCTTTTTATTCAAAGTGATTGCATTTGCTTTAGCAGGCGGATTAGCCGCTGTTGCTGGATGCTTATATGCCTCATATATTTCTTTTATAGATCCATCAAGTTTTTCGATTTTGGAATCGATATTTATCATTTCGATAGTAATCATCGGTGGAAGAGGTAATCTTTGGGGATCATTAATTGGATCAATTGTGCTTGTTTCTTTTCCTGAAATACTTCGCTTTTTAGGATTACCTAACACTATAGCTGCAAATGTTAGACAAATTTTTTATGGAATGTTATTAGTTTGGTTTATGTTTTATAGACCTCAGGGTATGCTTAAAGAAATTGTTTTTCAATCAATTAGAGTACCCAAATGAATAGAAACTGTTTAGAAATTAGGGATTTGAATTATAGTATCGAAGGCATCAAAGCTGTTCGTAACTTTACGAATGTTATTGAAAGTGGACAGATTGTAGGATTAATCGGTCCTAATGGAGCTGGGAAAACAACTCTATTTAATATAGTTACAGGAGTACTAAAACCCGATGCTGGTTTAATTGAATTTAAAAATAAACAAATACAAGGGTTGCCACCTTTTAAGATTGCACAAGCTGGCATTAGTTGGACCTTCCAAAATATTAGATTAATAAAGCAAATTAGTGTTATGGATAATTTGTTACTTGCTTTTCATAATCAACCAGGTGAAAATCTCTTAAGGGTCTTCTTGAATTGGAAAAAATGTAAAGAAAGTGAGAATGTTAATAGGAATCGAGCTGTAGAATTACTGAAATACGTTAATTTGATGGATTTATCAAACTATTTAGCAGGGGACTTATCCTATGGTCAACAAAAGCTTCTTAATATAATTTGTTGTCTAGCTACAGATGCAGAATTACTCTTATTAGACGAACCTTTATCAGGTATTGCTCCAGAGATGATTGAGAAAATTTTGTCGGTTATGGCAGATATTCCACATAGTGGGAAATCAATTTTCTTCATAGAACATAATCTGGATGCAGTAATGCAAATCTGTGATAAAGTGATATTTATGGATAATGGATTGGTTGTTTCTTCTGGAAATCCAGAGGAAGTTAGAAACAACCCTAATGTCATAAAGGCATATTTAAGTTAATATTATGTTACTAACAATTAATGATTTGGAAACAGGATACGATAAAAAACAAGTTCTTTTTGGTATTGACTTAAGCGTTAATACCGGTGAAATAGTAGCGCTCATTGGACCAAATGGTTGTGGTAAATCTACAGTACTGAAAGCGATAATTGGTATTGTACCTTCCTGGAAAGGGAAAATTTATTTTGATGCTTTGCAAATACAAAGCTTTAATCCGCACAAGAGAATTTCTTTAGGAATTTCCTATTGTCCACAGGGAAATCGTGTTTTTTCTGATTTAAATGTTCGTGAGAATTTGGAACTTGGCGGTCTTGGCCTTAAGAAAGAAGAAAGATGTAAGAGAATAAGAGAAATTTTCTTTCTGTTCCCCAAACTAAACGAGCGATCAAAACAATTAGCAGGTACGTTGTCCGGGGGAGAACAACAGATGGTTGCAGTTGGTAGAGCATTGATTTCACAGCCTAAATTACTATTGCTGGATGAACCTTCATTAGGTCTGACTCCTGAAGTACTGAATGAAATGTTTGAAGCTCTAAAACAAATCAATTTTAGATACGGTGTAAGCATACTGGTAATTGAACAAAAAGTAAGAGAAGTTTTGAATTTGTGTAATAAAGTATATTCGTTAAAAATGGGAAAAGTCTCTTATGTAGGTCAACCAACTTCACTTTTATTAGATACAAAGATCTTAAAATCTTTGTTTTTATAGTATTTACCAAAGCATATTAGGAGTAGAATTATGAGTGCTAAGCAAATTATCATCAACAATTTAGAAAGAGATTTACTTGTCAAAAGGATCTCCTATGAAACTCCCGCTCAGGTCATCTGATTTCCAATATAACTCCTTATGTAATTGTCTTATTTTCGGGGTTAAAACATTTTTAAAACATTTTGCTCTTATGCTATAAAAATCTACTAATCTCCTATTCGGGATAATATTTTTTCAAATATCTCACCATTTATTAAAACAAAAAGCATAAGAAACCAAGCTCTTCTACGGGGATTTATCCACCAATGATCCATCGGTCTTTTGCAAAATATCTTTTCTTATTAACTTATTTGTTTGATTTCATAACCCAATTTTGTTGCCATTTTTTTAAAGTTATTTTCCATTCTTTTTTTATTTAGTTCTTCATAATGTGTTTCCCCTAAATCATAATAAGATGTCCTTTTTTGAAGCATGGTATAATAGATTACTGCAATTTGAATAATATTTTCACGTTGAGCCACTCGTCCAGTCTGAATGAGCCATGTCTCCGTTGAAAATGAGCCACCAGTAAAAATATTCGTAGAGTTTTAAAAGGCATTCCCCAAAATGAGTGTTTCTGAAGCTTTTACAATAATGCTGAATAAGATATGATGTTAATTCGTGTAACTACTCAGGTAGTATTTTGGATATAGTTCTCCGACATAATCTAATTCGTAAGTGGATAGAAATTATAATCTTTCGTCCTAACGGACTGGGTTTGGTGTCATTCAACCCGGCAGTTAAAACTGCCCGGCTAAAGTCTTCTGTCCTACGGACAATTTGAGAGATACCACAGATTTATTGTTTTCAACTCAAGTATTTATTAGTGGCTCACTCTTTCGGAGACATGGCTCATTTCCAGCGGAGGAGTGGCTCACTTAAATTGGACGCTATGCTCATCGAGATTGGAATATCCACGGGTTAAGTATACCCCAAAATGAAATGAAGAGATGCTTAATAGAACGCGGATCAACACAGAAAACGCAGATAGACACGGGTTTGTAAGTTAAGGGCGACCATTTAGTCGCCCATAGAAGCTCAGTTTATTTTTTTTGTATTGCTTTAGCACTTTCTCTAACGGCAGTAACGCGATAGAATTTTTTAGAAGGCAGATCAACATCTTCGAAAGAGGTAGTGGTAGCTGTTCCCAGCAAAGTGGTAAACAAGCCGTTGGGATCTGGATCTGTATAGATATTGAAGTGAGTGAATTCGCCGGGATATGTCCAATTCAGAACGATTGATCCAGCTTCATTAAGAGAAATTGTCAGGCCTGTTATACTTGGAATTCCACCCCAGTTGAGAGCATAGGGGCCAAAATTGTTATCAAGTTCCTCTCTTTCGGTGATGACTGCATTAAGATCAGCTTGAGCACGGACATTCCAGGAGTAATCACCCGAGTGAACGATATTGGGAAAGATACAGGTAACACTGCTGAAAGAAGGCAGGGAATCGATATGATAGGTGACATTGCCTGTTTCACCCTGATTGGGATTGTAGTCAAGATCATAATACAATTCCACATCGAAACCGGAATTAATATCAACACCGGTCTGATTGTTCACCGTTACATAAAGAGTAATCGTTTCACCTGAGTTGGGACTGGTATTGCTGGCATAGATTTCAGAAATGGTGATATTGGGCAAAAATCCTGTCCAGTCGATAAGTTTCCAGATATCGTTTTCAAAATCAGGGGTGGCAAAGTGACCATTACAGGAGGAAATCAGAACATGTCCAGAATTGACGGTTTTACTGATATTGTAAGTACTTGTGGAAGGGTTGTCCAGGAAGGAAATGTTGTTTATGGTTAGATTTTGCTCTGAGTCGAGAGTGAGTAAAGTTCCACCAGTTTGACCATTCCAGAATGTACAGTTATTGAAAGTATTGACTGTATCTACAAGTGCACCTTGTTTGACATTGACACCGTTCAGATTCATGTATTCGAAGGAAGCACAGGAGGCAGAAATCATTCCGCCGGGTTCAACAGAAAGTTCGTAATAACCGGTTTCAGAGTGGGTAACCCCGGCATTGTATCCGGTATAGCCATTAAGATTCAGGAGACCTCCCGAGTTAACCGTGAGAGCTTGTCCGACCTTGACAGTACCTCCCAGACCAACATCCAGAATACCCTGAGCATTAATGTTTATGTAACCATTGGTGTTTACAATATGGCTGCCACAATCGAGAGTAGCATTATTGATAGACAAAGTAGCAGAGTTTTTCAGATTGAGATTATTGAGAAGATGAACAGTACCGTTTATGGTGCCTGGTTTATTGATAGAGATGTTTGAGAACCAGACATCTGTGGCATCAGGAATGATGTTGATATTCTGATTGTCGGTTCCATCGAAAGTGATGGAATTGGCATGGTCATACCAGTGGAATCCGGCGGCAATGTAAAGGTCTCCAGTGATATTGTTTTTGTAGTCAGTACCTTCAGCTGCCCAGCTCCCGCTGTTGAGAGTAAGATTTCTTGCTTCAAAACCGGTGTTCATTCTGATTGTACCGCTTGGTTTCGTAACCGTCAGGTTACTGAATTTTAGATCGGAATTGGGATTGGAGAAGAACTGATCGGTATTTCCGACAACTTCGAAAAGAAGATTATCTTCATAGAATCCGTAATTTAGGAAAGCTGAGGGATTATAATCTGTGAAATTACCTTTAAGAGAAATTCTGAGATTTGTGTCCAAGTTGCCGTTGAGACCGGCACCCTCCGAAATGATAATATTCCCGGTAACATCCAATACCGTGCTGTTATCCATTTCCAGGCATCCATCGATAAGACTTAAATTGCCAAGAACAGATACATGGTAGTTATCCATGATTTCAAGGGCATTGAACTGGTCATAGACTTTATTCACTGTAAGATTGTAGAAGGTTTCGTAAGATTGAATCCGGCTGGAACTGTTTCCCTGGAAGTTGACGGTATTAGTACCTTCGATGAAGGCATCCTGAGAGGCCTGATTATACCAGTTTCCTTTGACAACCATAATCGCCGGAGCTGTGAAGGTGCCTGTATAGAGATTGAAATCACCGCCGACAGTAAGGTTGGATGTGGCAGTAACGCTGGCACTTCTCTGACTTGTATTATGCCTGAGGGAATTTGATCTCGCTCTGGTATCGTACTTAATGATTCTGAGACTATAAACCTGAGAACCTGAAGCACAGGAAATATTTGCATCGGGAGAGCCGTACATTTCTATAGTGCCCCCCATAGGACAGAAGTCAGATCTTTCGATTTCTATGCTGGCAGTGGTTCTGATGGTACCGCCGGTAATATTGGCGGTGAAGGCAGCGGGTGTATTGTGGACAGCCCAGGTCGTATTATTGAATTCGAGAACACCGCCTGTCATAGTCAAAGAGGAAGCGGTACTGTAGGGCCACCAGCAGAAGCCGGAGCCACCTTGGAGATTGACTTCACCTCCGTTGATAGTCATATTACCATTGAAGTTGAAAGAAGTCGTGGAGTTCATGGTTAGGTTCAAATGCCCTGTATTTACAATATAATTACCAATTAAATTGAAATCTGCCATATCATGAGCAATGAAAAATCCACCATTCAGAACCAGAGTTCCATTTGTATAGTCGTAGCTGTCAACATTAACAAACTGATTTTCGAGAATATTCACGATTCCACCATTTTTATTAATTTCGAGAGTGTGAAACCAGGTGCTTTCAATATATTGGTCAAGATAACCGTTCAAAACAACTCTTCCAACCCCTTTTTCAAAGGAGGCACCAGGTCCCTGGAGCCAGCTTCCTTTGAGGTAAATTGTATATCCATTGGGGATGAGAGTACCTGTAAAGAGGAAAATGTCGCCATAAATGTTAAGGGGACAATTCAGAGTGACAATGGAGGCACTATTCATATAAAGATTATTCACAAAACAACCGTTATTACCAAAGTTGATAACCTGAGTGTATCCGTTTAATTTCAGTTCACCTGCATATTGAGAGAAGTTGGCAGTGGCATGAGTAGTAAGATTTCCCCCCATTACCAGGCTGTACATGGACGTTTGTTGAAAGAAAGTGCCTGCATTCAGGGTGAGGTTTGTGATTCTCAGATCGGCATGTGAGCTGGCTGGATAGAACATGCCATGCCCGGAAGTTTTGGAGATAACGACATTTGTCAGGTAGCTGTTGGGACTGGAAGTAATAAAGCTGGCATTTGAAGAACCTTCAAAGATTTGGGTTCCAGTATTGAAGGTGGCAGTAGCATTATAGTCCATGATCCAGTCACCCTGTACATGGATTTCATAGTCGTAAGAACTCTCTGACATATTAGAATATTGTTTCCAATGCATAAATCCGCTGATATAGATTTTAGGAGCAGCTGGAAGCATGTATAGATTACCACTGGTAGTGTAATTACCATTCACAGTAAGAACACAGTTGTTATACATAGCCAGTTGGGCATCTTTTTCAATCATTATATTTTTGCAGAAGGCATCAGCATCAGTAATATAAGGGTAATAAGTGCAGCTGTCAGGGATAACTACATCCATTGTCGATGTAGGGATAATCTCATTTGACCAGTTTGCTGCTGTATGCCAGTTGTTACTGGTGGAACCAATCCAGATACCATCGGCAGGAGCAGTACCGACTTTGAGCGTTTTGCCGACCCAGGTGATGTCATTATAGAAGCAGCCATCATTTGCCGTATTTGTGACAATCATCACTTTATAACGTCCGGGGGGTGTGAATCGAGGAACGGTAAGAGAAGTAGCACTAATTGCATAAGTGCCTGAAATATCAACGTATGATTGGCTACCTAAGGGGATGGCATCTGAATAGTCATAAACAGAGCTTACAAGATAGAAATCAGCTTGAACAGTGATATTGGAAGTTCCTGAATTAGCCAAAGTCAAATTATTGATATCAAAGTGTTGTCCCTGAAGGAGGCTGTCATTAGCACAAGAGTAAGTCGAATGTCCCCAAGCGTTTTCATAGGCTGTATTAACATAAAATCCAGTAATGTATCCATCTGTAAAGTTTTGCATTCTTGATGGATACATAGCTCTAAGACCGCTAACATCATCGTGGTAAATAAATGGGTATGAGCGGAACACGTGAGGTGCATAAGCCATAATAGACTGGGCATAAAAGTCATGATCAAACCCTGTAGCATGCCCTAATTCATGCAGCATAGCTTGGTCAATTGAATGAAGATTTGATTGATAATAAGCTGCTGAATCATTGGAAGTCCAATAATATACAGGATTAAAAGCAATATCGGTTTCAGTCATTTCATTTCCATCGTGGTAGGAAACGCAAACAGCAAGATAAGATCCCCAACTGAAATCGAAATGTTCCTCCATTAAAGCATTGCTGACGAACCCACATTGATCACTAATGTCATTATTAGCAGCCCAGGTTCCTGAAGAAGTTTGGTATCTCATGAATAGATCGACATATTGATTCCATCTGGCCATCATACTTAAATCATGCCCTGATAAAGTACCCCCAGCAGGTAAAGTATTGAAAGCGTCATAATCATTTCCCTGCCATTTAAAGCTATATAAGACATATTTGGGTTCAGATGCAGTACTGGCAGAGCCTTGTATTAAACTGGATTCTTCCGTTAAGGGAGTGGGTTTATTGATTTCAACAGGATTTCCCTGGAGATTTACGACTCCGCCTTTGGGTTTGGAAGAATCATCATAAGGTAATTCAGTAAGGTCAGTTATGACATATTTTTGCAGTTCAGGAGGAATAGATTTATCAGGTAAGGGTAAACTTTTAGCCGTAGGAATCATAGTTATAAGCATTTGGGTGAAATCCTGCAGGTTGGGAGTTGTGCCGAAATCTGTCTTAAAGGTTTTACCATCACCTGTTTTGACAACAGATTGACCGGTTTCTGAGTCGATAGCTTCTACATACAAGCCCTGATAGACTCCTGTTATAGGAGAAAGGTGTCGGACAGCCGGATCAGTAATCAGATAAACACTTTCCTCATTTAGATTGATTTCAGGTACATCTGAGGCATGCACACCTTTGCCGTCAATTTCACCACCGAAGAATTCTAACTGAATTTCCTTATTTTCGTAGTTTCCAAAAAGAACTTTTTCAATTTGAAAGGTATAACGGGTAATAATAGCAGTATTTTGAGGATTCCAATAACATTCTTTGTCGATGGACTGACCTTTAAAGATCAGTTTTGCTTTTTGAATTTGTTCAGTCAGACTCAATTGCTCAACCATACCTATCAGGCTAATGCTTAAAAGCAAAAACATAAATAATAGAAATACTTTCTTCATTTTCTCCTCCCTTATACACAAATTTTACCAGTTTAACTTATTATCAGCAAATATGGAGTTGGGTTTTGAGGAAGTCAAGAAAAATTATAATTTATTGGTTAGGAAATCAAATTCACAGTATGAAAATATTCAGCATTATTATCTTGACAAAAACAAATATAAAATCGTAAATTTGTTATTATTAATTATCTTAAGGAGTGGATTATGAAAAGGACAATTGGATTAATTTTTATTTTTGTTTTACTCCCTCTGACAATTTTGTTCGGAGCTTCTTTTAATTCCTATCAAAGTGGGAGTTGGTTTTCACCTTCAACCTGGGGCGGCATAACAATCCCGGGAATTAATGATGATGTTACCATCCGTAGTGGTCACATTATTCAGCTGGATGGAGCGTCACAAATATCCATCCGTAGTTTGGTAATAACAGGTGGTGCTGGTGGACAAGGGGTATTATTAGGTGCAAATTCGATGCTTACAACCCTGATAGTAAGAAATAATGTTCATCTAACTGAGAATACCATCTATGCAAATGGAAGCATTTTACGAGCAGGAACAGATGGTATTCTGGATGTTCAGGTGGGAGATAATCTTCAAGTATCCAATAGTTGTGAATACTACGCGAGGAGAACTACTTTTACAGCTTTAGGGGAAGGAAATACACAAAATATATGTCCTTTATATCAAGGTATCACAGCATCTATGAATTCAATTTTCGATACAGCTAATCCGGATATAATAATTCAGGTTCAATCTGCACTCAATTTAAACGGAAGTATTTGGGGAAGTTTTGAGAACTCGAAGATTCACCTCTGGTCAACTGTAGGTTTTACTAATTGTGCGTTCAGGAATTGTGAATTGACACCAACCAGCTCCACAGGACACAATACTTTTAGCAATTGCCATTTCACAGCAACAACAGCAGTTCAAACTGTTTATTTTACAGGGCCGGTGGCAGTTTTAGACAACTCAAGTATGTTTAACAATGTTACTATTGAAGGTGGATCGCTTTGGGGCAATATTAATGCTGCCAGTCAGACAAGTATCACAGGAAATTTGACATTAACCACTGGTACAATATCATGGGGAGATGGAGGAACTTTAGATTTATTTATAGGTGGTAATATGAATCTTGGAGGCTGGTGGGAATGTGAATACAAAGTAACTAATACCTATTTAAATGGGAACCGTCCTGAGAACAACCCACAAACTATTTTTACGAATTTAGGATTCGAAGGTAATTTAGTCAACCAATGGTCATACTTACGGCTTGATAGTGGTATATGGTTTGAAGAAGCTCCTACAAAATATACTTTCAATGTTGGATATGCTAATATTCTTGATAATGAAATAAGAAATGCTCAATTAACAGGAGGTTATATAACATGTTATTATAACTATGGAGAAATAATTGGTTGTGAGATATCCTCAATTGTATTTAATAATATGCCAGAACTTACATATTGTACAATAAATGATAATAATGTAGTATTTAACGAAGGGTTAACTATAAGAATGGCATTATACTCAGCAGAAGGTCAAAATATTCAAACGACAATCAATGGCATTATGTATGTTCGGGGAATTGTCCAGGCCAAGCAATGGGGTTCTTTTAGTATAATTCTTAATGGAGATTGCTATCTTATGGATACGCTCAGGGTCAGTAACCTTACTTTTACTGGCACAGGTACAAAATATCTTCATATTCAAAGTGATAATCCAATTTTTAGTAATATAACAAATAATGGGGAAACATTGGTGATTAATCCATATATAGATCCATATGAACAAACTCTTCCCATCTATCTTAATGGAGCTCAACTTTTGGGTGACTGGAGTAATGATAATAATCGGTTTGTTTTGAGCAGATCTGTGATGATCAGCAATGGGTTTTTTGCATATTGCAGGATGGCAAATGCAGAGACACCGCATGCAGGAGTAACTCTGAACAACATTGCGATGCTTGATTGTGATTTTTATTTACCTGTAGAAGTAATGGGGACTTGTGTTCTTGATGACAATCAAACAGAATTTCATAATACCTTAAATGTACTGACCTTATTAACAGGTGCTTTTGGAATGCCAATTTCTGTGAAAACTCAAAACCTTACAATGGGAAATGGTATAATATCTCCGGGTGAATATGGAACAATGTCCCTGAATATATATGGTAATTATGTTTCTTTGGTAAATGCTCAAATGAATGCTACAGAAATAAATTTCCGTTATGCAGGTGAAACCAGGATTTTTTCAGAAAATGCCATAAATTCTACCATAAATGTTTCTTCCGGCAGTAATCTGGCATTTATTAATAACATATCTTTCAATAATAAGACGATTACCATGGAATCAGGCTGTGAAATAAATCTTGAAAATCATATAATGTCTAATGTGACCTTAAACAATGGTTACGTTCATGACGGGGTTATTGGGAATTCAGGAGCATTTCATACCAGTTTTAGAAATATCCAAATCTCAGATGATTTTTTATTAGGCACAACTGATATTGTTTTTAACGGTAATACATATAATTCTGGAACAATACGTGGTAGTATGGGAGCAAACTCAGTATTAAAAGTTATGAATAACTTCCAGAATTTAGGAAATGTTCTTGCAGGTACCGGAGGAACTATCGAATCATATACATATGGAGATGTATTGTTCAGTGAGTCAGGAATTAACAGTTGGAATGGAGTCATTCATTTAAGAGGTAATACAGCGAGACATCTTGAAATCAATATGGCATCAGCCAATATAGTGGTTGATGGTGATGAAACAGACGGTAATGCTAATTTTTCATTAACAGGAATGTGCCGAATGCCGAGTTTTACAATTGCTGACAACTGCTCAGTAACAGTTCCCAGTTTAACAAATCTTACTTTTGTTCATCCAGGACAGTATTACACAGGAAATTTGATATTGAACGGGGTTCTGCAAAATTCAAGAAATCCAATCCCTGAAAGTTTGATATATCATCAATTGAACCTGACTCTTAATGGTGATTATAGTGAAGCGGGATTTTTGGAAGGCTATCATGCTATGTATGATCCGGGTTCTCTTGCCAATAATACAGGAGAATATTGGGAAATGTATTCAGAAACAGTTATTCCGGATATGACAGCGACTATGAATTTCTACTATCAGGGAGAATATAATTCTAAAAATGCCTTGTTCTATAGTACAGACAATAAGGTTACCTGGCATAAATTTGCCGGGACATCATATCAGAATCCGGAAACACGAATGCTCACAGCCTTGTATGCCCCATTGAATGCATTTTATGCTATTTCACCAGTTGTTGATACCTGGAGAGAAACAGCTCTTATATCTCCTGATACTACAAATACAGTCTTAATGCCGACCTTTACCTGGAATGCTTTTCCGGGAGCGACAGCATACAGTTTAGTAATAGCTAATGACCCTGATATGCTGGACATTATTTATCAAACTCCTGATAGCAGTGCAACATCACATCATGCCTTAATCCCTTTAGCTCCAAATTCTGTATTTTACTGGAGAGTGAATTGTGTATCTTCTTTAGGCACGTTTACCTCTGTTCAGGCATCATTTTCAACCAGACAGGCTCTGGGTTGCAGCTTGCCGGAGGCAGTAGTAATCCTGCCGGATAATTATAGTTCGTTCTATATGCCGGTATTTTTGAGCGGGATTTTGTCTGAAGAGTCTTATAATGTCATTCCAACACCTTCTGCTCATATTTTTGGTGATTTTGTTGACGGACAATTAACCATGACACCTGATCCGGGATGGTTCGGAGTGGAGACTGTTAATCTGGAAATTTATGATTGTTATACAACGATCAACACTTCTATCGAAATCACAGTTTTAGGAACACCGCATGATATAAATATTGCCTGTGTTGGGAACGAAACTTTCCTGGATTGGCCGAATATTCCGGGTTCAACCTATTGCAAGGTTTATTATTGTGAAACAACAGACGGAACCTGGAATTATCTTGGTTGGACGAGTAGCAATAGTTATGTACATCCGCAGACAGGGGTAAAGGGATTCTATCGGATAACAGCCTGTACGGGAGGGTTGCCTGAGCAAACATCTATAAAATAAAGATCAATTTCTTGTATAAAACCAGCTTGTCTTTTGAGACTGGCTGGTTTTTTATTTTTTATAATATTAAAATTAAAAATCCATTATTATCTTGACAAGAAAAATTATAAAAAGTTAATTTTAATTATTATTTAGTAACTTAAGGAGTTGATAATGAAAAGGACAATTGGATTAGTTTTTGTTTTTGTTTTACTTCCTCTGACAATTTTATTCGGAGCTAATTATACTTCTCACCAAAGCGGTAGTTGGTATGCTCCTTCAACTTGGGGCACGACAACAATCCCTGGAATTAATGATAATGTTACCATCAGAAATAGTCACATAATTCAGATGGATGGAGCGACTGAGGTTTCCATAAACAATCTGACAATAACAGGTGGAACAGAGGGTCAGAGTGTTTTACTTGGGGCAAATGGAATGCTTACAACTTTAATTGTACATAATAGTGTGCATCTAATACAAAGTTTGGGTTTAGGAACTGGAGGACGGCTTCAGGCAGGTACAGACGGGAATCTTGATGTACAAATAGGTGGTGATCTACAGGTTCACAACAACAGCGAATATTATGTCCATCGGACAACGTTTACAGCTTTAGGTGATGGCATAGTAAATAATACATGTATTTTTTGGAACAGTCCTTCTGCTGTTCTTAGTTCAATATTTGATACAGCAAATTCCAATGTAATAATTCAGGTTCAAACTTCGGTTACTTTTCCTGAAAGTAACTGGGGGAGATTTGAATATGCTAAAGTGGAACAGTGGGCAACAGCTAATTTTACCAATTGTGCTTTCAGCAATTGTGAATTGACTACAACCAGTCCAGTAAATCACAATACTTATAACAATTGTCATTTTACTGCAACTACAGTCGCAGAAACGGCATATTTTACAGGGCCGGTGGCAGTTTTAGATAACTCTAGTATGTTTAATAATGTTACTATCGAGGGTGGATCTTTATGGGGTAACATTAATACAGCGAGTCAGACAACAATAACAGGTAATCTTGTGGTTACCAGTGGAACAATTTCCTGGGGCGAAGGTGGGACATTAGATATCTTTCTGGGTGGAAATATTGAGGTAGCTCAATATTATAATGATTATACTATTGTGTATAATGTCAGTAATACTTATTTCAGTGGGAACCGACCAGCCAATAACCCACAATTAATAGGGATTGGTGCAGTTATCGACGGCAATTTTGTCAATCAGTGGTCATATATCAAGTTGACTTCAGATCTTACGTTTAGATATAGCACTCCGCTTCATACATTTTCTGTAGGTTATCTTGATATTTACGCTCATAGAATTTATTCTGCTCATCTTACGGCAGGATATATTAACAGTGCTTTTACAGATGGAGGGGAGTTAATGGGATGTCAGGTTTCATCTGTAATTTTTAACTGCAATCCCGAGTTCTCAAATGTTACATTAATGGACAGTAATGTATTATTTAACGCTGGCTTGACTATTTGGTGGGGGATGGATTCTGCAGCAGGTCAGAGTATCCAGACGACAATTCACGGGTTCTTTAATGTCCGAAACAAGGTAACAGCAGGTGAATATGGAACACTTGAGATTTTTTTGGATGGAGACTGTAGTCTTAGCGACACACTCAATATTAGTAATCTTACTTTTATTAGTAATGAAACAAAATATCTCAATCTCAACGGTTCTTATTTTATCCATTGCAATATAACCAATAATGGTAGTACAATAATTCTTTCTCCAAGTATTGACCTTGATGATCTTGCTATTCCAGTTTATCTTAATGGTCATGTACTCAGTGGTGATGAAGACAGTGGTTTCATTTTGTACAGACCTGCGATGATTAGTGATGGTTTTTTTTCAAATTGTCGTATTGCTAATGCAGAGACACCGCATGCCGGAGTAACTTTAAACAACATGTCTATGTATAACTGTGATTTTAACTTACCAGTTGCTTTTACGGGAATCTGTGTTTTAAATGATAGTCAAACGGAGTTTCAAAATGGTTTAACTGTACATACCACTTTAAGAGGAGCAATAGGAAATAATATCTCTTTTACTACTACAAATTTAATTGTTGATGGCGGTGTAGTAGAGCCAGGGGAAGGGGGAACACTTGAGGTTTATATATCTGGAGATCTCAATGTTAACTCGAATTATTCCGGAGCAAGTTTCAGTCCTACTCACACCAGGTTCAATGGAACAGCAACTCAAAATATTTACATTCCGTATGCAATTTTTAACTCAACTGTTACGATGATGGGACCACAGAGTTTAAGTTTGCAAAGCTCGTTAAGTTTTTCATCAGATCAGAGCAAAGCAATTAATTCTTATAATAACGGCCAAAATAATTTTCTATTAAATGGATATGGTATCAGTAATGTTAATCTGGGTGGAGGGAATTATTATAATGGAGGGTTGTATTCTTGCAATCTTTACTATCTGAATTGTTCTGATATAAATCTTTGGGGTAATAATAATCTGGGCAATAATGATAATGTGTTTAGCGAACAGACGACAAATTTCGGGACAATCAACGGTTATCCCGGTTATGCATCTACTTTTACAGTGAATGGTAATTTTACTCAGAATGGTGTTGTATTGCCTGGAGCTGGTGGTACTATTGATGCCTACTTGTATGGAAATGTTGCTTTAGGAGGTGACCCGCTTGGAGCTTGGGGTGGTACGATACATTTGAGGGGCAGTGCAGATCGGAATTTAAACATTCCTGCAGATGTTTCAGTATTGATTGATAATCTGACTATGTTTTCATTGGTAGGCGTTAACACACTTCCATCAATAGTGATAACCGAGGGTAGTAGTCTGACAGTACCTGCCGGAGCGACCCTGTCTTTTACTAATGTAGGTGACTATTATACCGGCAACTTGATCCTTAATGGTACAATTACCAATTCCAGATTACCTCTCCAAATGGGACTGGCTTTTCATCAGATGAATATTATGCCTAACAGTGATTACAGTGCTGCAGTTTCATTAGACGGTACGCATGCAATGATAGCACCTGGTAATATTCCTTCGAACACGGGAGAATACTGGTCAATATTACCAGAAACAGCAGTACCAGAAATGAGTGCTAACATGGACTTTTATTATCAAGGTACCTATAATTCCAAGAATGCTCTGTATTTTAGTACAGATACAGGTATGACCTGGCAGAAGTTTGCGGGGACATATTATCAGAATGCAGAGACCAGGATGTTGAGTGCACTGGGTGTTCCACTTGGAGCATTGTATGCGATTTCATCTGTTGTTGATACCTGGAGAGTAGCAGCTCCTATATCTCCTGACACCACAAATACAGTTTTAATGCCGACCTTTACCTGGAATGCTTTTCCAGGAGCAACAGCATACAGTTTGGAAATAGCCAATGATCCTGATATGCTGGACATTATTTATCAAACTCCTGATAGCAGTGCAATATCACATCATACCTTAATCCCTTTAGCTCCTAATTCTGTATTTTACTGGAGAGTGAATTGTGTATCCTCTTTAGGCACGTTTACTTCTGTTCAGGCATCATTTTCAACCAGACAGGCTCTGGGTTGCAGCTTACCGGAGGCTGTTGTAATTATGCCGGATAATTATAGTTCGTTCTATATGCCGGTATTTTTGAGCGGGATTTTGGCTGAAGAGTCTTATAATGTCATTCCAACACCTTCTGCTCATATTTTTGGTGATTTTGTTGACGGACAATTAACCATGACACCTGATCCGGGATGGTTCGGAGTGGAGACTGTTAATCTGGAAATTTATGATTGTTATACAACGATCAACACTTCTATCGAAATCACAGTTTTAGGAACACCGCATGATATAAATATTGCCTGTGTTGGGAACGAAACTTTCCTGGATTGGCCGAATATTCCGGGTTCAACCTATTGCAAGGTTTATTATTGTGAAACAACAGACGGAACCTGGAATTATCTTGGTTGGACGAGTAGCAATAGTTATGTACATCCGCAGACAGGGGTAAAGGGATTCTATCGGATAACAGCTTGTACGGGAGAATTGCCGGAGCAAGCATCAATTAAGTAGAAATTTTTTTCACATTTAAAACAGCCCGTCAAACAAGACGGGCTGTTTACGTAGAAATACAGGAACATTCTATTAGAGAATTGGTGTCATAGACATTATGGACTTAATAGAATCAATGGCCAAAAACACTAAATTCATAGTTCAGACTGAGCATATACTTTGTTCTTGTAAATTTTTCTTCTACGTTTACTGCCTTTGGGAAAACACTTTTTCCAAATCCTGAATCAGAGGTTTTCACATAGGAATAAGCTGTTTCTGCTTTTTCATGCAGGAATGCCAGATCAATGGAGGCATACTTGATTAATTTAGTGCCTATTCCAAGGGTAAAGCCTCTTGTCAGT
Organism: uncultured Candidatus Cloacimonadota bacterium; assembly: GCA_964419225.1. Taxonomy (GTDB): domain Bacteria; phylum Cloacimonadota; class Cloacimonadia; order Cloacimonadales; family CAYQPF01; genus CAYQPF01. The sequence goes on along the minus strand of CAYQPF010000009.1, from coordinate 35,062 downwards.
TTATTGGAATTCAGGGGAATGCTCTCAATAAATAATCCTGTTCTTAGATTAACTTTGCTAGCATAAGCGAAGCCAAGCCTTAAAGCATTTCCATCTTTAACTTTGGAAGAATATAATCTTACATCCATAGTATCATGGATATACCTATAATCGGAAAACATCAATCGTGAATATTCAATACCAGCTTTAAATTTGCCAGGTAAAAGATTCATAGCCAAAGTAACAGCTGTCGGATATTCAATAATATATTTGTATTCATTCTCATCTACATGACTCCAATTATAGAATACAGTAAAATTAGTTATGTCATATTTTAACTGATATGACGGAGTAAAGGACAAGGTAAATTCATAATCATTTTTGGTTTTCAAATATAACGAGGTTTTCCAAAAGTTGCCCGATACTTTTTCATAAACATTGTCTTCATATTGGTTGGAATGTGCATAATCAGACTTGCTTTTATAAGAGTTTTCATCGGAAATTACAAAATTACCATTTACACCAAGATATATAGATTTATATACTCTTGTACCTGTTCCAAGGGTAACTATTTTTAGATTTCCAGCATTATTATTTAAAATCTTGTCGTAAACCTCATACTGATAATCTGTTTTACTAGGAGTAGAATATAAGTACCGGTATCCTACTCCTATACCCAGAATATTCTTCTGAGAACCCAAAAATAAAGGCTGATTTAATGTAAAATTACTTATTTTGAATTTGTAATCCCCGTTCATTTTGCTGTTGTGATTGTTATCGGGCTGATATGTTTTTTTGTCAGAAAAACTGCCAAGATCACTACTCATTGTGAAATTACTTTTTTCGGTTGCTCCCAGTTTTGCAGGATTATTATAAAGACTGTTTGCTGAATGTGAATTGAGGATACTTGTTTTTCCCATAGCCATACTCAGTGCATCCAACTCATTAGGAATATAATCACTCATAGGAAAGTAATTATAAAGAGCTTGTAATGGACAGATTAAATTTGAAGCCATAATCACCATTATGAGGATTAATATTCGCATAGATACTCCTGATTATTTTATATTTTAATAACTATTTGTAAGCAAAATTGTGTCAATGAATTTTAAAAAGAGCCAAGTAAATTAAGCAAACCCGCAGGCAAGTATTAAGGAGATAGTAGTCAGGTGTCAGGTGCCTGTGGAGAGGGGATTTTAGGAACATGGACTTTCACAGACTTACAAGGACTTACACGGACAAGAGGAGATCCGAATGTAATGTCTGAGAGGTATTACTAAAAGAGATAAACTCGCAGGCAAGTAGTAGGCAGCATAAGAGATGCCAGAGAGTTATTGTCTTGGACTCAATGGACTAAATGGACATAATGGACCCAATAGACGATATGCAGAGGAAATGTTAGTAAAGTAAAACTCATAAATAAATGTTCTAAGAGTGAGACTACGATATTACTTGACTTTTTGGATGCAGAAAATTATGTTTTTCCTGAGAGAGATCTATTAAAGATTAAACTCGAATAAATCTAAGTAAGAGTTAGAGGGAAAATGAATTTTCAAGATATTATTTTAAAGTTACAGGAGTTCTGGGGCAAGAAGGGATGCCTGTTAATTCAACCTTATGATTGTGAAATGGGAGCCGGGACATTTCATCCTGCGACGTTTTTTGGAGCATTAGGACAGAAGCCAACAGCAGTTGCCTATCCTCAGCCATGCCGCAGACCCAAGGATGGGAGATACGGGAACAATCCGAACAGATTACAACATTATTATCAATTTCAGGTAATTATAAAACCATCACCGGATGATATTCAAAACCTATATTTAGAAAGTTTACAGGCTATCGGAGTCCAGGTGGAAAAGCATGATATCAGGTTTGTGGAAGATGATTGGGAATCACCGACATTGGGAGCCTGGGGACTTGGATGGGAAGTCTGGCTGGATGGTATGGAAATATCCCAGTTTACATATTTTCAACAGGTTGGCGGTCTGGAAGTCAAACCTGTAAGTGTGGAATTGACCTATGGATTGGAAAGATTGACCATGTATATTCAGAATGTAGAGAATTTTAGGGATATTATGTGGAATGACACATCTCCTTATGGAGATATTTATTATAATAAAGAAGTAGAGTATTCTGCACATAATTTTGAGTATGCAAATACCCAGTCTTTATTTCAGGCTTTCACAGAAGATGAAAAGGAAACCAATGCACTTTTAGAAAAGCAACTGGTTTATCCGGCATATGATTATTTATTGAAATGCTCTCATTCTTTTAATCTGCTTGATGCCAGAGGTGTCATCAGTGTTACAGAGAGAGCTGCTTATATAGGCAAAATCAGGAAAATGGCCAAGGATATAGCTTTGGCATATTTAACAAAATACGAACCCAAGGAGTAATTATGTCTTTGAATCACACTTTGTTTTGGCAAAAAATTACCGAAGAAATAAAAAATCTTTGGACAGATAATATATTGCAGATAGCAGTATTTGATTGTTCTGAAAGCACATGTGGCAAGATCATGGTTGTTCTTGATGAGGACAGGATTGATGAACTTGTTCTTGCACAAAAAGTATTTAAGAATATTCGGAAAAAAGATTTAGATGTGCCATATGTTTTTACCAAAAACTATATTTTGTCTTCTTTAGATAGTTTTCCTTTGGAATTTTTGAATATGAAGACAAACTATCATTCTCTTTTTGACAGAGAGGATGTATTAGCAGGGCTGTCCTTTGATAAAGCTGACATGAGGTTGGAAATCGAGAGGGAATTAAAAAGTAAATGGTTGTTGATTAGGATGAATCTGATCGAGAATTTCCATGACACAAAGCTGCAATTGCGTTTGATTCAGGAAGCAGGATATAATATCAAGATGGTCATGAAAGGCATACTATTTCTTTATGATCAGGAAATCCCTGATAAAATGCTGGATATATTAGTTTCGGTTGAGAAAATAATTGGCAGTAATTTTCCAACGTTAACAAAAGCCGTTAAAATAATTCGAGGTGAATTGAAACTTCCTAAAAATGAAGTGGATACTTTAACCATTGATTTCATTAAAGAGTATGAAACCTTAATAAATCTGATTGAGACCAAATTATGAAAGCTTTTTGTGTAATCGGATACAGTAAGACAGGCAAGACTACGACTGTGACCAATATCATAGCAGAATTGAAAAGAAGAGGTTATAGTGTTGCATCGATAAAGGATATACATTTTGAGGCTTTTACTATGGAAAGAGAGAACTCTGATTCCTGGAAGCATTGGAATGCCGGAGCAGAAACTATCATTGCCAGAGGGTTGAAGGAGACTTTTCAAATTTGGCATGATAAATTATCCTTGCAGGAGATGGTGAGTAAAATTGATGCAGATTATCTGGTCATCGAAGGTATGAAGACAGCACCTTTACCCAAGATCATCAGTGCTGAAACCAGCGAACAGATCGAAGAATTGCAGGATTCAACAGCTTTTGCTATTTCAGGTAAGATTTCCAATGATACCGGTTTTCACCATTGTTTGCCGGTTTTTAACAGTTTGGAGCGAGTAAAGGATCTGGTTGATCTGATTGAAGCACGCACCCCGGATATTCTGCCTTTACTCAAGGATGGGCACTGTGGAGCCTGCGGGACGAGTTGTTATGCAGTGATGGGTAATCACTTAACTGGCAAAGGGAGTTTATCAGCATGTCAGGCAATTCAGAAAAAAAATACTACACTTTCTATCAATGGGCAGAATGTGCAAATGATTAATTATGTTGAGAATACTTTCCATGATGTGATCACAGCATTTGTGTCCAATTTGAAAGGTGGGGAAAAAATATCGGCCAAGTGTAAGATAAAGATAGAAATAGAAGAGTAGGCGTCAGTAGTCAGGCGTCAGTGGTAGAGTAGGGAACGGTTCCTAATCGTTCCGGGTAGTACCTGTCTTTCTGGGGATTGGGCAGCTTGACCAATTAAAAGCCAATGGAACAGTTCTTAACTGTTTCAAGTGTTGTGAAGTAGAACCTGTGTTTAGACAGGTTTAAAGGTAAGTCCTTGCCCTTATAAAGGGAAAGGATTTAGGATAGGGTTGATAACTTAGGCGTCAGTCGTCAGTCGTCAGAGGGAGGAAAACTCACCCCCGTCCCCTCTCTTACGAAGCGAGGGGAGTGAAGATAACCCTTCCCCGTCCCTTCCCTTTTGTTAAGGGAAGGGGGGTAGAGAAGTTGGCAGTTGGGAGAAGAGGGCGAGTATCGTTGTTAAAAGCTGGTTAACATATTAAATATGGGTGGTTGCTGTAAGCTAAAGCATACAGAATTACCGGCTAAAGCCAGTGCTCCAAGGCAAAGGGACAGGAAAAAGAAGAAAGTGAAGTGGAGTTTTCATGAGTGATTTTATCGTTTTAATTACACTAGATAAAGATGTTTTCAATTATATAGAAAAGTCGAAGAAATTGCATATTCCATTAGTCAGATTTAACACTAATTTGTATTATCATTGTCCGGATACAGCTGAAGTTGTACAGAGTGCTGAAAGATTATTCATCAGTATTGGGACATGTGTACAGTATCAAAATAAGGATTTTACTTTTTTATTTTCTGACCAAAGACAACCCTTATTTGAGAATTCTGAACTCAGGAATAATGCCGGAGGTGGTTGGCTCAGTTTTCAATATGCTCAACAGAAATGGGAAATGATCAATGATCCTCTTGGTTTGAGGGATGGATTTATCAAGCAGGAAAACGGTGTGATTATTGTATCCAGCAGACTCGACTGGCTTGTAGCTTTAAGTGAACAAACCCGGGTAGATGAAGAAGCTATGTCTGAGTTATGGTTTTTCGGCTTTGTGTTTTCAGATAAAACCTGGGTCCAGGATGTGCAAAGACTGAGTCAAAATGGACAGGCTAAGGGAAATCTAACCGATTTTCTGGTTACACGTAATTATTTCCAATATAAGCAATCAGAGGACAAGATAAGTGATCTGAATACTCTAATGAAGAAATTGCTGCAATTACCCATAAAAGCAGGTAAGAAAGTGTCCTTAGGACTTACAGGCGGGATGGATTGCCGAGTATTATTATCATATTTACTGAAAGAAAAAAGTCCCAATTTGCATACCCATTATTGGGGTGAAGATGGTCATGCAGATACAACGATGTTTGAGAGATTGACCAAAGAATTTAATTTACCGGCACAAAGATTCAAACAGATTCCCTTTGAAGCAGAACAGTATTTTAAGCAGGCAGGACAGTATAATCGATTGAACGGGTTTGTACGCCCCAGTCACGTTATCCAAAACTGGTACAATTTATTTGATCCCTATTTTGCAGACAAATTTGTTTTGGATGGCGGTTGCGGGGGAGAGTTGATGCGGCGGAATATGTTTATGTATTTGTATCATTTTAAAGGGCGTGATGTTCTCAAGGGTGATTTTATGCCGATAGTGCAACGAAGAAAACTCAAATCAGGTGTATGTTTTAAGGAAAAAATTGCTTCAGATTGGCTGGCTTCCTATCAAAGTAATTTGTTGGGAGTTTTACGGGAATTACCTCAGCCGAAAGATGTGGGTTTAAAGAATTGGTTTGATTTGTTTTATGTAAGGATTTTTATGTCACATTACTACAATTTTGACCAGATCTATGTAGATCAAGCGATCAAGAGTTTTATGCCTTATGTTCATCCAAAAATTATCAATACATTGTTTTCAAAGTCCTTAAGTAAACGTTCTCATGCAGAAATGCCGAAGAAGCTGATCAAAATGAATACTCCGGAATTAAGCAATTATCCACTGGCTTATGGAAATGCTCTGTATCCATATTATTCTCCTTATACTCCTACATATTTTTGGGCAGTATATCAGCAAAAAAAGAAAAAGGCAGGGGATAGTCATCCTTATGCACTTGTTTTAAGAGCAAATGAAGGGAAGATCAGAGAAGAAATATTCACAGCAGAAGTTAAAAAGAACGGATATTTTGATCAGGCTTATCTGGAAAAAGTTTTATCTTCTTTTTTTGAGAATAAGGATGATTCTAGTTTTAAAATGCTGTCTAACATGCTGGATTTGGAGAATTTGAGAAGCTTTGTCCAGAAGGATAATCCATATGCAGATGTTAGTTTGTTTGTTAGGGTTAAAGGGGAAACAAATTGAGTATTTATGCATTAGATTTACATTCTCATTCAGGTTATGCCGGCGGAGTGGGAGATATACGGCTGGAAGACATTTCGCGAACTATGAAGATCAAGGGAATTGATTGTTTTGGGACAGGTGATTGTCTTTTACCGGCCAGAACTAAAGAGTTGAAAATGAGTTTGAGAGAGTCTGCAGAAGGTTTATTTTCTTTGGCCGAGGACAAAAGTTCTTTTATGTTGCAGACAGAAGTGATTTTTACCGTACCTTTAGAGGGCTACAGAAATAAGATTATGGCACATCATGTAATTCTTTTTCCTGACTTTTCAGCAATAGAGAAAATGCAGATTTTGATGAACAAATGGGGTCAGAAGAATACAATTGGCCGGCCTTTTATTGTATCAGCAGAACGGAATCAAATGATTGAAAGGTTATTTGAGATAGCTTCCATTCATCCATTACTGCAAATTATTCCGGCTCATGTGATGACTCCTGACGGGATCATGGGTGAGAAGAATAATTTGTCCTGCATAGAGGAATTTTACGGAGATTTTTTACCCCATATCAAGATCATTGAAACAGGCTTAAGTGCAAGTCCGGCTATGTTACAGACAACAAAAGATTTTTCTCAGATGACGATGCTGAGTAACAGTGATTGTCATAGCAGTGCATTGAACAGAGTGGGGCGGGAGTTTTTTCAAGTCGAACTTGAGCAGCTTACATATCCCAATATTATTAATTCGCTCAGAGAAAAACCTGTACACAGATTGATAAAATTCAATTCTCAGGAAGGAAGATATTATCTGACAGGTCACCGGGGTGATAAGCATCAGAACAAAGAAGAAGTATATTTTTTGGAAGAGTATCCACAGGATTTAATATGTCCGGTTTGCGGGAAGAAAATGCATCTGGGTGTGGCTCAGAGGTGTAAGCAGTTACCTCAGACTGACAAGTATTTAGCACAGAGTTTTATAAGCTTAATTCCTCTCATTGATGTGATTGCCTTTGCGTATAAAACAAGCTCCATTGTTTCAAAAAAAGTAGTTCAGGACTATGATCAGATCATCGCAAAGTGTGGAACTGAGATCAATATGTGGCAGATGGATGAAACTCAAATGCGAGAACTACTTGACAATAAAATCAATTCCAATACTCTCAATCATATATTAGCTGTCAGAAGAGGAGACTTTTCCTTCTCGCCTCCGGGTTATGATGGAGAATATGGAAAACTAAATATCGAGATTAAGGAGATATAATGGAATCAGTTGGTTTGATCAACGATGCAAAAGGCTTGCCACGTAAATATAAGTTCAGTGCTTTCATGCGATATTCAACTTTGTTCATAGGCATTATGCTCTTGGTGTATGCTGTGTTTGTTCTCTTCTTTAAGACAACAGAAGAAACCAAAACATTTTTTAAAATAGTTCCCTTCATAATTATATTTTTAGCATTTGATTCTTTGGGCAGGAACTTGTTTATGCTTAATAAGGTATATTTAACTAAAGACTTCGTCAGATTTTCCAGTCTTATGGGCAGATCCACTTTAATGCTTTATCCTGAAATTACGAAAATGGAATTGTATCAAGGCAGAAAACGGTTGATCAAGATCTTTCATATGGTGAATGGACAGGAAAAAGTCTATTATCTTACTTTAGCTTTTCCCAATATTCTGGAAATAGTCAATAGTATTGTCGAGTTAACACCTCATGTCCAGTTAGATGAATTTATGCAGAAGATAATCATTACCCAGCCTGCAAAGTAGGGATTATGTTAGACGAGAAGCAAAAAGTATTTCTTTTAACTTTGGCCAGGGATACGATTGAGTCGATTCTCTTGAAGAAGTCATTGAACTTTGATATTCCCAAGGATGAGATCTTTCAAACGAAGAAAGGTGCCTTTGTAACCTTAACCAAACATGGACAACTAAGAGGATGTATTGGCTATATTCATGGGTACAAGAGTATCCTGGAAACTATTATAGAGATGGCCAGATCTGCAGCTTTCAGGGATCCGAGATTTTCTCCTGTTAAAGCAGAAGAATTAGGTGAAATTGAGATAGAAATCTCTATTTTGTCCGAATTGGTGGTTATGGAAGATGCCTCTGAAATTGAGATAGGCCGGGATGGTTTATTTATTGAGAATCCACATGGGAGTGGTTTATTACTGCCTCAGGTGGCTACCGAATATAATTGGGACACAATGACTTTCCTGCAGGAAACCTGTCGTAAAGCAGGATTAAACAGAGAAAGCTGGAAGAGTGAAGAGAGCACTGTATATCGATTCAGTGCAGAAATCTTTTCGGAAAAGCAAAAAAATAATTGACAGGAAATCTATATCTTATAAATATGACTATAGTTGATAGCGGGAGTAGCTCAGTGGTAGAGCGCTACCTTGCCAAGGTAGTTGTCGCGGGTTCGACCCCCGTCTCCCGCTCCATTTTTTATTTAAGTGGGCGACATCGCCAAGCGGTAAGGCAAGGGTCTGCAAAATCCTCACCCCCGGTTCAAATCCGGGTGTCGCCTCCAGTTTTGGCGGAATAGTAGTGGGTAAAAGTTTGCCGGAGTGGTGGAATTGGTAGACACAAGGGACTTAAAATCCCTCGGGTGCAAGCCCGTGCCGGTTCAAGTCCGGCCTCTGGTACCAATATAAAAAAGGTAGTTCTGTTTTTCAGGACTACCTTTTTTTATTATGCAAAACAAATTTCTCTTGCATAATTATAGCTGTCAGCTATTTTAGATTTAGAGGTAGATATGACTATTGAAGAACATATAAAGTATTGGTTAGACAGTTCTGAGAATGATTGGTTAACAGCAAAAACATTGTTAAATAACAGCCGATATGACTGGAGTTTGTTTTTAGGACACTTAGTTTTGGAAAAAGTTTTAAAAGCACATTATGTGAAAACAAACAATAACACAGTTCCTCCCAAGACACATAATTTATTAAAACTAGCTGAATTAGCAAAGGTAGAATTATCTGAAGATAAAATGCTATTTTTGGATGAAATAAATGACTTTAATTTGGAAGTTCGTTATCCTGAGTATAAGAATGAGTTTTACAAAAAGTGCGACAAGGACTTTGCTGAAGGATATTTGAAAAGAATAGAGGAGATGAATTCATGGCTGAAATCCCTGCTAAGATAGAGAATATTATCAGATCTTACATAAAGATTTTAACTGACAATGAATTTCCATTAAAAAGAGCATTTCTTTTTGGCAGTTATGCAAAAGGAACAGCACAGGAATGGAGTGATATAGATTTAGCTATAGTATCGGATTTTTTTGAGGGTAATAGGATGAAAGACAGAAGTAAAATTCGCAGATTCACTATTAGAGCGAGTCATGATTTGGAAGTGTTACCATTTAGTTCTGATTCCTTTAATGAAAAAGAAGATCCTTTTGTTGCAGAAATCATAAGAACAGGGATCGAGATACCGATTTAGAAACCATAATTAATTTTTGAGATAAAGAACGAAAAGGGCTGAGATGATCAGCCCTTTTTCTATCATTAAAAGCTGGTTTTATCAACGAAGTTGAATCTATCAATGAGCATGGTCGGGACTTTGCTGAAGGGACTGATGAGAGTTGATTCGCCCAGTGCTAAGATCCTGCGGGTGACATCAACGAGAGATTCGTTAAAGCGGAAGTTGTTCACAGCTTTTACTACCGTGCCGTTTTCAAAATAGTTAACTCCATCTCTGGTCATACCCGTAAAGTCGGCAGTTTTCATGTCGTTTGGTCTGATATACCAGAAGTCGTTAATAATCAAACCACGTTTAACTGACTGCATCATTTCTTCTTCAGTTGTCTTACCGCCATCAATATAGATATTGGCAAAACCGGAGGGCTTGATCTTAAGTTTTTGGGCATAGCTTTTATCGCAGGGCAGGGAATTGAGAACTCCATTCTTAACCCAGGCTGTAGGTTCATAAATCCAATTACTGGTAAAAGGCGTAATACTCAATTCTGGATCATCAGAAACTGAAAGCATTGAGAAATTATCACCAAAGAATTCATTTCCTATTTGTCCGGTGAAGGGTGTAAGCCCATCATCAGCCATTTTTCTGTTCATGATCCAATACAAGTACATGAGAAAATTTGCTGTAGCCTGAGGTCTAAGAATTACAGGCAATGCTTCAGCATCCATGGATTGAGGATCACCCAAACTCAGATATTGTTGATAAAGTCTGTCCCATTCATTCTTTACATTCAGTTTGTGGATATCTTTATGAGAGAATAGTGTTTTTGTTTCCACATTATCTTTCTTGATAGTCATGGAAAGTTCAAAGTCACACATATCATATTCACCGCAGAAGCCGTTTTTGGTGAGGAGTGAGTTGTAATTATAGCCTTTTGTAAAAATGCCTGATAAATTTGTACCTTTTGACTCTGCCTGAGCGATTAGTTCCTTGATTGTATTAACGATATTTTGGGGAGAGTAGTTTCTTGTATCCTCGACAACATTATTAGTGGCAATGTAAGGTAAATTGCCGAGTGAGGGAGAGAACTCAGGGTCAGGCTGATTGAGAAGAGCGATCTGTTCAGCAGTATGAATCAGGTATTTGAGGGATTCTTCATCGAATTGATTTATTGTACAAGAACCTGATTTATTGTCGAAACTGGCAGAGTATCTGATATCCATATTTGTCCCGCTGATATGTTGAGAGATGGCATTTTGGGCAAAACGGGTATTCCTGTCTTCAGTGTAATTAATGGATAACTCAAAGTCTGTACTATGTGAGTTTTTTACAACATAGTCCTGGATTTTCTTTATTAAGTCTTTCATTTTGAACCTCCGACTCTGATATTTCTGAAGCGTGCTGGTGAAGCACCATGCGTCATTCTGGCAGTTTGACCGGGTTGTCCTTTTCCGCAGTTTACAACTCCAAAAGGTTTCCAGAATCTTTCATCGCAGATAGCATCGCAACTGTTCCAGAATTCGGGATTATTAGAACGATAGAGGACTTTTTTAAGTGGTCTGATCAGTTTACCATTTTTGATTTCCCAGAAGAAGTCACCACCGAATTGGAAATTAACTCTGTGCTGATCAATAGAGAAAGAGCCTCTGCCCTGAATGTAAACCCCATCCTCTGTGTCACCGATAAGTTTAGCAGGTGAGAGTTCTTCTTTACCGGGGAGAAGGTAGAGATTGGGAATTCTGTTGATAGGTTGATCATAGTAGTAGGTTGCTCTGGAACAACCACGGGAGTATTCTTTACCAATAAAGGGAACTGTGTCCCGGGTTGAGCCGTATTCCTGCAGAATCCCGTCTTTAATGATAAACCATTTCTGACCGGGAACGCCATCATCGTCAAAACCGGCAGTTGCGAGTCCTTCTTCGAGAGTGTTATCACCCATGAAGTTAACAATTGGAGAGCCATATTGATAGGTTTTCAGTTTTTCCGGTGTAGCGAAGGAGATACCGGCCATATCAGCTTCCCAGCCAAGAACACGGTCTAATTCAGTTGGGTGGCCGACTGATTCATGCATAGTCAGACCGAGATGATTAGGGTCGAGGATAAGATCTCTGCGTTTTTCTTCAGTCAGGACATCTGCTTTGACTTTCATGATAGCTTCTTCGGCGATCTGAGGTGCTTTATCGAGAAGGTTGAGTTGTTCGATCCATTCCCAGCCGATATTTCTACCGCCTTCGTCGAAAGATCTGCTTTGGCAGTCTCCATCAGCGAGAGCATAGGCAGTAATGGACGGAGCGATGAAGAGAGTATTCAGATCCAGGCGGGTACCGAGAGTTGAGGCAAAAAGTTTTTCATCACGTTGGGAAGTCAGAGAAAGTGATGTTTTACCGATGGGTGCATAGTTCAGCATTTTGGCTGAGATATCCATGAGCAATTGTGTTTTTTCTTTCAGAGGAATTTCGAATGGGTCGATTTTACAGGGGGTTTTGTAGGTGGCAATGTAGCTTTTTTCGAGGGCTAATTTAAGACCTTCACCTTTGATAACCTGGGAGGATAAAAGTGCTGTCTGGAAAGCAGATTCTACTGTTTTCAGAATAGCAGTTTCAGAGAAAACATTGGAATGTGCAAATCCCCAGGCACCATTCTTAAGAACTCTGATCCCATACCCGTGGATAATCCGTTTGTCTGTTGCTTTAAAGCTGTAATTTTCCAAATAAAGCACTTCTCTGGTAGTTAACTGAATGCGTATGTCAGCATAGTCAACTCCGAGAGCCAAGGCTTTATCCATAGCAAGATCAAGAAATTTCATACAAACCTCTATGAATATTATTTTTGCAATTAATAATCCTCAGGAAAAATCTGACAAGAAAAATTTGCAAAAGTTAAGAGATAAGAGTTAAGAGTGAAAAAAAACTTGTCAGCGAGAATGGAATAAATTATTAGTGGGCAGTGTGCAGTGGGCAGAGAGAACGGATCCTAACCGTTCCGTGTAGTACCTGTTTTTCTGGAGATTGGGCAGCTTGCCCAATTAAAAGCCAAGGGAACAGTTGAAACTGTTCCAAGTGTTGTGAAGTAGAACCTGTCTTCAGACTGGTTCATTGGAAAGTCCTTGCCCTTATTAAGGGAAAGGATTTAGGATAGGGTTAAATGCTAGTTGAGAGTTGAAAATTAAGAGTTGAGAATTATTTCGACAACCCATCCCCGTCCCTTGTCCAGGGGGCAGTCGGCAGAGGAGGCAAATAGGGTATGATTGAGATACCAAAAAAAGTGAAAGAAAGAGTTTTTTTGATTGGGTTGAAGAATTTGGATGAAGATAAGGCAGATTTGCTTGAATCCATGGATGAACTTGCAGAATTGGCTAAGACAGCTGAAGCAGAAGTTGTGGAAACCTTTATTCAGGCCCTGAAGAAACCTAATGCAACTTATTTTATCGGACAGGGAAAATTAAAAGAAATCAAGGCTCAAATAGAGAGTAATAAAGTTACAACGCTGATCTTCAATGATAATCTTTCACCGGCACAGGCCAGGAACATAGCCAAAACTACCCACTGTAATATTGTGGATCGTACAGAACTGATCCTCGATATTTTTTCGAAGCATGCCAAAACAAAGGAAGCCAAACTTCAGGTAGAGTTGGCACAGTTGCAGTACAGTTACTCTAAATTAAGGAATTTATGGCAGCATTTCTCCCGTATTGAAGGTGGTATTGGATTGAGAGGCCCAGGTGAAAGGCAGATAGAAGTTGATAGAAGAGCGATCCGTAAGAAGATCACAATCCTCAAGGAGAGACTTGAAGAGATAAAAAGGGATACTGAGACCAAGAGAAAGAACCGCCGGCAGTTTACCACCGTAGCTTTGATGGGTTATACCAATGCCGGAAAATCAACTATATTCAACAGACTGACCAATGAGCAGCAGTATGCGGCTGATCAGTTGTTTGCTACTCTTGATTCCACTACCCGCAGGCTAAACCTGAGCAGGGGGCAGAATGTCTTAATTACAGATACAATCGGTTTTATCAGAAAGCTTCCCCATTCACTGATCTCATCATTCCACTCAACTTTACTGGATGTCATGGAAGCTGATCTTCTCCTGCAGGTGGTTGATATTGCTCATCCCAGGCTGGATGAACTGATTAAGTCTGTAGAGGATGTGCTGGTCGAGTTGAAGGCAGATCATAAGGATATTATCATTGTCTTTAATAAAACAGACAAATTGGCCAAACTGCATCACAGATTCCTGCAGCGAAGACTGGAAAAGCGTTATCCTGATTCGGTCTTTATTTCGGCTTTGGAAGATCAGGATATGAGTAATTTGAAAGGAATAATTGAGTACTTTCTTTTTAAGAAAAAGATTCAGGTAACCTTCCATGTCCCTGAAGAGATGGAAGATTTGCTCGACTATATCCGAAACAGGGGAGAAGTACTCGAACAGGAATATATCCCGGAAGAGAAGGAAACAAGAGTAAGTGTAATGATGTTAAGAAAAATCATTCCCCAGATCAGAAAGCAGATAGAAGATCATCGTCTTTTGGAACAGATTCATAAGTAATTTTAGAATGTGTAGAACGGATCTGAAAATCTGAAAATAATGTTATGAGCAATGTAATATAGAGAGTTAAACGGCCTATAGATAAGCCGTTAAGAAGTTTTATCTATCATTTATTTTCTTGACAACTTATTACCTATAAGCATCTTTATGCAAATAATTCCAATTCAATGGAGGTTTTTATGAAACAACATTTTGTGAGACAATTGTTTATTGTCTTTATACTTTTTTTATGTACAGGTTTATTTGCTCAGTTTGCAGGAGGAAATGGAACATCCGGGAATCCATATCAGATATCAACTCCTGAGCAGTTGAACCTGGTGCGGAATTATCTTACATCTTACTTTATAATGACTAATGATATTAGCCTATACGGTTATCTGTGGACAGGTGCACCCGGCTATAATTCAGGGGCTTTCTGGCAGCCAATTGGTGATGATGCTAACCGTTTTCGCGGGAATTTTAACGGAAACGGCTTTAATATAGGTTTTCTCAAAATCAATCGTCCCACAACTGCAAATGTCGGGTTATTTGGATATTTAGGTTATGGAGCGACTGTTCAGAATGTTAAATTAGTGAGTGCCGTTGTGACAGGGGGTAATGCCACAGGAGCTTTAGTTGGTGCAAACCGTTCCGGCAACATTTACAATTGCGGAAGTCTTAATGGAACTGTCAATGGTGGAGCCGGATGGGCAATTGGAGGGTTAGTTGGGTTTAGTGGACCTGAGGGAAGAAATTTCAGTTTTATCAAATGGAGTTTTAGTACAGGGACAGTATCTGGTTCAAATTTGGGAATCGGTGGTTTGGTAGGCCAAAATGGTGAACTTGGAGCGTTAGATGCTCAGGTAGTGGAAAACTGTTATTCTTCTGCTACAGTTAATGGTGGAACCACTGGGAATCAGGTGGGTGGATTAATTGGTTCTCTTGCAACAGCTGGATGGGTAATTAACAGTTATTCTACAGGAAAACCAACCGGAGCGACTAATGTTGGTGGATTCATTGGGGCAATGGCGTCCAGCCTTAATCTGTCTAATAATAATTTCTGGGATACAGAAACGAGCGGGACAACATTCAGCGGTGCCGATGGAGTTTATATGGCAGGTACCAATAGTCTGCCACCGCAGGGTCGCACTTCATCTCAGATGAAAATACAATCCACATATTCAGGTTGGGATTTTACCACACCTGTCTGGCATATAGAAACTGCCTATAATAATGGATATCCTCATTTAGCCTGGCAGGCAATATTTTCTCCCAATGCCCCGCTTGCTGTTTCTGCTTCTGCTGTTACCACTACAGGCTTTACAGCAGTTTGGAATGCAACATCAAATACAGATGGATATTTTCTTGATATTTCTTCAAACAGTACTTTTTCAAGTTTTGTTACGGGCTATAATAATTTTGATTGTGGTACAGCCTTAAATCAAACAGTGACCAGCCTTGCACCTGGAACCACCTATTTTTACAGAGTCAGAGCAGCTAATGTTTTTGGGACCAGTTATAACTCAAATACTGTAAGTGTTCAAACAGCATGTTATAGTGAAGGAACCGGAACTGCATCTAACCCATACAGAATCTATACAGCTACAGAATTAAATCTTATGCGGAATTTTTTAGGTGATGCCTTTACTGGTAAATGTTTCAAATTAATGAATGATATTGATCTAACCTCATTTCTTTCCAGTGGTGGTACGGGATATAATAATGGTTCTTTCTGGCTTCCAGTTGGAAACAATACTGCAAAATTCAGAGGACAGTTAGATGGTAATTATCACAAAATAATAGGGATAAAAGCAGAAAGAGCCAACGAAAACTATATAGGCTTATTTGGGTATCTGGGCAGCAATGCCGTTGTTAAAAACATTGGAGTTGTCATCGATCCTGCCGGCAGGATGAGTGGTAATTATTTTGTTTCAGGAATATCTGGACAAAGTGATAATGAATCCAGTATCAGCCAAAGTTATGTTATTGGAGTAATAAGTGGTATGAGTACCGTTGGGTCAATTGTTGGTCAAAACGGCAGTCTTATTACTAATTGTTATGCAAACTGCAGTGTCTCAGGTTCTTATTGTGGTGGTTTAGCTGGATCAAATCAAGGGCATATTTCATATTCTTATTTTACAGGATTGGTTAGCGGGACTAATACAGGAGGTCTGGTTGCACTTTCCTCGTTAGGTGCATGGACAAGTAGCAGCTATTGGAACAGAACCACTAGCGGGCAGACTACCAGTGCCGGCGAAAATCCTTCTTTTGGTAAAACTACTGCAGAATTGCAGACTCAATCAACTTATGCTGGATGGGATTTTTTACTAATACCAATATGGCACATTGCTTCGGGTTATAATAATGGTTTTCCTCATCTTGCCTGGGAGCCGTATGCTACTTCTGCACCAGTAGCAAATGCTGCAGTAAATGTACGACCAACCAGTTTTACTGCAAGCTGGAGTTCTATACATGATGCAACCGTATATTTTCTTGATGTTGCTACAGACAGCAGTTTTACCAGTTTTGTTTCTGGTTATAATAATGCAAGCATTGGTACCGCAACGATCATCAATATTACAGGACTCACATCAAACGTTACTTATTATTATCGCGTCCGTGCATCTAATATTGCTGGAACAAGTGGAAATTCCAATCCCATCACTGTGTTTACTCCGGATTTAGCTGGTGCAGGTACCGAACTTGATCCTTATCAAATTACAAATGCAATTGAATTGAATAAAATAAGGAATTATCTTGGTGAATCTTTTGCAGGTAAATGTTTTAAATTGATTAATGATATTGATCTAACATCATATCTAACGAGTACTGGTGCCGGATATGATGCCGGGTCATTCTGGCTTCCTATAGGAGATAATGTAAACCAGTTTCGGGGGACTTTTGATGGTAATAATCATAAAATAACATTTTTGAAAGTTAATAGAGCGACAACACTCTATGTCGGACTTTTTGGATTTGCAGGCAACGGGTCTCTGATTAAAAACCTTGGCGTGGATATTGATCCTGCAAGCTATGTGAAGGGGGGATCTGTTGTTGGCGGAATTACCGGTTTTGCCGAAGGAAGTGCAATAAACAATTGTTATGTAACCGGAACAGTAACTGGTATATTTTATGTTGGTGGATTAATTGGTATCAATGCAGGAAGTACTGGCAACGATTGTTTTGTTAACGGATCAGTGATTGGAGAAGATTATTTGGGCGGATTAGTGGGAGTAAGTTCTTCATTTTCAACTTACACCCGGAGTTATACGAATTGCTCTGTAACCGGAACCGGATCAACCATTGGAGGACTTATCGGACATGCTGAGGGAAGTATCATTAACAAATGTTATTCAATAGGGACAGTTACTGGAGTTTCATATTTAGGCGGGCTTACAGGACGATTATATGGTAGCAGTATAAGTAATTGTTATACTAAAAATTCTGTTAATGGTCATGATCTGGTCGGTGGAATTTCAGGTTTTAACCAAGGCAATATAAATTATAGTTATGCCTCAGGAGCGGTCAGTGGAATAAGTGATGTTGGTGGCATTGCGGGAGCAAGCGATAGCAGTATAGTAAATTGCTTCTGGGATAGAAGTACTACCGGGCAGCTTCATTCTGCTAATTCCAATGATTCTTTTGGAAAAACAACTGCAGAAATGAAATCTCGTGCTACATATATCACTGCAGGTTGGGATTTCCTGGGTGAGACTGCCAATGGGACTAATGATATTTGGGCTATGAGTTCTGAATACAATAACGGTTATCCAAATCTGGATGGGATAAATTTGATCCAGACTTTAAATATTCCTCAAAATATTCAAAGTGTAGTTGTAGGTAACGAAGTCCAATTAAGCTGGAATGCTGTAGCCGGAGCAAATTCATATAAAGTATTTGGTGCAGATTCTCCCAATGGCACATACACCGAAATTGCCTCAGGAATCGCAGCTACATCCTGGGTACAAACGATAAACACTTCGAAGAAGTTTTACTATGTAGTAGCATCGACTGATGCTTCGAACTAATTCTGAGATGAGGATAAGAACAGGTTAGAATAGAAAAATTGGCAATTAACAGAGGAAAATCATGATAACCGAAGCAGTATATACTGTTTCGGTTTACTCTAAATTTTGTTGAACTCCAGAGTAACTTTGGTTCCCTCGATCCGTTCGAGTGAGATCTTTCCTTTTAATTGCTTCGTGAGAATTCCAATAAGCATCAATCCGAATCCGGGTGAGTTTTCAAGGTTGATGGATTCCGGAATGCCGTTACCGTTATCCTGAAGAATTAAAGTAACAACATCATTTTGCCGAGTCAGAGAGATCGTGATTAAACCATTTTTTCTGCCGACAAAAGCATATTTCATAATATTAGTGAGAAGCTCATTTATAATGATTCCCAAAAGAGACAGTCTTTTAGCATCCAGAACAAAATAATCAAGGCACTTTTCCACACTCATATTGAGGTTGTTGGGAAAATTGTAGAGGATTTGATCAATCAAGGGTGGTAGATATTCAGTGATCAGCATTTCAGAATAATTACTGGAGAGATACAATTTATCGTACAAAATCATCATACTTTGCAGTCTGTTAGAGGCATCTTCCAGTGCTCCGATGGCAATTGGATCCTGCAGAGTATCTACCTGCAGATTTAACAGGGCTTTGATTGTACTCATATTATTCTTGATCCGGTGATGTACTTCTTTGAGAATAAGTTCCTTCTCTGCAAGGTGGGCTTTGATTTTATCCTCGGCAAGTTTTTTTTCAGTGATATCACGTGTCAATCCGCGTGTCTCAACATGCCCGGTAGTTTGGTTTAAACTGTAACTGAGAGTTATTTCTGCCCAAATAGTTGATCCATTTTTACAGATTAATTCGGCCTCATCCACATAGAATTTATCAGGATGTTCTTTACCCGAGAGAAAATCAGCTTTGCGTTGATTTATTACTTTTAACAGGTTTTCATAGTTTTCCGGGGTCAATTGAGCATAAACCGGTTCTTCCATTGCCTCTTCAACTGTGAATCCACGCAGTTTTTCTATTGATGGACTTATATAGGTATAATGCATAGTATCTATATCCCTAATCCAGATCACATCTTTCATACTTTCAGTAAGTAGTCTGTACATGTTTTCACTTTTTATCAAAGCTTCTTCTGTTTTTTTAAGTTCAGTAATATCAGTTACCGTGGTAAAACGATATTTCTTTTCCTGAATATATATGGTATCTGCTGTTAAAATCACATTTTTCGTATCACCATTTTTTGTTTTCAAAACAGTTTCAATGTTTACTAATTTTTCATTTCCAGCTTTTTGGATTAGTTCCTTCATTTGTTCTCTTGTGGTTATACCCAAATCTGTGGCAGTTTTACCAAAAACTTCGTCTTTTTCAAAACCAAATAAAGTATAAAATGCTTCATTTACTTCGATATACTTATGACTCTCCACATTACTTAAACTACAGGCAGATGGATTTGTTTGAAACAACTTTGAGAATTTCTCCTCTGATAATTTTAATCTGGAAATATCTTTTGTTACACCAAAAATGACGGGTTGGTCGTTCCAGATACCTCTGGAAATTCTTGTTTCTGCCGGAATCTGAATTCCTGATTTCGTTACGGCAGGAACAGAACAAAATTCCGTTATTCCCTGTAGCATTTCATCAACTATTCTCCCTGCTTCATCACGTCGTTCCGGAGGATGTACTATAAGTACTGATTGACCAAATAGTTCTTCTTTAGTATAGCCAAGTCTTTTATTAACTGTGGAATTTGTGTGCAGGATCTTTCCCTGAGTATCAATTACAAAAAGTAAGTCATCAATTGCATTAAAAAATGCTTCATAATTTTGACTTATTTGCTCTCTCAATTTCATCTCTTTTTTTCTTTCTGTAGTATCAGTACTGAGTAAAGCGAGTTGACCTTTTTGCGGAGAGAAGATATTCAACTCCATATAAATATCAAGCTCGCTGCTGTATTGTTCAAATTTGACTGGTTTACCTGTTAAGTATGCTTTCTGAAAAGCCTCAAGCCAATAACTTTCTGTTTGAGGAAATATTTCCAACAATGTTTTACCGATCAGGTCGGATGCTTTCATTTTTACGAGATCTTCAAAAGCAGAGTTTAAATCCAGGTAACGATAGTCGCACGGATTACCATTGTTATCCAGCACGACTTCATAAAGGGTAAAAATAGAATTAATATTTTGAAAAAGACTTCTGAACTTTACATCACTTTCTTTTAGCAATCTTTGTTCTTCTTTTTGCTTAGAAATATCTCTTGTTGAACCGCCGATCCCAATGATTTTACCGGCAAGATCATGTAAGGGGTTTAAAACCACTTCATAATAATGGATAAGGCCGTCTGGCATTGGTGCTGATGTTTCTGCAATCACTGTATTATTAGTGGTATAAACCTGTTTATGTAATACCTCCCATTCTTCACAGATATGGGGGGGGAAGCCCAATTCTGCGTGAGTTTTTCCAATAATTTGTGACTCTTCCAGCTGTAAAATATCACATAAAGCCCTGTTTGCACTGGTAAATCTGCCATTGCAGCCATCATAACTATAAATACAGTCACGACTGGAGTTGTTGATTAATAGGTTTCTCTCTTCGCTCATCCGCAGAGCTTCTTCTTTTTTTCTTTCCTTAATTTTCGCTTCGAATAATTTGAAGGCCATTTTTATTGATGCTACAAGCACTGTTTCGCTCAAATTCTTTACAATGTAACCATAGGAAGTAATATCCTCAGTTTTTTCTACAATTTCTCTTTCTGTATGTGAAGAAAGGAAGATCAAAGGGATGTCATGTGATCTGAGTATAATTTCAGCTGCCTCTGTTCCATCAAGGCCATTTCCCAGATTGATGTCCATGAGAATAAGATCTATTGTGTCAGTACTTTCAACTGCTGCAATGGCTTTTTCTCCGGAATTCACTACAAGAATATTGTAGTTGTATTTTTCCAGAGCCTGTTTTTCTGCCATTGCAATGAGAAATTCATCCTCAACCAGGAGAATTGTTTTTTTGATTTCATTATCCATACACACACCTCATCTGTATTTCTCAATTAAATATTATTCAGAGATGATTAGTCTGGAAAAATGTTATTGTTAATATCACATTTTTGAATAATACATGCCATTTTAGTGAAGAAAAGAATTTTTTGTCAAGTGTTTCCTTGACTTCAGAAGGGATACAAAAAAAATGATGTATTGATAGAATTAGTTGAAATTGAATGTAGGTGACAAGAATTTTCTAAGACGGATAATCACATTTGCATAAGTTGGAATGTAAATTGCTTTTTTAAGATATGTTAAATTATGTTAATAAATAAACAGATTCCATGGAGGAATAAATGAAGAAACAGATTTTAATTTTATTGGGGCTATTGCTATTTTGTCAGTTATTTGCCCAAACTGTCATCACAATAGGGACAGAAAATTCGAGTCAAAGACAGCCTTTTGGCATTCAGTGGGGATATGAAAGAACTTCAGCTTTATATACAGCGACTGAATTGCAAGGGTTAACTGGTAATATTACAGCCTTGGGTTGGTGTGTACAATCTACCTCAACTTATGCTGTACCTTTAAAAATTTACATCAAAAATACAACTGCCAGTGCTCAGGCTCAGATGACCTGGAACAACATGCTGGCGGGAGCTACTTTGGTATATCAAAGTACACTCACTTTTAGTTCAGCCTCTTGGAGAACGATCAGTCTGACGACTCCCTTCAATTATACAGGTGGAAATATCATGGTTCTCTGTGAAACTAATTATGGCGGTGAAGGTAATCCTGTGTATCCGACTTTTAATTTCAGTCACTACGCTAATACACATCAGTATTGGTTTGGAGATAATACCCCCCCGGTTGATCAATTAGGATCAATAAATAATGGCAGAGCAAATATCAAGATAACGATCAGCCCGGCTTCCGGATTGGATTTAGCTGTTAATTCTGTGGATTCACCCCTGAATAATTCTTATTGTACCACTTCTGATTCTGTACGAATCAAAATAAAAAATATGGGTACAGAAACTGTAAATTTCAATACAACCAACGCCACTCTGGATGTTTCTATCACAAAACCTGACGGGTCTGTGCACACCATGCCTCAAACTCAGATCAATAACGGGACACTCAGTCCCAATGTAAGTTCATCCATATTTTGCGGAATGGCCTCATTTAATACGATAGGCTCTTATACAATCAATTCTCACCTTACCATAACCGGTGATAATAATAGTAACAATTATCTCAGTACAACAATAACCAAGATCTCCAGTGAGCCGATTTTTCAGATTACCCCAACAAGTAAAGATTTCGGCACTTGTAATGTGGGAGATGAAACTGCCAGTCAAACTTTCGTCGTCACTAATTTAGGTACTGGCGAGTTGGTGATAAACTCTGCTGTGTTAAATTCTCCTGATTTTGTTGTAATGGATGGCAATACATATCCTGCTACACTCACTTCCAACGCGAGTATGTCTTTCGCCGTGAAATTTGTACCCATGTCTGCCGGCCAAAAGAATGTGAATATGGTAATCACAGAGAGTGGATCTGCTACACATGATGTTAATCTGCTTGGGTTTGCCAATGATTATAACTATGGCGGAGGTGATGCTTCAACAGTATTTGGTGGTTATTATTTTTCCAATAACATCAATCAAAGCACTTTTCACCCTATGTATAATTGGATAGAAATGGGACAAATGCTTAGTTTATACGATATTACAGGTTGTTCCAACAATGGAAGCATTAATCAGGGGGGCAATGGAACTACGGATGATGGCTACTTTGGCCCTGTAACACTGCCTTTTACTTTTAACTTTTATGGGAACGATTACACTACAGTATATATCGGCACTAACGGTTTACTGACATTTGGATCAGGTACAAGCAATATGTTAAACCGTGCGATACCAACTGCAACCATACCCAATAACTTTATTGCTGCCTTTTGGAGTGATATGGAATTTTTCCCCAATTCTGGTTCCCGTATCTATTACGGTGGTAACGCTTATAGTTTTGTGATCACTTTTGATCATTTGGGCGTTTCAGGAGGGAGTTTAGCTGATTGGGTTACCGCTCAGGTAATTTTATACTCTGACGGTCATGTCAAAATTCAATATTTGGCTAAATCTGATGAACTACCTTTAAATGCATGTTCTGTTGGTATTGAGAATCAACAGGGTACAAAAGGCGTGCAATATGCTTTTAACGGAGCTGGTGGTAGTATTTTCCGGACAAATTCTGATCAAAACGTTGCTGTATTGTTCAGTCCACAACAGAATTTACTTGTCCAACCTGTTTCCATTTTTAATATTACAACTGAAGAAAATACAATCAATCTGCATTGGACAGAAGATACAAATCCCGGTATAGCAGGATACTATGTCTATAGAGGACTTTCGTCAAATTATAATAATGCCGTACAGGTGACCAATCAATTTATCACAAACGGAGTAGTTTCCGGGAATGACAAGAATTTTACTTTCCAGGATCCTGCGCCTGTTAATAATTCCGATAATTACTATTGGTTGAAAGCTATGACCACCAACGGGAACCCGACAATGATCGGACCTTTAAAATACCATGTTGTTGCGAATAACGATGTGAATGATCCTGCTTTAACAGATGGCATAAATTCCATTTATCCAAATCCTTTTAATCCCTCAACCACGATATCTTTTAGTCTTGCCAAAACCAGCCAGGTGAAACTGGAAATCTATAATCTGAAAGGGCAGTTAGTCAGAACTTTGATCAAAAAAGAAATGGCTCAGGGAACCCATTCTGTCGAATGGAATGGTAAGAATGGCGAGAATACAGGCGTTGCTTCTGGTATTTATTTCTGCAGATTAACAATCCCCGATAAGACTCAGGCTCGCAAGCTGATGGTAGTTAAATAGCACCAAACAGCATTAGCAAACAACATATACTAATGTGTTATAACATCAGTGACCTTTTTATCATATGATGCGAGTATAGATTATTTATTAGTCTGGAATAAGCAATGTAGAGACGCATACTTGCGTCTCTTTTTCTCTCTTTCTCCAACTCTCAACTATTAACTCTCAACTCTCAACTATATCACTCCCCTCTTCATCCTTGGTGTTCATGGCGTATTTTGGATAAAAAAGTGGTTTTTTGACTATTGTTTTCTGGAGTAAGTTTACTTATCTGACGATTCGCTGAAATTTAATTATTTCTAATGAAGTGTAATTATTGTTTAATCCATCATTTGGCAAAGATATTCACAAATATTTCTGTCCTCTTTGGTGAAACCAATGCCAAGTAGAATTATCTCTTTACATGAACTTTGATACTTTTCGTAGTATTTCTGGTCTTTGATCTGTTGAAGAGCAGTCTCAGCCAGGCCGATTTTGAATTCCAGGATATAAACATAATTATCGGTTTCCATAACTGCATCAATTCTGCCTTTATTCGTTTGAACTTCTGCTTTCAAATAAACACCGATCAGGTTTAAAGCAATGTAAATTATGGAATGATAATAGGCTTCATAATCTTTGAGGAAGATTTCATAAGGAATGGAGGCAAAAAGAGATTTGAAATGCTGGACGATTGACTCGATATCTTTTTGGTTAAAGGCCTTCATGATCCTCACAATCAGAGTATCATTTTTACCAAGCTGAAGATAGTTATACACTTCCAATAGGTGCTTGTAAAATGAGATCTGCACTTCCTTGTTGGGGTAGTCCAAATAATATATTCCTTGTGAATCCTTTTTCGTGATTGTTAAATATCCGGTTTGAAACATTAAAGAAACAATATCCAGATTTCTGAGATCGAACTTACTAAAAAAAGTGTCTGTAACCATGGCCTGATTCAATTCTTGGGGATCGATTAAGTTCTGCTTAATAAAATCGACCAGAAAAGTAGGAGTGCCTGAGTCAAACCAATAGTTCTTAAACTCCTTTTCTCCCAAAAAATTTAGAACTGAGAAGGGGTTATAGACTTGCTTTTTGCCGTCAAAAGAGTAGCCATTATACATTTCTTTGATTTGGAGAATTAATTCATCAAAAGGTATATTGAGATGTTTACTGGCCTGCTCTAAATATTCAGGGTAATTATCAATAATCTCTTTTTCTGTATAACCCAGGATCTCAGAATAAGCGGAGTCTCCTGTGATATCTTTCAAATTATTCAAATCGGAGAAGATAGATACTTTGGAAAATTTGCTTACTCCTGTGAGTAAAACAAATTTTAAAAAACTGTCCATCGGCTTGATCACAGAATAGAAATTCTTCAGAATATCTCTGTTTTCTTCTGCCTGATCAAGATCTTTTCCCAGATAATCTATGATAGGTTTATCATATTCATCAATCAGGATCACAACCTGTGAATTGGATTTAGCAGACAATTCTTCAATAAGAATACGAAAATTGAATTTATTATCAATTGAATCAAGAATAATATCATAAGTTTGTGCGATTTTTCTTAACTCAAGATTAATACCTTCGGCTAAAGGTATTTGTTTGTATGCTATCTGAGAAAAATCAAACCTCAGAACCGGATACTTTTGCCACTCGATTTTATCATAGATCCAGAGTCCTTTAAATAGTTCTTTGTTACCCAAAAACATTTCTCCCAGAGTACTGATTAACACCGATTTGCCAAAACGCCGGGGCCTGGAAAGGAAGCAATATTTTAAAGAAGTTATCAAATTGTAATAGATTTCAGACTTATCTATATAGATATAATTGTTTTCCCGGATTTCTTTAAAATCCTGAATACCTAAAGATAATTTCCTCACTTTTGCCTCCATTTTTAGCTAACTAAAGACAATATATTTATTTGGTTTGTAACGTCAAGAAATGTCGAAATTCCAATTTTCTTTTGTGTATATTGTGCTTCTTGTGGCTAGTCAGAAATCCTGAGAGTAGTTTAAATATACTCTCTAGAACAGTTTTTGAAGGAGTTCTTTCAGATTGGCTTTGAAAGATGTATCGATTAATTCTCCAGTCGAGGCTAAAAGATATTTATGAGGAGCAATTTTGTAATCAGGCTGACCATCGTGGTCAGCATCATCAGATGCTTCAATAGTCGTGAATTTGTCTTTAAGAAGGACGATTTTCCAATTAAATGTCATTTGCAGAGATTTATCAGAATGGGAGATTCGGACCTTTTCGAACAGATCTTTTTTGTCAGATGTTTTGTAGTTGAGAATCAAATCAGAAGTGTTGGAACCTTTTTGAGAGAAAATGGAGAGAGTATTTTCATGGGGATAGGCAAGGCCATAGAAATTCCTTTCCAGTAATAATTCCCCTTTCTGATTGAAAACCTGTAGTTTAAATTCATCATCGATCAGTCGTGCTACCGTAATAATTTCATTCAAACCATCGTGATCAAGATCGGCAAAATCAAGGTCGAGTAATGTATCCGGGGTCGTTTTACTCCAATTCACTTTTGTCGTATCCTGCAGGAAATTCAAGGTGTTTGTCCTATAAGACAGATGATTGCTCTTATTCGCAAATAGAGGAGTATAGTTGACTTTATTGATGCTAACTTGATACTCATTCTTAGGAATAGATGCTAGAATTTTGGCACTTACATTATAAATCCAAAGATTCAACCGTAAGTGTGTGTCCAAACAAGGACGGGGAATGCCTGTCATATTTAGAATGGGAGCGTCGAAGGCACTGTAGCTCCAGCCATCTATCTTGAGCCATTCACCTTTATTATTTTGCTTGTAACTGGAGAATTTTATTTCATCGGGATACCACCAAAAACAATGCTTAACTTTTCCGGTCCAGATATTGTTAACCGGAAAGTAGAATCTGGGCTGATTAAATTCATTGTATAAAGGCTGCAGAGTATATTGCAGATTCTTTTTTTGTTTTTTCCCCCAGTAAGAGTATTCAATATCAATTTCACTGTTGTAGGGATCAGCTTGGGGATCATCATTCCAGGTGAAGAAACCAAAAACAAGATTCTTGTCCATTTTTCGCCAGTCTGCCTGCATTTCAACTTCATAGTAACCATACCCGACCGACTCTGTTGTCTTTATTTCACTCGAATGAAAGCCATCTTCCACCTTTCTTAGCTTGAGGATCAGTTGATCCTTAGATACGCTAATATTAGCTGAATCAGGATGAAAATGGTTGTTATTGACATTTTGAAAAACACCTGTAAAAGCTTGGCCCTTAAAGATGAAATTATTAGTCTGAGCTGCTAAGAAAGGAGTAATAAAAAGGAATAGAACCAGGATAAACCAAGAAATTATGATCCGATTCGGGAACTCTCTGAAAAGCAGCAGGATACTCTTTATATTATTCATTATCCCAAAACAGTTGTAAAGGGAAGAGTGTCAAGAAAAACTGAGATATGAATAATTGGCATCGATATTCAGGATAGACAGGATGGAGAAAAACCAAGTAATATCTGCCAACCATTTAATTCCTTCTCCCTCTTTAGGGAGAAGGTTAGGATGAGGGTAAATTAATAAAAAATACCTCATTTTCCCCTTAGCTTTACGGCAGTTGGTAGTGGATAGGAAAGATACAGAACACAATGTTTATTGACTACTCATAGCTTTACGGAAAATGTAAAGATTCTGCCCTTTTTCATTAGCTACTGAGACGAGTGCCCAGCCCTGATTACCGTAAACATTCAGAGAATCCTGGAGTTCCTGAGATTCACCTGAAGTGAAATTTATGGTGCGGACGACATATTCCCATTGAGGTGGGGGAGATTTGATAGATTTATTGAATTTGGAGATGAAGAAAACAGCAAAGGTCATAGTCAGAAAGAGGAAGACAAAGATAGAGATAAAGACAACCTTTTTTGCTTTTTCCATCTGCTCTGGATCGGTGCTGAAGAACATAAACCCTCCTTATAATTATTTAAAGGAAAAACTTTTCCAAAGAAATGTCAATGGAAAACATGATTGAAGTGAAATGATAGCACCTTTTCGAGATTTTTTACCACGAATTACGCGTATTAATCGAATTAGGAGAGGAGAACTAATTAGTATTTAGCAAGAGAAAAGCTTTTCACAAACTTTTAGAAGGATTGATCAGAATGGATATGTTTTTAGATAAATGTAAAAATCTGTCTTATCTTTTTGTAATTGGTGAAATCAGTGTAATTAGTGGACAGCAAAAAAAGTAGTTTTTAGAGAGTTCTGTCCATGCAGTAGTAAAGATGATGATTTTGTTTTGCCCGATTTTATCTCTTATCTCTTAACTCTTAACTTGTCGCAGACATTGGACTTGACAATTGGTGACAAAAAATTATAAGATAATCTGATTAGGAGGATATTATGAAAAAGGTGGCTATCTTATTTGTGTTTATGTTGATGAGCCTGTGCCTATGTGCCCAGACGCTTTATATCAACGAAATCATGTCATCAAATTCCACGGTGGTAACACCCTCTGGTTTGACAGGTTTGGATTGGGTAGAGATTTATAATCCAACTGCAGAAGAAATTAATCTGCAGGGCTATTATTTAACAGATGATCCCTTGGTGCCTATGAAATGGACATTTCCAAGTGTCCCTATCGCAGCGAATGGATATCTGCTGGTCTGGTGTTCTGATTTGAACACACTCTTACCTAATAACGAAGTACATGCAAATTTCAAGATCAGTGCAGGTGGAGAGACAATAGTACTTACCAATCCATTATCTGTACAAGTTGATCTGGTAAATCCCATTGCATTAGGCTTGAATGTTTCCTGGGGCAGAAAACCTGACGGGACATCAAACTGGTATTATTTTAACCAGCCCACTCCGGGTACTGCCAACACAACAGACGGATATCAGGAATTCTTAACAGAACCTGTTTTCTCTGCCAGCAGCGGGAATTATACATCAAGCTTTGACTTGACTATTACTCATCCGGATACTGCTGTTGTGATCAGATATACATTAGACGGTTCTGAACCAACAGATACTTCAACAGTATTATCAGGTTCTTTGTTCATAGATAGCAAGGCAGGAACTCCAAATGATTTGTCAACTATCAGAACTACAATGCCGGAAACTTCAGGAACTTATCATGGTTATCACGATTTTTGGCAGGCTCCTTTAAGCGAAATATTCAAGGGAACTGTTGTCAGAGCTAAAGCTTTTAAAACAGGTGCTTTTGCCAGAACCACAGTGACACATACTTACTTTGTTGATTCAAATATAAATACTCGTTATACACTACCTGTTTTTAGTATTTCAACTAATCGGGATAATTTCTTTGATCCTGAGATTGGAATTTATGTTACAGGTAATGGTTTTGACGGTGATGACTATCATACCGCTAATTTTGCACAGGAAGGCCGTCCCTGGGAAAGACCTGTTAACATGGATTTAATGATCAATGGTATCTCCGAATTGAATCAGGATGTAGGAACAAGAATTCAGGGTAATAGAACGACCCGTGCAGATAAAAAATCCTTAAAATTCTATGCCAGAACAGATTACGGCCCAGGTACTTTCAACTATTCTTTTTTCCCAAACTACGATGTGAATTCTTTTCAAAGGATTATTTTAAGAAATGGAGGACAGGATGTGCATCACAGTTTATTCCGGGATGGGTTAACCTCCGAATTGGTTAAGCATTTGGGAATACCTTGTCAGGCTTTCAGGCCGTCGATTATGTTTTTAAATGGAGAATACTGGGGACTTCATAATATCAGAGAATCTGTGGATGAATATACTTTGAACAAGCATTATGGAATAGATACGAGTAATGTTGTGATCATCAAACACGATGGTGTAGCTTTTGTGGACTATGGATTTAGCTCAGATATTTCTTATTATAATGATATGATGGACTTTGCGGCTAATAATTCTCTGAGCGACCAGGCTAATTATGAAATCATGAAGACCAAAATGGATATTACGAACTATATTAACTATATGTTAACTGAGCTTTGGGTGGAAAATACTGATTGGGGTGGTACCAATATCAGAGTTTTCCGGGCTAAAACACCTGTACCTGGAGCAAATCCCTACTTAGACGGCAGATGGAGATGGTATTTGTATGATACAGATGCCGGATTCGGTCTGGAAACAGAGACTCCTTATTATGATATGCTCAGTCAGGCAACTGCAACAAATGGCCCTGCTTGGCCGAATCCGCCTTGGGCTACCTTATTATTCAGAAAGTTACTTGAGAATTCTGAGTTCAAACAGGAATTCATCATCCGCTTTATGGATAATTTGAATACAACCTTTAAATCTGAGAGAGTTGTTGCCAAAATTAATGAAATACAAGAGTTATTAGCACCTAATATGGAAGAGCATATTAACAGATGGCCTTATCATGGCAGTTATGATACCTGGGTTGCTGATGTAGATTTTTTAAAGTACTTTGCTACTAACAGAACAAGTTATCAAATAAGCAATTTAAGAACTTTCTTTACTTTGAATACTGCCTCTAATGTAACCTTGGATGTATCCAACAAAGATCATGGCAGTATCAAAATTAATTATCAGTTAATAGACAGTAGTACTCCAGGTGTAACCTCTTCTGTTTATCCCTGGACTGGTAAATACTTCAAGAATATGCCTGTAAGTTTGAAAGCAGTGCCGAAACCAGGTTACAGATTTATCGGCTGGCAGGGCTATGCTTCAACTGCAGACAGTATTCAGTTTACTTTAACAGGCAGTTTGACAATAACCGCTTTGTTCGATATTGCCAGTGAGTTTGCAGGTGATGCCATGAATCCTCCTGCATATAATCTTTTTAACGGGCCTTTCACTTTATTCAATTGGCCGGCAACTTCACCAGCCGGAACATATCCCGCATATATGCGTTTCCAACAGAGCAGAGTAGTTGACCCAAATCTGGCTCAGGATATGATTGATCCTTATACTTTAGCTTACAATTTGACATCCAGGAGCAGAATGGAAGGGCTTAATGGGGCAGGTTTCAGTTTCATCAATACAGGTGCAACTGATTTTTGGCAACCCGGTGCTTCAGGTCGAGATCTCGGTGCAGCCGTACTAGGTTTAAAGACTATCGGACAGACCGGGATCAAAGTGTCTTTCAAGGCAGGAACTGTTTTACCGAATTTCCGAGTCTATGCCATCAGATTACAATATAGAATCGGTACTACTGGTGCTTTCACAGATGTGACTGACAATGGACTACCTGTTGAGTATGTGACAAATCCTACGGCAGGACACACGCAGACCTTTGGGCCTATTACCTTGCCAAGTGCAGTGGAAAACCAGTCTTATGTGCAATTACGCTGGAAGTACTACTGGGTATCTGTGACATCCGGGGCAAGAGCGAAATTATCTCTTGATGATATTATCGTCAGAACGGACAGTCCCACAACTCCTGCAGGACTTGTTGTGAATGAATTCATTTCCAATGACAGTTTATATACTCATACAGGATGGGTAGATGAGAATAATACCAAGCAGGATTGGGTGGAACTTTATAATAATTCAACCTCAGCAGTGAATTTATTAGGTTACTACTTATCTGACAATGCCGGCAATCCCAAAAACTGGGCTTTCCCAGCCGTAACAATTCCAGCAAACGGATTTTTGAAGGTATGGGCATCTGACAAGAATTTGCAGGATGCAGCAGGACAACTGCATGCAAACTTCAAGATCAGTCAGTCAGGAGAACCAATTCTTCTGACCAATTGGAGTGGAACTTTAGTTGATCAGACTCCTTCAACTCCAATTCCTTCGGATTATGCTTTATCCAGAATACCCAATGGGACTGGAAGCTGGACTATAACTCAAACCCCGAGTCCTTCAGCTGTAAATCATTTACCTGATTCACCGGCAAATGTGACGTTTATCAGAGTCGGAGAAGAGTTGAAATTGCAATGGGATGCGATGACCGGAGCTATTGGTTATCGAGTTTATTCAGCAGATATTCCCAATGCTTCTGTTTGGAATCTGGAAACAGCTGATCCTATAGTGAATACCTACCTGATGATCAATCCCTTAACTGCAAAAAAATTCTATAAAGTTGCTGCTGTTTATCTGACAGCTCAATAAGGAAAATATGAAATATGCGTTTCTTTTAGCTCTCGTGCTCTTCTCCCTTGTTTTGTGGGGAGAAGAGTATGATGATTTGATCAAAGCCGGAAAATTTACTGAGGCCATAGAAATTGCTCAGGAACAGTTGGATCTGAATCCTAATGATTTGGACTGGAAGATCAGACTTGGGTATTTATATGCCTGGACAGGTAAATATTCGCAAAGTGAAACGATCCTGACTGATGTTCTGAAACAAAATCCCGATAATTATGACGCTGCTTTAGGACTTTCCAACTGCTACCTCTGGTCAAAGAAATACCAGCCTGCCAGAGATGTTTTACAGCCCTTTGAAAAAAGTAATTCTGCAGATGTTAATTATCATTATGCTCTGATCGCTTCGGCTCAGGGTGACAGAATCAGCAACCGCAAGTATCTCAGGAAAAGCGAAAAAGCAGGGAATAAGACAATTTTGGCGAGTCAGAAAGCTATCTTAGTACAAGTGGAATTTGAATATAAAAATTCTATGAATAATTATACTGATGACTGGAATTCTGATGCTGAGAGAATAGTGCTTATCCCACATGATGACTGGAATTTTGGCTTTACCAGAGAAAGAGACAGAAGATACAGAATGACAGATGAACAGTATGGTCTGGTGTTCAATTGGAAGAAGTGGGAGAAGGTGAAAGTAAGTACCGAATATCATAATACGGTCTATGCTGATTTTTTAGCCAGACAAGCATATCAATTGAATTTGTATTTTCCTATGAAAAAGTATTCTCTAACTCCCGAATTCGGTTATAATTATTCTACCTATGCCGGAAAGTCTTCCCAGAATTTTCATATAGGTGCGGATTACGTTTTTAATGCGGATTATTCTGCAGGATTCAAAGTGTCCGGATCTATCGATTCCAAATCGAGTAAATCCAATTCTTTCAGTGCCAACATAAAATATTATAAGGTGAAGAAGAATATCTTTACTTTGGGCTATTCCGTTGGCAAAGAAGCGATAGATTCATATAATTCTACCAAGCTTTTTTCTCAGACCTTATCTGTGCGAGATGATATCAGCCTAAGCAGAAGAATTGACCTTAGCCTGGGGGGATCGTATTACTGGGATGAAAAAAGCCAGACCAGGACAGAATTAGGCGGGATGATTAGAATTAGTTTTTAGAATAGGTGTCTGGTGCCCAATGTCATTAACTTAAGGCCAGCCTTGAAAACGATGTAATATCTGCCAACCATTCAATCCCTTCTCTCTGCTGCTAGGGAGAAGGCTAGGATGAGGGTAAATAAAAAATACCTCATTTTTCACTTAACTTAACGGCATTGGCCTACTGCCCACTTCTCTATTACTCCCATCTCTTCGCAAGAGAGGGGCCGGGGGTGAGTTATCCCTACTGCCTGTCTCCATCCGTGTTCATCTGCCAAATCCACGTCATCTGTGTTCTATTAAGCGTCCGTCACTGCCGCCTGGCACCTTATCTTCGGGGAAGAGTTGTTTCCCTTCCCTCACGACTCCAGACTCACGATTCATGACTATAGACTTCTCTCTCCCTCTGGCACCTGATTACCTACTTCAAAGGGTAGATCACAATTTGGTTCTCATCAATCGGATAGTAAGTAAATACCCAGCCCTTCTGAATACTGCATCTCAAATGCCTGGCAACAACAGGATCATACAGTTCGATTTTGTGCAGTACACTGTTGATATCAATAAAAATGCAATTCCGGACTTTTTGCAAAGCCTGATCTGGAAGCTTGCTCCTCTTGTTTTCGGCAAAACCTTTCTCCAAGTAATCTATCAGGAAATCCTTACGCTCTTTTAATTCTTCTGCTTTTTTCGAATCATTGTTCGTTATGGCTTCTGCCTGTTGATCAATTATTTTACATAATTCTTTTTTTACTTCCCTGATTGTTTTAATATCGAAGATGGGAGAAATTACGGTATTACAGTAATAATCCTGATACACTGATTCTAAAACTGTTTTAATCTGATCATTTCTTCTTACTGCAAACACTCCCTTTTCATAAAAGAACAGTTCAAGTACGGAAACTGCTTTTCCAACATTGCTTATCAGTTGATAGAGATATTCGCATCCTTTCAAACCTTTAATCTGAAATTGTTCTCCTGTGTCTTTGTTTACAAAGGAGTAGTGGTTCTGCTTGCGGTATTGCTTCTTATTTTGGGTAATATAGTAAAGCATTTTTCCTCCTCTTGTTTATTTGGATTTGCTTTTTTGTGGTAAAAATAAAAATACGGGAACCATTCTATAATACTACGGTGTTCC
Organism: uncultured Candidatus Cloacimonadota bacterium; assembly: GCA_964419225.1. Taxonomy (GTDB): domain Bacteria; phylum Cloacimonadota; class Cloacimonadia; order Cloacimonadales; family CAYQPF01; genus CAYQPF01. Next base: position 785 of record CAYQPF010000009.1, on the reverse strand, counting down.
TTTATGTAAATAACTATTTTGAACTTAAAAAGTTTCATTTAAATTATTTTTTTGTAACTTCTCAGATGTTTTCCAAGACTGTCTCCACAAATGTCTTTAATTAAAGGCACCTCAATACTGATATCAATTATCGTCCTTATTGTCCCTATCGTCCATATTGTCCATATAGTCTATTTTGTCCATTTCCGGAAATACTTTCTCCCAATTCTCAGTGCCAATTTATGAAATACCACTCTATGCTCTTTTTAAAGATCTCTTAATTATTCTACCATCTTGTCCATATAGTCCCTAGAGTCCCTATAGTCCATATAGTCCATTTTTCCCATCCCCGACTATCAATCCTCAATCCTTTTCTGCTTCCCCTTCTCCTCCCACACTAACAACTAATAACTAACAATTAACAACTATTTTGTCCATTTCCGGAAATACTTTCTCCCAATTCTCAGTGCCAATTTATGAAATAACACTCTATGATCTTTTTAAAGATCTTCAGCATTCCCCCCAACTTTCAACTCTCAACTTTCAACTCTCAACTCAAAAAAGATCGTCCCCCGGACTTTCACCCGAGGGACTATTTCACTCCCCTCGCTTCGTAAGAGAGGGGACGGGGGTGAGTTTTTCTGCTTCTGCCCCCGCCACATTTTTCTTCCGATCTGCTCCCATTCTGCTTAATCCTACATCCTTAATCCTTAATCCTTCTCTACTGCCTACTGCCCCCTGACCACTTCTCTTTCACTCCCCTCGCTTTGCAAGAGAGGGGCCGGGGGTGAGTTATTTCTCCTACT
>CAYQPF010000008.1:31655-74634 GCA_964419225.1 uncultured Candidatus Cloacimonadota bacterium | reverse complement strand
AGGGCGGAGCGGTTCAGCCATTGCTTCAGAAATAGCTACGATGAAGGTAACGGAAGAGCTTGATGCACTGAAAATGATGGCGATCAATCCTATCCGTTATGTGGTGGTGCCCAAATTCCATGCAGTTACAATTTGTATGCCGTTGCTGGTGATGTTGGCTATAGCTATGGGTTTGCTCGGAGGTCTTTTAGTCGCAGTAACATATCTTGATCTCACGGTTACAGCTTTTATGACGGAAGCTATCAAGATCCTTGATTTCAAGGATATAATGGTCAGTATGAGTAAGAGTTTATTTTTTGCCTGGGTCATAGTGATCATAGGCAGTTATTATGGTTTTGAAGTCAAGGGCGGAGCAGAAGGTGTAGGCAGAGCTACAACCATGTCCGTAGTTGCATCAATCTTTGCAGTAATCGTATTTGACGCTATTTTTAGCATTATCTATCTGAATTAATATGGAACCAATAATAGAAGTAAAAGACTTGGTCGCCAAATATGGTGACAAAACTATTCTGGATGGAGTAACAGTAAACATCTATCCGGAAGAAGTAACTGTTATTCTGGGCGGTAGTGGTTGTGGAAAAACAACCTTATTAAAGAACATTCTGCGGTTGAATGAGCCATTTTCCGGGAGTGTAAAGATGTTTAATGAAGACATCCTGGCAATGGATGAAATTCAATTTGAGAAAGTCTTAATAAAAGTTGGAATGCTTTTCCAGGGTGGAGCATTATTGAACTCACAGCCAATTTTTGATAATGTATCTATTCCTTTAGAACAGCATACTAATCTTCCTCCGGAAATCATCAGCAGAATAATTGAAGTAAAGTTGAATTTGGTACATCTGAGTCATGCCATTCATTTATTACCTTCCGAGTTATCCGGAGGTATGAAAAAGCGTGCGGCATTGGCTAGAGCATTGGCACTTGATCCTGTCATTCTGTTTTGTGATGAACCTTCAGCAGGACTTGATCCGCTGACAAGTGCTTCTCTAGATGAATTAATCCTCCAATTGAAGAATCAGTTGAAAATGACGATTGTCATTGTTACGCATGAGTTGGCCAGTATTCATAGGATCGCGAATAAGATAATATTTCTGGATAAGGGAAAAATGCTTTATAACGGGACATTGGAAGATGCCAAGAAAGCTAAGATTCCCCAGATCGATGAATTCTTTGAGGTAGGAAAGTTTTAAGTAATGTTTTTACTCCAGAAAATTATTTATCCACAAGGAGAAAGGTGTTATTACCTTACCACAAAAATTCTTTCACTTTTTGGCAGAATAATAGGAGTTAAATGCAAAGAATCAAGTGTTCTGAAGGCATCAACCACCCCGTCAGCAAGCTGCCACCCCTCCATTGGAGGGGAATTTGGGAAGAGAAGAATCAGATATCATTTAACATTTTTGGTTCTGGCTTGTCCAGGTTGGGTGTTAGAGGGAATAGAAAAGGGATAGTTTTGAGGAGAGGATTCAATAGTGCTTCAAACTATAATTAATACTCCGGTCCCGGAGAAGACGCAATTCATTTTATTTACTACGATTTATCAGGAAATGCTGCAGAATTCCAAGTTTATTAAATCTGCGAATTTTGAGGAAATGGCAGTCAGTGATCTGAAAAAACTCTTTGAATTGTACGACAAATTCTTCTTTCAAAACTATTTTACCGACACACTTGGCAAAAGGATTTCTTTCAAATTCAACAGAAGGTTAAAAAGTTCAGCCGGGCAGACGAAATTCCATATGTCGAAAGGATTGTTTGTGATCTCATTCTCACCTGATTTATTTTTTCATTCCTTTGATGGGGAAAACAGGGATATAGAGATTGGCGGATTGAAATGTCAGGACAGACTGGAAGCTTTAATGCGTGTTATGGAGCATGAAATGATTCATTTAGTGGAATTCCATTTAACCGGAAAGTCAAGATGTGCCGGGAAACAGTTTAGAACAATACTTTGGAATATGTTTGGGCATGTGGAAAGAAAGCATAAATTAGTCACGTTAAAGGAGAAGACCCTGCGGGAAAAGGATTTACAGATTGGTGATATGGTAGAATTTCCTTATAAGAAAAAGATATTGAAAGGCTTGCTTTACCGTTTTTCAAATAAGGCGACAGTGATGGTACAGAATAGTAATGGTAATTTGCGGGATAAAGAAGGAAACCGCTTTTCGAAGTTTCTTGTTCCGATTGATTTGATAAGCAAAACTTAGTAGGCAGGGAGTGAAAGAAGGATTGAGGACAAAATAGTTAGTTGTTAATTAGGGAAGGGGAAGAAACATTTTGGGAACACGGACTTACACTGACCTGCACAGACTAACACAGACGGAGAAGAGATCTGAGGATAATTTAAGGGAGAGATTAAACCCGAACTGTGCAGTAGAATCTTTACAATCTGGCTGAAGCTATTTCAGTGGGCAGTGGGCAGGTGAGATTTAGAGAAAGAGATTTTGAAAGACTTACAATCTTCACGATCTTTGACTCATTCAGCAAATCTCCACTGCATTATCCGGGTTTAATAAATTTGCACATTTAGCAATAAATCCTATTATATAAAATAAAAGGACAAAGTATGAAGATAGATATTTTTAAAGTTTTTCGAGGAGTACACAAACCTAAGTTTACCGGATTGGAGATTCTAAAGTATATTGGGCCGGGATTACTGGTTACAGTAGGTTTTATAGATCCGGGAAATTGGGCTTCAAATTTAGCAGCTGGATCAGATTTTGGATACTCACTATTATGGATGGTAACTTTATCTACGCTTATGCTGATCGTATTACAGCACAATGCGGCCCATTTGGGGATTGCTTCAGGTTTATGTATTTCGGAAGCGGCGAGTATATATTTACCGAAGAGTGCTTCTATCTTTCTTTTATCAACAGCAGTAATGGCTTCGATATTTACGGCTTTGGCCGAGATTCTGGGTGGAGCGATAGCACTGAATATGCTTTTTCATCTTCCAATCAAAATCGGAGCAATCTTAACGACTTTAGTGGTTGGCTGGCTGCTTTACACAAATTCTTACAGGAAACTGGAGAGATGGATTATCGGATTTGTTTCTATCATCGGGTTATCTTTTGTATTTGAATTAACCCTGGTAAATATAGATTGGCCTGTTGCTTTGAAGAGCTGGGTCACACCAGCATTTCCTCCCAACTCCATGTTGATAATCATGAGTGTATTGGGAGCGGTGGTCATGCCTCATAATTTGTATCTACATTCGGAAATTATTCAGAGTCGGCAATGGAATCTGGAAGATGATAAAATAATCAAGCATCAACTCAAATTTGAGTTCACAGACACTTTAATTGCGATGATAATCGGTTGGGCGATAAACAGTTCGATGATTTTAATTGCTGCATCAACGTTCTTTGTGAACAATGTCAGTGTTACAGACCTCAACCAGGCACAGGATATGCTGAGACCTTTGTTGGGTAATTCTGCAGCGGTTGTTTTTGCTGTGGCACTGTTATTCTCCGGAGTATCATCGAGTGTAACTGCCGGAATGGCAGGAGGTTCGATATTTTCAGGAATGTTCAAAGAACCTTTCGATATTCAGGATTGGCACAGTAAAGCCGGAACAGGCTTAACTCTGATAGGTGCATTGATCATGATTCTCTTTATTACAGATCCCTTTAGAGGATTGGTCATATCACAAATGATTCTGAGTATTCAGTTACCTTTTACAATTTTTCTGCAAATATATCTGACTTCTTCAGAGAAGATCATGGGTAAGCACAAGAATTCTCCGGCACATAATATACTTTTAATAGCATTTGGTTTGATCGTATTTTATTTGAATCTGAGGCTTTTGTGGAGCATTATCTAAGTCATGAGTCGTGAGTCTAGGGGAAGTTGAGAGTTGAGAGTTGAGAATTATCAATTTGGAGAAGGAAAAATCTTGAGTTCACAGACATGAGTCTTGAGGAGTTAGTGAAAAAAGACAACCCATCCCCGTCCCTTCCCTTTTATTAAGGGAATGGGGTGAATGCGGGTGAGGTAATCTGCTTTTGGATATATCTTGCAACAAGTAAAGATTCAATATATTTTAGAACTGACAGTGAGTATTGAGTTTGGAGAAAAAGAAGGGCGATCTCGTGACCGCCCTTTAGAATTTCAATATTAGAGATATTTTTTGATAAGGGTTGCCAGTTGTTCAACGCCTTTATCGATTTGTTCCAGAGTAGGGAAAGAGAAGTTTAACCGGAGGGTGTTCTTTTGGGCGTAACCTGTTGGATAGAAATGACTGCCGGGAATAAAAGAGACTTTGTATTCCTTGGCTTTTTCGAAGAGTTCGTCACCATCGATATGTTTTGGCAGTTCTAACCAGACAAAGATTCCACCATCAGGAGTAGTCCATTTAACTTCAGCAGGCATATAATTTTTGAGTGATTCCAGCATTTTATCACGGTAAGGGCGATAAAAATCGCAGATTTTGGCAATATGCGGTCTGAGTTTGCCGGCCATCATATATCTGGCGACTGCTCTTTGGCTGACGCAATCGGGGCTGACAACTATTTTTTGAGACCAGGTGCAGAGGTTTTGGATAATAGCTTCATCACCCATGATATAGGCAATTCTGAGTCCGGGACCAAGAATTTTGGAGAAGGATTTTACGCAGGTAACCACAGTTTTATTCTGAAAATCATTTCTGGCAATGTCAATCAGGTTCGGAATTCTTTCGCCGGAGTAGCGTAATTCACCATAGGGGTCATCTTCGATGATAAGAATATCATTTTCGATGGCAATTTTTATCAATTCTTTTCTTCTGGCCAGGCTTAGAGTAATACCTGTGGGATTTTGAAAATCAGGAATAGTATAGATAAATTTGATTTTCTTGTTTTGGGATTGCAGCGATTTGATTTGTTCGGAAAGCTTATCGCAGACAATACCGTCATCATCCATTTCGACAGGAACAAGTTCGGCTCCAACGGCATCGAAGGCAACTAAAGTACCCAAAAAACTGGGAGCTTCACAGAGAATTACATCACCTTCATCGATGAAAGTTTTCGCAAAGTAATAGAGACCATTCGTAGAGCCCAAGGTGATCAGGATTTCATCCAAGGTCAGTTCGGGACAAGTTTCATACTCAAGCAGAGCTTTTTTAAGCAGGGTGTCACCTTCGCTAGCACCGTACTGTAAAACATCGTTGCCTTCTTCTGTGACCACGGATTGAAAGATATCACCGAGTTCTGTTTTAGGGAAGGTAGCAGGGGAGGGAAAACCGCCTGCGAAGGAAATCAGTCCCGGAATTCCTTTGGTAGAAGCCACCAATTCGCGGATCAGGGAAGATTTCATGGTCAAGGTGTGGTGAGAAAAAACCTTTTTAAGATCCATTTTTACTCCTAGATAATTTTATTTTCTTTGAAATCATTAAATTTATTTTGGTAGATACGTCAAATTAAAAGAAATATTTGAGTTAGAGGTTAATGGTTAATGGTTAATAGTGGGGAGAGGGATGCTTTTGTTGATGGACAAAATGGACTTGATGGACAGTATGGACAGTATGGACGTGAGGTGATCAGTGGGCAGGGTGCATTGGGCAGTGGGCAGTGGATAAAATAACTCACCCCCGGCCCCTCTCTTGCAAAGCGAGGGGAGCGAAAAGAGATCCGGGAAAATGATTGAAACCCGCAGGCAAATACTTAGGAGAGAGTGTGCAGTGTGCAGTAGGCAGTGGGCAGTGGGAGAGGAATTGAACAAACAGGAACAGGGATTAATTATTGAGGATTGAGTCAGAGAAAAGCGGGATTTGAAAAATATTTCTTTACAAGTACAATGAAGTAATTACATTGAGGCATGGAATTAAGGGAGAGGGTTATGTTAATATCAAATCATACAGGTGAAAGAGATACGACGAAACTCACACCGTTAGAAAATGCGGTATCAGTAATGAAGTCTTCCTTTGATAATGCTATGGCCGGGATAGTAATAGTGGATGCCTCGAATGGGTATGTAAAGTATTATAATCCTGCCTGCCTAAGTATTCTTGGGATAGAAGATTGTTATCAGGACTATTTAGGAAAACCTGTATCAGAATTTAATCCAGTCTGGATCAAAGAAGATGAAGACGGGGATTTGATTTTGCCTAAAGATTATTTGATGTTGGAAGCATTACAAGGAGTTGGAGCAGTAAATAAATTTCATAAGGTTACAACACCGCAGGGTATAGAGAAATGGGTTTTGGTGAGTAGTTATCCCTTATATGATCAGCAAAGTAACATCATCGGTTCAATGGTAATTTTTCCAGATTACACATATCACAAGGAATCAGAAAATAAATTAAAGACCTATTCCAATATCGTAAATAATATGTTGTTGGAGACTTATTTATTCAGCAAAAAGAGCAATGACACCGGTATGGTTTTGAAATTAGTATATGCTAATGAAGTAGCGTTAAAGAGTCTGCATAAGACAACCTCAGAAATTGCGGGGCATAGTATGCAGGAGACATTTTCTGCGTATTTTTCTGAAGCATTTTTAGGGGAAATGCTTAAAAAAGTAAAGAAAGACGAGAAGATAGATATTGATGATCATTTATGTTTAAATGGTGAATACAAATCCTGTAAGGGTTTTTCTCTGGGTGGAGAATTTTACTGTGTTCTCCTGGATGATGTGACGGAGAAGAATAAGGCCAAAAAGGCATTCAGTGAAAGTGAGATCAAGTATAAGGAAGTTTTGGATCTTTTACCGATCGGAATTTATGAATTTGATTTGAGTGGAAAGCTGACTTATGCCAACAAGTATTGCAAGACTTTATTCTTAGCAAATGAGAATGTGGATGAAAGAGCACATAATGTTTTTGAATTCGTAGCCTCAGAATCATTGGAAAAAGCCAGAAATAATATTATGATGGTTGTCAAAGGGATGATCGTATTTGATAATGAATATGTAGGCGTAAGATATGACGGCAGTTATTTTCCTTTGGAAATACATTCGACTTTGATAATAGGTTCTGAAGGAAAACCAGTTGGAGTACGGGGAGTTTTGTTTGATATTACATTTAAGAAAAAAATGGAGAATAATATTGAACTTGCGAGTCGTCTGGAATCATTGAGTATGCTTGCAGGGGGTATTGCACATGATTTCAATAATATTTTAACTGCCTTACTCGGGAATATAACCTTATTAAAAACAAATGTAAAAGATGAAGGCCAGAACAGTGATTTTCTGGAGGATATGGAAAAAGCGAGTCAACGGGCTAAAAAATTGACTCAGCAATTGCTACTTTTTTCCAAGGGCGGAAATCCGGTTAAGGAGAATGCCGTAATTAATGAATTAATCAAGGAATCTGCAGAATTTGTTTTAAGAGGATCTACTTCCATCTGTGAATTTGCTTTTGCACCGGATCTTTTCCATGTTGAAATCGATAAAGGGCAGATTAGTCAGGTTATTCAGAACATTGTAATAAATGCAGAGCAGTCCATGCCTGGGGGTGGTATTATTCATGTTTCTGTGGGGAATATCACACTAAGCAGTAATCTTCTAGGACTTAATGCAGGTGATTATTTAAAAATTTCTATTTCTGATAACGGAACCGGAATTCCCCGGGAAAACCTGAAAAGAATCTTTGATCCGTATTTTACCACGAAGAGTACTGGTTCGGGACTGGGTCTTTCTATCTGTTATTCGATAATTAAGAAACATGGAGGCGTGATAGAAGTAAATTCAGAGTCTTTTAAAGGTACTGTTTTTAATATTTATCTGCCGGCAAGTGATGAGATTATACCCGAACTCGATACCAGCAGTGAAATAGAGAAGAGGAGATCCAATCAGTTTTCCCATATTTTGATCATGGATGATGATAAAATGGTCTGTGATGTTACCTCGATGATGCTCAAATCTGCGGGGTATCAAACAGTTTGTACCTTGGAAGGCAAGCAGGCTTTAGAGCGGTTTAGAAGAGCAGAGACGGAGAATAATCCATTCGATCTGGTTCTGCTGGACATGACTATTCCTGCAGGTTTAGGCGGGAAAGAAACTATCGGACCGTTAAAAAAGATCAAGCCTAACCTAAAATCCATTCTGATGAGCGGATATTTTAATGATTCCATCATGCATGAATTTAACACCTTTGGCTTTGATGCCATTCTTCCTAAACCTTTCAGCATGGCTGAACTAATGGAGATTATCAGGAAACTGGAAGGCTGAGATGCTATTTTTTCACTTTATTTTCTTCAGAGCTTTAATATATTGATTTTTAACTCCATTATTCATTTCTGTTTCTATGATCTTTTCTATGAAATCCTGCAGTTCCAGAAATGCGTCCTGATTATGCAGGACAAGAGAGCAGATAGCAAAGGCAGCACTCCATCTGACGACAGTCCCGTCATCAAGGGCATTGTGTTTGAGTGGTTTGATGGCGGTGAGTAACAGATCAGCATATGTTGGTGCCAGGTTACCGACGATTTTGGCACTCTCCAGTTTAACTCTGGGATCCTGATCATAAATCAAAGCTATGATAGTTACCAGATGCGGAAGGAGCAAAGCAGGATTTTCTGTGGAAATGATCTCACAGGATTCAATGAGATGTCCTTTTTCACCTTTTTTGGCAATTTTAAGATATTCAAGAATCTCAGAAACAGTGATCTTTGCATCGAGAATTGCCTGAGCAAGGGCAATGACTTTACCTTTACCCTTCAGATCTGATTTGAGAATGTCATTTATCATTAAAAGTTCGCATTTTGTTTGTATCTTTCCTGATTCCTGAACAGATTATCAGGGAATGAGGTTTGAGATAAGGAGGGTGTGATCCAGTCGATTCTCTTCTGGCAGGATTCTTTAGTATAATGTTGATTATTGGAAGTTGAAGTTGCAGACATCAGTCGATTGAGAATACTGAGAGAGGCATTGGGATCATATCCTGCTCTGGCAACAATAAGAAAGCCGATTTGATCTGCTTCTTTTTCATATTTTTCCAGTCTTCCCTGGATAATTGTTTCAAAGATATCAAAAGCAGTATCTTCCAGTTCTTTTTCGGTAGCCTGGATTTCTTCCGGATAAAAATCATCGGGCAATTCTTCATCCATTTCATCCATAGCCTGATCAGCATAGATTTGATTCTTTCTGTTTTCCAGTTCTTTCATACCGTGGAATCGGGAAACGTGTGTTATTTCATGAGCAAGAACGAAAGCAAGTTCTGCTTCGTTATCGATGAGTCTGAGCATACCTTTGGTTACAAATATTATTCCGCCGGGGCAGGCATAGGCATTGGGAGCATCAATATCCAGGATAAAGAAACGGAAGTTTACATCAGAGGCATCGCTTGCTTCGACCAGTAGATTCCCTACCTGATTAACATATTCCTGAAGTTGTTGATTAGAGTAAATACCCTGAGCAGCAATAGCTGAGGCGACACCAAGTCCGAATCCTTCCTCGGAAAAGCTGAAGAATTCGGGTACATTTTTGGGAGGCAGTTTGATGGCTTTTTTATTCTTTTTTATACTGAAATCATGGTACGTATCTTTACGGAATCTTTCATAGGAACGCGTATCCATTGTATAGGACAGGGCATCATCCAGAAAGGATTTATTCCCTTTGTATTTCTCGGTGAATCTTTCTCCAAATCCTTTCACACCTGCAGACATGCCATGTCTGGATACATCAGTACCAGCAGATTGCTTTCCCATTTGAGAGAATAAATTGTTCTTTTTACCGGTATTCTGAGTCACAGAAAGCGAAACCCATCCTGTTTTATCACCGTCCTGTACTTTTACCCAGTCGTCATCCTCTTCAAGGACTGTTAAAACAGTACCAACCGGTAAATCTTTGATAACTTCCTGATATGAACCGGGGCCAACTCTTAATACGGCTCTGTCGCGTTTGACAGTTATTTGCTGTGCAGCATACATCAGAATGACAGCTGAGAGTAAGAGTAAGATAATCAGACACTTTTTCATTTAACCTCCAATGTTAAAATTCCATCCCAGTTTTGGGGAGGATGTTTAACCAGATATTCGCATTGTTTGATCATGGTCAGGGATGCCTGATCCTGATATGTATCGTAAACTTTTTGGAACATGCTGACAGCATTATCCCAATCACCGGTTCTATAAGGAACGAGAGACTTTTCATATTCTTTTATCCAGGAATAATCTGCAGAAGCATCCACCCCTATCTCGGCAACCAGCTCATATATTCGGGTAGGTTCGGTTTTGCCTTTGACTCTGAGGTAATCGAGTTCACGGCAGATGAAATTATCTTTGACAAGTGTATAAGTGGATTCACTGATAATGATATTAGTTTTATAGAGTTTGTTAACACCTTCCAGGCGGGCGGAGAGATTGACAGCATCACCGATAGCTGTATAGTCCATTCTACGGGTGGAACCGATATTTCCGGCAACAATAGGGCCGGAGTTGATCCCGATTCTGGTGTTGATATGGAAGAAATCAGATTGATTTCCCAGAACACCTTTGAGCTTAATCTCCCGGGCATGCCGTCTTTGGGTAATAGCAGCTCTGCAAGCTAAGAGAGCATGGTCTTTTCTGCTGATAGGGACTCCGAATAAAGCCATCAGGCCGTCTCCGGTATATTTATCGAGTAGTCCGTGGTAATCCAGAATGGAGTTGGTAAAATCATTGAAATATTCGTTGAGACAACTCACCAGTTCCTGAGGTGTTTTACCTTCCGAGAAAGTAGTAAAATTGTAAATATCTGTAAATAGGACAGTAGCACTGATCTCTTCTCCGCCCATTTGGATCATATCAGGATTTTCCACAAGTTTCCGGATCACATCAGGATGAAGATAACGGGTAAAAACTTTCTTGATCTCGCGTTTGGATTTACCTTCCATCAAGTATGAAAGGGTAATGACATAAAGATAGGCAAACATAATCACGATAATGCTGAGTGACATATTAAAAAGCAGGCGATAATGCTGCCAACTGAAAAGAATCAGACCGATATTGAGAATAAGAAAAAGCGTCATCAACCAATTAGCTTTATTAGCTCTGACATTCAAAAAAACCATGGCAATACAGAAAACAAGAAGTACCAGATAAATAAAAAGGAGATAATTAGGGAAGATATGGATAAAGTTTCTATTGAGTAAATTACTCAGGACAGTAGCCCAGATTTCCATACCCGGCATAATTTTAGTATATGGGCTTGTTTTAAGATCCATCAGTCCATTGGCAGTAGCACCAATGATCACATATTTGTTTTTGAAAAAGCCTGCAGGAAGAGTTGGTTTATCGCCGGTCTGTTCAGCAATGGCAGACTGGATGACAGAGCTGAAGGTGATATACTTGAAGGTGTTACCCAGATCACTATCTCCATACCAGTTAATAATATAATTACTGTTTTTATCTAAAGGAATGATCTTGGAATTAATGATCGCTTTGTTTTCATTTAATAGTATTGAATGAGGTGGATTGTTCATCAACCAGGCACTCAGGCTCATTTGGGGGTAGTATTTACCTTCCATTAGATAGAAAAGTGGCACACGGCGGATGACTCCGTCTCTGTCCGGTTCGATATTGATCACACCTAAGCTGCCGGTTACAGACAGAAATTGTTCTATAGGTGCTTGTAATCCGTGATACGTCCGGGTAGGAGGATATGTTGTATTCAACTGATAACTGTGTTTTGTAACCAATTCCGGGATTTTTGATTTATCAGGAGACAATTGGATACCAAGGATGGTTCTTTCATTGTTTTTAATAGCTTCGGCAAATCGTTGATCAGAATCTGCCGAGGAGAGATCTGCTCTGTCGTAATCAGGCTGATAGAATTGCATATCATACATGACAGCTTTTGCCTGCTGAGAAGTAAAATAATCATTTACGAGGGCATAGAATTCACGGGGCCAGGGCCAAAAAACTCTGTTCTGCTGAGCGAATTCCAGGCTGTTATTATCAATAGCGATGAGTATTATGTCTTTGTTAGTTTTCGCTTCGATGGGAAAGAGTCTGAATCGATAATCGATAGTTTTAAGTTCAATATCACCAAGCACTGACATGTCTTTGATAATAAAAAAAAATCCTGCGATGAGAAGGGAAAAAAAGAGGTTAAAATACCAGGTTTTGTATTTCCGGGAGATTAGTTCATTGAGTTTCATTATCTGTTTTCCTGCATTGTTTTACTAATGAGTCCACTCCAAAAAGGTATAATTGCCACAAAAGGCACAAAAAACCCAAAAAAGATAACTGAATGAGTAGTTTTTATAGGCTTCAGATTATGAAAGAGTCTAAAAAGAAGGTAGAAAGTAACTTTGAGATTTATAATTTGGGGTTTTTGGAGTGGACTCACTAATGGAAAAAACAATAATTTACTCATCATAAAACCTCTAACTCATTTTTTCCAATTTAAGCAAATTACATAAAGTTGTCAAAGCAAAAAAAAGGTACTCCAAAGAGTACCTTTTTAATATTAATAAGAGTAACTTACTAATCAAGTTTATTTTTTACGACTCTGAATCCAACGGTACAAACGTCGAAACCAGGTTTACCACTAGTTCTGTTGGTAATTCTGAGATCATGTGCACCTTCCATACAATTTCCGCCTCTGATAGCTTTATGAGAGCCTACAGCATCAGTCAAAGGATAAGGAGTATACCAGTTATCACACCATTCAGAGACATTTCCAGCCATATCAAACAAATTGAATGCATTGGGAGCTTTTTCACCAACAGCATGAGTAATATAAATAGGTTGGTCACCAACAGGTACAGGAACAAAGGAATTTTGCACAAACCAGGAAATAGGATCAACTTCATTACCACCAGGATAGATTGTACCACTATTTGCATTTGCAGCATATTCCCATTCTGCTTCGGTAGGTAGTCTATAACCCTTAGCATTGGGATTACGGGTGATAGCAGTATAAACAGCTGAATCCCCTGAGATACCGTAGTAGTTTTCTAATGGTGAATTATATTTTTTTTCACTTAACTTGTTACAGAATCTGATGGCTTCATACCAGGTTACATTTTCTGCAGGGCGATTTGCGTCGCCTTGATATAGGGAAGGATTAGTAAATTCGGGATCAATTAATTTCATAACATCAGTAAAAACATTTTGAGGAACTTCATATTTACTCATAGCGAAGCTGCTGATAGTAGCAGGGAAAGTAGGATATTCATCACTATCCCCTGAAGTAGCATTACCAACGGTATAAGTACCGTTTGCAGGTGCATTGATATTTACAAAGCTATTGATGAAGGCAGTATAATCAGCAAGTTTTAAAGTATTTACAGAAACGGTAAGAGGTTGTGAATTGGCAGAAGTTTTACTAGCTTGAGTTTTTGCAGTGACTACAATAGAGTATGTGCCTGCATTCTGGTACAAATGTTTGTATTGTACTTCTTTAGCACTTGGATAATAAGTCACATCAGTGGAATCGAGAGCTGAATTATCACCCCAATTAATATAGAATCTCATTGCTTCAGCATTAGGATCAATGCCTGTAACCATCAAATAATAGAATTGTCCAGGATTGGAAACAACTTGATTAGCAATAACAGGGACACCATCAGCAGTGGTGCTGATATTTCGAGTTAACTGAACTTCAAGAACGTCAGTCGGCAGACCATCAACCACTAAATCATCATTGTTTGTACATCCAAAAAATGCCAAAACTGTAAATGCTCCAAGCAATACATAAGACCATAGATGTCTTTTCATTTTATATTCCTCCAATAAAAAATCTCTAACTTTTTATAACACAAAAAAAAACAATTTTAATTAGTCAAGTTAAAATAATTCTCCATGCTTCAAAATGAAAGAAATTGTAAAAATGCAACCTTTTTCTTTAGAAGAATGGTAATAAATTACTCCATTCATAGACTCCAACAATTTCTTACTCACAGCCAATCCCAAGCCTATACCACCATAACGTCTGCTATAGGTGGAATCAAATTGTTGAAATGGTTTAAAGAGATTCTGAGCCATAGATTCATTAATGCCAATACCTGTATCTGAGATTGAAATCAGGATTTGGCTGTTGTGCAAACCAGGTTCGAAATCACAATTAAGTTCAACTTTTCCGCTTTCTGTAAATTTAAAAGCATTATCAAGGATGTTTCCAATTATCATTCTTACTTCTTTAACAACACCGGAGAAAACATTCGGCAGAGAGGGATGTATGTTAAAGCAAACAGATATATTTTTACTATATTTATTTTCCATTTCAGATTTCAGACTGAATAGCAAATCTTTAAGACTAAAATTTTCCACAATTTTGTCAGCAGATTTTTCTTCAATTTGGGAAAAATAGAGCACTTTTTCAATAGTGGAAAACAATTTTTCTGAAGATAATGTAATTGTATCCAACATTGATTTCAATTCATCCAGTTGAATTTCGTTTTTAGCCAGAGAAGTTAGTGACATTATTCCATGCAGAGGAGTGTTCAATTCATGGTTTATACTTGATAAAAATCTGTTTTTGGCACTGTCTGCTATTTTGGCATTCTCCAGTGCTGTAAGAAGTTGTTCTTCATAGGAAATACTAATAAGAGAGTTAAGAAAAATTTTATTGAGAAGTTTTAACAAGAATTCTGTTTGCTCCTGAGATTGCAAATTTTCTAAACCAGTAATTCCAAAATAACCGAGTAGTTCATTATCGTGCTTTAGTGGCAAACAAATCATACTGGAAATACCTGCTTTTAGGAAAAATTCTTTTTCATTGGATTCTGACAGATTAAAAGCTTCCATTTCCTTGACAGTAAATATTTCTTTTAGCTCAGATTGTTTGATTAATTCCGGCAGCGAAGAATCCGGGATAATTTTAAGAAAATCACTTATTTTGGGGATTCCCAGATTACACCATTCACTTTCCAAAGACAGGTAATCTGTTTTATGCAGAAGGAAGAAAACTCTATCGACATCTAAAAAGTATCCTATTCTCGCAAAGCATTTTCTCAGAATTTCTTCAAAAGTAATCCGATTGGCATTAATCAAATCCTGAGCAATTTCATTTATCATTTCATATGCACTATTCAAATATTTGTAAGCATATTCTGACTGATAACGCTGTTCTTCGATAGAAATAGCTTTGGCCAGTATTTCAAAAATGTCTTTTTCCTGTTCACTGAGCTTGTATTTTTTTTGAAATAAAACACAAAGAGTGCCGATTCTTTGGTTACTAATTTTTATGACCTTTCCAATATAGGACATTAAACTGTATTTGGCAATATTTGGATCAGTATGATAGAAATTTGTTTCGGCTAAATCATTAATTTCGATCACATCATCGCTGAACTGATTAAGAATACTTGTACAAATATGACCATCCGCAGAGTCTATTCTGCAGTAATCTGTGGGAGCATTCCAAACACCTACAGAAATAATTTTATCTTTCTCAATTTTATTATAGAGAGCACAACTTGCACCACATATTTTACCAATTAATTCGGTTATCAAATTTATATTAAATACAGGGTCTTCCGTAAAATTGAGAAAACACCTGTTGACTTGTTCGATTTGGTTTTCGAGTTCAACTCTTTCGGTAATATCAATCATTGTAGTCAATATTCCGTTGGTCCGTTCATCAACACTATATTGTTTTTTGTTAAAGATCACGTATTTTATAGTATTCTCATCATATCTGATATAGTCTTCATATTGCAACTGAGTATTAGAATCACTTAGTAGATAATCATTCTTGAATAAAATCTCACTATCAAATTTTGGAGGGATTTCAGAAGCTTTTTTGTTCTTTATCTCTCTTCCGTTAAGTTGCAAATATTTTTCAAATTCATGATTAAATCCGACATAAATATCATTTTTATCCCGATAGGAAATTGGATATGGAATTGAATCTCCGATTTTTTTTAACAAATCTCTTTGGTTTCTCAGAGTTTGCTCAGCATTTTCCCTTGTTCTAATTTCTTCTTTAAGACGTTTCTGCTGTTCAAAAAAATCTCGAATAAGAATGGAGATTGTGCCAAATTCGCTTTTAACCTTATAAAGGGGTTCAATACTAAGAGTATCTTGTTTATCCAGGGAATTTGTAATCAATTTTAACGGATTACCTATCCATTTTCTTAATAGCCAATGCGAAAGAGCATGAAAAAAGAGACTGAAAACAACTAAACTCATGATTAAAATCATATTAGAATGATTGATATTGGCCAAGAGTTTTTTCTCTTCCTGACAATTCAAGGTCAAAGTGTTTCCCATGCTGTCTTTTACAGGTAGTTGAAAATAGACATATCCTCGTTTCTGAGATTGTGGAATATTGTTTTCCAATTCAACTGTAATAAATGTTTTCTCCTTTATTTTAGCAAAGAAGGCTTTATCCCATTTGATCCCGGCTACATATATACCATCAGGATTCGCACTGGTGCTATCCTCAGTTCTGCAGATAATCTCTCCGCACAATTGGATTCTTTCGTTCTTATTCTGATAAAAAGTGCTTATTTTCTTATTCTTGAAGATTTCTTTCAATACTGAATCAGGCAATATCGGCAGTTCTTCTCCATTTTTTGTATAAGATGAAATTAGTTCTAATTTCTTGTTAAAAACCCAATGATAATCTGATCCATAATAGGTCGAAAATATTTCCTGCTGAATTTGGATCCATTTGGCATCCTTCTTATCTACACAATCATACAGTTCATTCCATAAAGCATTATCTCCCACTGCTCTTTGCAGACTTTGGGTTTGCTCATTAAGAATAGTATGGAGCAAAGTCCGGGAATGATCAATCTCAACTTTGGTGATTGTTCTCTGCTGCCGGTAACTGATGAACCAGATTGTAGCAATAATTATGCTTAAACACATCAGATAAAACAATAGTAAATATGCAATTCTATAAGTGATTTTCATAATTACTCCGTCAAAAGTTTTAAATTAACCTCAAACCGGCTGAATACTTCATAATTCAGAACAAATAAATGTTCGGTTTCCTTGTTTTTTTGCATAATTAAACCATTATCAGTTTTGATAAACTTTACTTCAATAACCTGAGAATTGTTTTTAATGATCCTGATCCTGAGAATTGGCTGATCTAAAGCCTTAGAGTATTGTTCATACTTATTGTCCAGAAAAGTTTGTGTTCGCATGTTTTCCAGAACATTGAGCATTTTATATATCCGCATGCTAAAATTTTTTATGGTTGTTTTCACTCCGCTTTCTTCGTAAATCCACGCTTCTCCATTCTTGGTTAAGGTGTAATTTCTGTCAGGCATAAAAACTTGTAATTGATTGATTTCCCCCTTTGTCACATCCAAAACCAAAGTCTTTCTCCAAAGAAAAAGATCGGGCATCGCATAGTTTGTCAAACTATTTACCAATTCATAATAACCTGGTTCATCCTTGAATTGTGCAACACAATAATTAGAGTTAGAGAGATTCTGCAAAGTAAAACTTGTCATCAATTCTCTATCTTTATTAAATAGCTCAACAACATATTTCCGGGGTGCAAGTTTCGGCATAGGCAGATTTTCGTGGACAGCAACTTTCTTACTTTTGACGATATACATGAAAAAATTGTCTAATGTGCTTTTTTCTGCAGGATATTTCAGAGGATATGTTACGAACCATTCATTATTTTCTTTTTCACATTTAAGAGTATCTTTTGCACTCGTGATAGTAAAAGAATATACCTGGGTTGAATCTATATTTAAAAAGTCTGTTCTTTTTTCTTTATGTGCCTTGCTTTTTACAAACACCAGTACGGCACTTAAGAGAATCAGGATACTTAGATAGATGATTGTTTTTCTATTCATACTTACCTTTTAGAATTTTCTTTCTTCTGCGTTCCCGATTTAATACCCATAATCCGGTCAGAATTATACTTAATCCGGGAATACACAAATTCAAATAACGTATAATTCTTTTGTTCTCTGGTTTCATTTCCTTTAATGGACTATATGTTATATCTTTCTGACGCATATTAATCAGCAGGCTGTCGCCCGCAAGATAATCTGTGCAGTTAAGGAAAAAACCTATATTTTGCGGATTACTGGACAACACATCATTCGAGATAAAATCTATATCCGGAACCATGATAATTTTTGCTTTAGTATTAGATTCAGGTAACGCATACTTCTTTTGCAGATCTGTACCGGTGAATGCACTTGTGAATTTACCCTGATATAATCCGGATAAAATCTTGGGAGGTAGATCAAATTTACTTAACACATTCACGTCTCTATATTGCTGATAAGATATATCTATAGGAAAATCCAATCTTTCATATGAGTTGGATGAAGTATAGCATAAAGGAGTCATGACAATGTTTTTATCCAGAGTTTTGATTGATAACTCAGAAACATACTCGAAAAGTAAGTTATCCAGATTCTTGGTGATAATTAAATTCTGGTTTAAATCATGCACTAAGGGGAAAAACGGATACGAAATTGTCAACGGTACTGTACTGTTACCTTGCTTTTCACTTAATCGCAGAGGCAAACATACGGCGTCCTGGGCTAAGGCAGGTTTGACAAGGACCCCATAATTCAATAAAATATCAAAAATATTAGTCTTAATCTCGTCAGCTGTTTCACTCTCCATGTCAGCCATTATCCTGTCCTGAAAAAATAATACCTGGCCGCCACCCATAATATATCTGTCCAAATTAACTCTTTGCTCTAATGACAAACTATCCATTGTGCCGGTAAAAAGTAACATTGAAGCTGCACCTGGAACAGATTTATACAAAGTAGCCCTCTCCAGATCATATGTGGCTGATAATAAACTATATGCTGTATTGAATCGGGTTGTTATGTCCAATTCGTCTAAATACTTTAAATCTTCAGGATAGATATGCTCATAAACCGCAATCAGTTTCTTTGATTTCAACATGACCCTGCTAATAGCACTAGTCAAGTTATACTCCAGACCAGTGGTATTATTGATAACCGGTAAAACTTCCCTGTTGCTGTTATACCAAAGAACCATTCCCATATATACCTGTTGATACTCAATCTTTTCATTTTTAAAAGCTTGAACTGAAAGATTGGGAACCTTATTGTCGGATGCTTCTTTTTTTAAGACTTCATCATTGGCCGGATCAACAAATTCAAATTGCAGCATACCGTTGGAATAAGTTTGATATTCAGTCAATAAATCATTGATATATCTGCGTGTGTCTGCCAGATTACCAGGCAAATCATTCGAAAAATAGATCCTGATCTTTAAGGGCTCCTTCAAACTCTTCACAATGTTTATACTTGCTTCTGAAATTGAGTAAGACTTATCTTTGGAACAATCCAACCTGAAAAAGACATAGACCGAGATCATGTTTATTAACAATACAATTACGATGATCATGATTAAATGAATGTATGACTGTTGTTTATTTTTTTCTTTCATTTCTATACCTTAATTCTGTTTTTTATGAATAGTTAGAATGGACATTTGCAGAAAAACAAATATTACACTGAAGAAATAGACAAAATTTCTGGTGTCTAAGATTCCCCGCTGAATATTTTCCATGTGATAGACAACGCTTAAATACTGAAAAAATCCTGCAACACCTGAGGGAATAAATAAAAGCGTAAATTGGATCAAATAGAAAAATAATATTATCACAAAACTCAATAAAAAAGCAATAATGGGATTTTTACTCAAACTCGAAGTATAAACTCCTATTGAGGCATAAAAGGCACCCAACAAGACCATCCCCAAATAACCGCACCCAATAACTCCCCAATCTATGTTCCGCCCCACTAATGCTATCGTTAACACATAAAATGAAGTAAACAGCAGGGTGACCAGCAATAAAAATAATACTCCCAAATACTTCCCTAAAATTATTTCATGACTCTTGACAGGAAGCGTTAATAGTATTTCTAAAGTACCTGTTGTCTTCTCTCTCGCCACTGAATTCATGCTGATAACCGGAATATAAACCATGAAAATCATAGGCAGCAGCGAAAAAATAATACTTAAATTCGACTTGTTTTCTATAAATACCTGACTGCTGAAAAACCAGCTTGTGATGATAATAAACACAAACATGATTATGTATGCAACCGGGGAATAAAATTGACTCTTTATTTCTTTTACCGCTATAGTGAAAATCTTCTTCATTAATACCTCTATTTATCTTCTTTAGTTGATAAATGGAAAACCTCTTCCAGTGTCAGGGCAACCGTTTTCAATTCCAATAATTTTAATTCATTCTTCATAATATAATCTGAGATCTCACTTCTTCTGTCTGTTTTGTTCTTACAAATAACTTTAAAACTATAAGTATTTTCCTCACTTCCCTCTATTTGGGTAATTTTTATCCCGGAAAGTGCTTTTTCCATCTCAATAATTCTGTCTTTACTACCCTGAACACTTATTTGCAAATGATTGTCTGCTCCCATTACCGACAGTAAATTCTCCTTGGTGGCATCTTTGATGATCTTCCCTTTATTAATTATAATAATTCTGTCACAAACTGACTGAACTTCCTGCAAAATATGGCTCGAAAAAATAACTGTTTTCTCTTTACCCAATTCTTTTATTAAAGCTCTGATCTCCAGGATTTGATTAGGATCAAGACCTGATGTTGGCTCATCTAAAATAAGAATCTCGGGATCATGGATGATCGCCTGAGCTAATCCAACCCTCTGTTTGTATCCTTTGGAAAGGGTACCGATCGCCTTCTCTAAATGACCTGCCAAACCGCATTTCTCGACGATTCTTCGCAGCAGTGGATCAAAATCCTCTTTAATTTCCCGGATATCATAAATAAACTTCAAATAATCATACACCAGCATCTCCTGATACAAAGGATTCTGCTCCGGTAAATATCCAATCAGTTTCTTGATCTCATCTTCATCATCAGTTACATTCAAATCGTTTACAAAAATATTTCCTTCAGTTTGCTTAAGATAGCAGGTAAGTATTTTTAAGGTCGTGGATTTGCCGGCTCCGTTAGGCCCCAAAAAACCAACGATCTCCCCTTGATTAATTTCGAAATTTATCCTGTCCAAGGCCCGGACTTTCCCATAATCTTTAACCAGATCTTTTACTTTTATCATATTTGATTTCCTCAATCATGTACTTATACTTCTTTTTAGACTTTTGAAATAAAAAGTCAAGAAAAATATCCTTCTCCCTAACTCAATCCTCTTTTTTAAACGCCCCACTGCCGGAAGATGGATTGTTTCCCCTCACTAACAACTAACAACTAACAACTATCTTAAATTTCCGCTTTGATCACAAAGACAACACCCAGTGCAAAGAATACCACATTCGGCAACCAAGCCGCCACTAAAGGCTCCAATACTGCATTATAACCAAGACTCTGACTCACTCTCAATGCCGATAGATAGAGAAAACAAATCAATAGCCCTATCAAAAAGATTATACCCCGACCTTTGCTCCGGACCGAGGTCGTAGCCAAAGGTACACAAAACAGAATAATAATGAAATTTGCCAAAGGAAATGATACCTTCATATACAAGTCAACCAGTTCTGCTCTGTATTCTTCTCCAACTTTCTTCAGCCGGTTGATATAATCTCTTAACTCAAAGAAATTCATCGACATCGTATTCTTGGCACTCTTGATAAAGTCTGTCGGGGTAGCTTTGACTTCCTTCAGGTCTGTTTGTTGAAAATACTGATAAGAAACCAGCTTGTCTTTGTCGAACGTACGAATATAACATTCCCAGAAACTCCATTTATCTTTCATCCAGAAAGCATCTGAAGCACTTATCTTTTGAAGGATCGTCCCGTTCTTGGGATCAAATTTAGTTATGTCTATTACCCTGAGATTGTTTTTGTAACCATCAAAAAAACCGATATAATACAAATAATTGTTACTATCTGTATAAAAGATATTTGAACGCATTTTAATATCTTCCATCTGCTGTTTATTGATCTTAACAGTACTCACGTAATCCCGATAGGCCTCTGCCTTGGGTAGTAAATACTCCCCGAATATACCGATCAGACCGCTCATTATCAACCCAACCCACAGCAAAGGCAAGACCATCCTGAATATACTGATCCCGGCTGCCCGAATCGCTATAGATTCATTATATTTGGAAAGACTGTTCATTAAGAAAAGTCCGGATAATAGTACACATACCGGGGAAGTTAAAACAATCAAATAGGGAATTCTGAGGATAAAATACAATGCCAATACATCATAACCGGCATCCTTTTTCAGCATTCTCGGTAATCTGTCAAAGACATCTACTACGATGAACAGAACAGAAAATGAGATCATTATAATGAAAAATGTTCTCAGATATTCTTTGATTATATATTTATCAAGTATTCTCATTACAGTTTTAATACTCCGGTTATTTTTGTCTTGATCTTATCCAGATCAAGGATTTTCTTCTCTTTCCAGGCTACCCACACGAGACTAGACCCTATCAGCATAAAGATCAGATCCGGTAGCCACATCGCTATATACGGAGATAGATACCCTCTGTCTGAAAGTTCCTCCCCTCCGATAATAAATACATAATACACTAAAAATACTAATGAACTCACGGAGAATGACACCCCGATTCCGCTTGTTTTGGTCATCATCCCTATTGGTGCCCCAATGAAGAAGAAAATAAAACACGCAAAAGCAAGAGCATATTTCTTCTGAATCTCCACCTGGTACATCCGCATATCTGTATATAGATCCTCGATCTGACTGTTCTTCATCCCGATCATCATCTTGTTCTTCTTGATTTCTTTCTTGATAAACTGGTCTCTGGAAGTTTCCGGTAACAACTCCATCCGCTGATCTATTTTGGCAATTTCCTTCCGGATATTCTTAATTTCTGTCTCTTTATCCTGAACTATTTTCAGCATTTGTTTGGAAGACATTTCCCGGTCTCCCCTGTAATCATCCTGATTATCATCAAAAGCAAAGCCTAAATCCGGTAAAACCAGGGTATATTTCTTGAAGTAACGCACCTGATATTTCTGCGGTTCCTTCTCGTCTCTGTCATGCATTTCTCCGTCATATAAAGTAGCAACCAAACTATTCCCCCCATTCTGCAGAGTGATCTGACCGGACTTGGCGGTAATTGTTTTCGGGAAACGGGAGTTTTCTCTGTTATAGATAATTATGCCCCGGAGTTCTTTCTCATTGGATTCTTTAACATAGATGGTAAAATCACGTAATGTTGTGAATGTCCCGGGCTTGATCGCTGTGGTTGGCCTCCGGTATGATACTTTGACCAGCAACTTCTTCAACGCATGATTCGTCTCCGGCAATACGCTGTTGTTAAAGTAGATCATCAGACCGCAAAGCATCAGAGTAGCCAGGATCAAAGGTTTCATTAAGGTGAAGGTATTGATCCCACAGGACTTCATAGCCGTCATCTCATTATCCACAGACAATCGTCCGAATGCCATGATCGTCGCTGTCAACACAGCCATTGGTACCGATAATGCCAATATAAAAGGTAAGCTCAGTCCAAATAAACTGACAATCGTCACAATATCCAGCTTCTTCTCGATGATCAGGTTCAGCAGGTCGATTATCCTGTCCAGCATCATAATAAAAGTTATTACCAGCAGAGATACAAAAAATGGCTTTATGTTCTCAACCAATATATATCTTTCCAATATCTTCATTTCATATCCTTATTCCTTTATCATTTACCAAAATATTTTCTCTCTGGAAATTGTAAAGTAATACTCTTGAACTTGAATTCCTCCTTATAGTTCAGACTTGTCAGACCAGTCCGACCTGTCCTAAATCCTATGTACCAGTTCTTGCTTCCCAATCCGTGCCTATCAGCAAAATCTGCGTCATCCGCGTTCTATTAAGCGTCCTCCCTGAAACAATACTTGACTTATCCTGCCATTTCAATAATCTTTCATAGATAATAAAAAATGAGGGTTTATGGAGCAGCATTTAAAAGTTCTTTTCGTGGATGTAAGCAATGGCTTTTATAAAATTAAAAAATATAAATTAGGCGAATTCTTTGGGCCTGTGGATTTAGGTCTGCACCTCAGCGGAAAATACAATACCCTGAACATTGGGACAGGCTTACTGGCCGGTTCAATCTTTCCAGGATCCAACCGTGTTAGTTCTTATCCAGGTTTTACACTGACTAAGTTGAATACCAGCATAATTTTGAGTTGCTATTGCCTTAATTGCCGAACCTGCTTGATATCCAAAATTTATACTCAGGTTTGAAATTTTTTCCCCTTGAGTAATAATTGGTTCTGTCTCATCTCTTGATACTGTTTTAAGACTACCGATATATCCGGTTTGTACACTCCTAAGTGCAGATAAGGTGTTATCGTCTATAGTAAAAGTTCTGCTTGGCACGGAATACAAGCTTAATCCTATACACATTATTATTATTAGAATAAGAAATTGTTTCATAAATTCTCCTATTTCAACAAAGTAATTCTCTTAGTGGAAATTACTCCCTTCGTGTTGCTTAATCTGGCAAAGTAAATTCCTGAGGCTAAAGCTCGGGGTTGCCAGACATATTTTTTGTTTTCTAATTGATTGATAGAATGGACTAATTGTCCTTTGATATTGAAAATTTCCAATTTATCCTGTGCTGATCTCTTTCCTTTTAGTTCTATATTCAATTCGGGATTGAAGGGATTGGGATACAGTTCCAAAAATGACTTCTTGTCTTCTACCATGCTCTGATCCTGATTACTAACTACATTTCCTTCTGAATCCATGCGTACTAACACCGCTTTTGAATGAATTGGCATATCAATAGTCGCCCCATACAGGATGTCTCCGTTGGGTAATTGCAGGGCAGGCGATTTACCTTCTCCTACATATACAGGATTTCCTATGGTCTGTGGAATTATTGATTTTGTCCATTGATGGTGAAATCCATTGCTGAATTTTAATACATCGCCTTCAACCATGGGACTCAGTAATAAAAAGCCATCATCTTGCTTCAGAAAATTGAATCCTCCATGAAGGTTATTATCATAAAGTAAATTAAACGGGATGTCACAAAGAACAGACATTTCATCAAGTTCAACACCACAATTCCATATCAACAAAGGAAAAGTAGTATATCCATAATTACTTCCAGTAGAAATTGCAAAGTACCACTGTTCATAACAGATAAATTTATCAATAATAACCATTTCATACACAATTTTTGTCTGTATGGAATCTCCGTTACTGTTTACTTCCAATAACTTGTAACCTGGATTTCCATCAATGATAATCCTGCTCCAAAAAACAAAATTATCTTGTCTCTTAAATATTTTACAGGTAGTTGAAGCTAATCCCCATTCTGCCTGAGAATATTGCCAGGACCAAATCAAATTCAATTGGAAATCATACTTAGCAAACATTGGCCTTTGAGATCCTGCAATTCCTGCAACCAGAAATCCATCCGCAACTAGTTCTATATCTGTGATTCGTATTGCGTTATCCGGAATCAGAGGAGTATTGGGGAGATACAAGCTTGTATCTGCAATTGGAACAAAGTTGCTGTCTAACTTATAAATCACCCAGGGCTGCTCAAAGTCTGTAGCTATATAACCACCCTGCAGATCTTTGAATATAGCATTGAACTCGAGGTAGGGATTTACATGGCTGTAGAGATATTCACCTTCCCTGTTGAAGACCAATTCCACATTAGCCGGAATTTGTTGAGTTTCAGTAATATCTCTCAGTCCATTGAAAAGCATGACAAAATTATTGTCATAATCTTCTATTATGTTGGACAAGTATAGGCCATATTGAAAATAATCCCAATCACCCCCGCTGAAAGTATATTCTTTGTAGAATGTGCTGTCTGTCTGACTGTATAAACACATGGCCATTAATGCCATTAACATTATGATGATTATTTTTTTCATTTTATCCTCCTAATAATTTTTGAGAAATATCTTCTATCCATAATCAATCTTTATCATAATCGCCTCCTTGGCAGGAAAAGATTTGGAAAAGATAAGAGTGAAGAAATAAGAGATAAGAGCTGTGTGCAGTAGGCAGCGGGCAGTAGAGATAGGGAGAGGATTGAACCAGAGGAGTTGAGTATCGATATGTTCCGAAATTTGAGTAGAAAAATACTGCTCTCTGCTGAAGGCATTACATAGCCACAATAATCCTTCATATACTTTGCTCCAAAACTTTTTTTCGATGATGCAAATTTAATGAAGCATCTTTTCTATAGTCAAGATAAATTTGTGTTCATTTTTTCACAAGGTTAATTGTGCTATGGTTTACTTCTTTAACAACAGAAGGTTACCAGACTGAAAATAATTCATAAGTCCACTGCAAATACACAGACAAGGAACACAAATCCATCTTTTGCAACTGCACCGACAGCTGTCGCTTATTCCCAATCTTATCATCTTACAATCCTAAGAATCTTAATTCAGACAAAAAGGTAAATAGACAGATCTGCCTTAATGAATAAGAAACCAGTCTAAAGTCTGGATATACATGTACAGCCATGGGAGGTTGTCCAACAAATTTTACTGCCCTCTGCCTACTGCACACTGCCAACTGCTTGGACAGGCTGCCCAATCTCCCAAAAGCAATAGTATTCAGTACTTCCTTCCCTTCGCAAGATAAGGATCAGAGGATTGAGTTGTTCTCTCCACTGATACCTGACACCTGACTACTGGCACCTAAGTATTTGCCTGCGGGTTTCGACATTTCTTTTCCCTCCCTTCACTAACAATCAACAACTAATAACTAACAACTATCCCTCTTTTTCCTTGGTGTTCACACGGTATTTATTACTATCTAATATCAGCCCGAAAATAACCCTCAGATCTCTTTCCTGTCCGTGTTTGTCACTGAAAATCCTTGTAAGTCTGTGTTCTTGAATTCTCTTCCCCCGACTCATGACTATAGACTCATGCTCATGACTTTCCTTCCCCCATCCGTGCATATCTGCCCGATCTGCGTCATCCGCGTTCTATTAAGCGTCCTCCCTGAAACAATACTTGACTTATCCTGCCATTTCAATAATCTTTCATAGATAATAAAAAATGAGGGTTTATGGAGCAGCATTTAAAAGTTCTTTTCGTGGATGTAAGCAATGGCTTTTATAAAATTAAAAAATATAAATTAGGCGAATTCTTTGGGCCTGTGGATTTAGGTCTGCACCTCAGCGGAAAATACAATACCCTGAACATTGGGACAGGCTTACTGGCCGGCTCGATCTTCCCGGGATCCAACCGTTTAATCTTCACCGGGTTTTCACCGGCGTGGGGCGGTTTCTATGTATCCTCTATGGGGGGAGCCGGATTGGTATTCGACAACCTGGGTATTAATACTCTGGCAATTACAGGTCAAACTCACCATCCCTCTGTACTGTATCTCAATCGTAATCACCAGGAAGAAGTGGAAATACAGGTTATTCCTATCGATGTTGAAGAGATTTGGAAATCCGGCAAACAGGGCGTTTACTCCTTAATGCAGGAAGTCCTGCAACGCCATGGCAAAGAATATCAGCACGACCCCCGCATACTTGCAGTCGGCCCTGCAGCAAAATATACAGACATGGGCGGGATTTGTTCCGCACCGATCAGCCAGGGAGTCATCTCCAATGTGGATACATGGGCAGGCAGAGGCGGATTGGGTTCCAAACTCTATCAGCATCACGGAATCGTGTCAGTGATCTACGGAGGCACCTGGCTGGAAGAAGATTTCCGGGACAGGAAGGTTGCAGATTCCTGGTTTGCCGAAAAGTATAATAAAACCATGATTTTCAAAGACTTTGAAGCTACCACCAAATACAGATTCGATCCGAAATTTGACACCGGCGGAACTTTCGGGGTCAATTATCATTCCAACTCCGAGGCTTTACTGGCATTCAATTACAAGAGTATCTCATGGACAAAAGCTGAAAGAAAAGACTTCCATCAAAAATATATCGCAGAGCATTATCTGAAACAGTATAATCAGGAGATCATTGCTCCTAAGAAATTCTACAATTGCGGTGAACCTTGTGTCGCTGTCTGCAAAAAAGTGGATGGCGAATTCAAAAAAGATTACGAACCTTACCAGACAATGGGGCCTTTGAGTGGGATCTTTGATCAGAGGGCTGCCGAAAAACTCAACCACACTGCAGACACTCTCGGCTTTGATGCTATCTCGGTCGGTGGAGTCATCAGCTGGCTGTTCGACTGTATGCAGGAGAAATTGCTCACCCCTGAAGAATTAGGTCTATCGGGCTTACCCAAGTTTGATCCTCATGATTTCCGGGCAGTTGAGGACTCTGCTTTGAATGCTGACCTGGGTTGTCAAATTCTGCAGAACATGTTGGGGAAGGAAGCAAAGATACCTATGCAGGAAGGAGCACGTAAATATGCCAGACATCTGGGTCGGGTAAAAGGTAAACAAGTCATCGATAAATTTTTATACAATGCCTTTGGCAGAAAGGGTTGGATGGTTCCCAACCAGTATTGGGTACCCGGAGTACTCTCCCCCATGCCAATAACCGGCAAATACTACATGTACTATGGGCCCGATTACTTCCCTCCCCGCTTTCTCGGAAGAATGAATGCTGAACGCATGATTGATGAACTGATGCTGGATAATCTGGGCATTTGCAGATTCCACCGGGGTTGGGCTGAGGAAATGGTACCCGAAATTATCGCTCAGATATATAATCAGAAAGATGCTTATCTGCAGAAATTGAAAATCACTGCCAGCCGGATCAACAGCCGGAATGCTTCTGTCTATTGGGAAAGCAAAATGTGTATTGAATTTGTCCATACATACCTGAAACGCCAGCATGATGAACTGGGCAACAACGAAGAAGACTTACTCTTCTGGCTGAATAAATTCAACACTGACCCCGAAAAAGCCGCAGAAGATTACTGGTACGAAATCCGAAAAGGTATTGATCTTGCTCTGAGAGAGTTTGCTTAACAGTAGATGACAGATTTATGATATCAGCTGACTCTATGTCTAACCTGTGTTATTTTCTTTTCACTGACGCCTGACGACTGACCACTATAATTGGGCAAGCTGCCCAATCTCCAGAAAGTCAAGTTCTCCGCGCATTCTTCCCTTATCAAGGGAAGGAGAAGAGGATGGGTTGTCTCTCTTCCCTGCCGACTGCCTACTGCACACTACCCACTAAAAATGGGCTTCAGCCCATTTTTTAATACATTTCGTCGATCAAAGCTTTAAAAGCATTGTAATGCTTTTTCAATATCTTCCTTAACATTTCATTGGGTGGGTTTATAACAGATACTCCATCTGCATTGACCCCGCCTACCTCAATGTCAAAAGCAAAGGTACCGTATGTAGCATACAAATAATCTCGAAGAAAACCAACCTTGCCTGTATGACCTGTATATACCAGATAATTTCCTCGTGCATAATCTTTAGGCAGTTTATCTGATAACAAAGTAGCCATGATCTGCATACCTTTGTAATCAGGGGATTTTGCACCTTTCCAGTTCCAGGGAAAGAATATTTTCTCGTTATACGTGCCGGTAATGGAACTGTGATAAGTTATAGCTACTGCGAATTTATGTTCTTTGGCAAAAGCAATCAGTGCCTGAGTTTCAGTTTCAGAAGCCGGGGACACACCTTTAAAATAAGGTCCTTCAAGGTTTACATTATCTCCACCTTCCCAATTGAAAGGGAAATTCCTGTTCAGATCCACACCATCCAGAAAATACTCCAATTTACCATTCCCGTTACTGTCTGTCTTATTCTTTCTGTGTGAGCGAAAGGTTCCTGAATTAACAATCTGAAATCCTTCCGGATTCAAAGTGGGAATAAAACAAAATTCATTATTATTAAGGAATTTCTGTATTTTTCTTCTATCCTGATACTCTTCTAAGATCTTTTTGGCATTATTCAGTACGATCTGAGGTCCTATCACTTCTTCGCTATGTAACTGTCCGGTCATTAGAAATGAAAAGCCATCGTCTGATTTCTTCCCAATGATGATAGCATAAATTGGCAACTTGTCATTTGTACTGTAGCCGATAATTTTGTAAGAACATATGGAGGGATCAATATTGACAATCGCTTCTATTTGGGATACCAATTCTGAAGGTTTAACAAAGTCCGAATCTAAGGGATAAACATTTTGAGCTGTAAGGTTTGTTAACCCTATATAGAGTATTATAATAAAACACAAGGCACTCTTTCTTAGAATTGAAAGAGGGCAGATTGTTAACCTGCCCCCGGAAATTAATATATTACTTTTAAAGATTTTCAATTTCTTTAAGTGCTTTGGGTGCTGTTGCAGGATTGACTCCATTCCCGGAAATATAACCTACTAAAGGTTTACCCGAAGGCTGTTTTTGAGTATTTTCCTTGAAGAATTCCACTTTGATCCTTACAGGAGTGCCATTTAACTCTAAAATATCCTTACCACTTTCATCCTTAGCAAAAGGATTGTGATACAACCAGCCTAAACCAATTGCAGCGGTACCATTTTCTTCAATCACATTCTTACGGCTGGAACCTATGAATTCTCTCTTCTCCTGAGATACATTGGGAGAATTAATACTGGAGGTCACTGATCCAATCCTCTGACCATTCAAATAAATTCCTCTGCCTGTTGCAATACCTTCAGTTATCAATAAGACCATATGCTTATCTACACCGTCTTCAATATCTTTCAGCAATGCTTCCTTACCGATGAAACTGTCCTTCTGCAAATCTATGGCTGCATCAAATAAAGGAGAATTGGTCGGCGTATGGCATGAATCATATTCCTGTCCATTTAATGGTAAACCAAAGTTCCCTGCTGAAATTCTATTCTCATCTCTACCACCCAAACCTACCAGCATACCGCCCAAAGCCCAAGCTTCCAGAATGATCTTCTGGAAATGAGCATTAGCAAACTCTGTCGGAATATATAACTCCCAACCCCAACGGTTGGTATAACCTGTTCTGCTGATTATAAACTGTTTGCCTTCAATTTCAAATTCATTGAAATTAAAATAGCCCATATTCTTGTCCGGATTGTTTCTGTTTCTGACAGCACTCTGACCATATAATTTGGTGATCAGCTTATAAGAATATGGCCCCTGTACATCTATTTTGACAAATTTATGAGAAATGTCTTCCACTTTTACATCTTCACGGTCTTTCTTATATTTCATGATCACATCCGCATCCGAGGTCACTTCCACTTCATGCCCGTGATCCATACCTTTGCCGGTTAAATCATGCCCGGCATTGATGACAATAATATATTCACTCTCTGCTGTTTTCATGATGATCATATCATCCAGAACACAGCCTTTTTCATTGAGTAATAAAGTATATTTGCACTGCCCGATTTTCATCGAAGCAACATTTACAGGTAAAACTCTGTCCAACAGGACTGTTGTATCCTGACCTGTAAACTTGATCTGAGCCATGTGATCAATATTGAAAACAGCTATTTTATTGATCGCTTTTGCCTCTTCGATCACAGAAGTAAGGTAATTTACAGCCATGTCATACTGTCCAAAATTACTTCTCTTAATCGGTTCCCAAGGTCTGTCTAATTTTTCAGCTAAAAAGTTCTGATACCAATCTTCAGTCTCCAGAACTGCAGTTTGTCTGGGTTTTTCCGGAAAATCAAAACCAATCTTACTCATAATCCATCTCCTTTTTTTATAAATTTTCTAATAAACTATCAATTCTTTCTTTTATTTCGTTAAATGCTATACGATAGAAATTCAGATCCAAACCATATGGATCTTCGATGTCATTATCCAGATTCACTGCTTCCGACAAAGTCTTGATCTTTGCTGCACAATTGGGAAAATGAGAGATCAAAGTCCGCTTATGTTCTTCAGTCATAGTTAAAATCAAATAACTGTTGGTAATAATATATTTATCAATGCGTCTGGACTGATGGTGAGAAGCATCTATGCCCAGTTCCTTCAAAATGATCAGCGAGTTTTTGGATATGGGATTCCCGCTGTCAAGCAGTCCGGCAGATGCTACCCGCCAGGCTAAGCCTTTCTGTGCCACTTGTTGGGCACAATAATACTCAGCTAATGGACTCCGGCAGATATTCCCGGTGCAGACAAAAGTAATCA
This sequence comes from uncultured Candidatus Cloacimonadota bacterium, assembly GCA_964419225.1. Taxonomy (GTDB): domain Bacteria; phylum Cloacimonadota; class Cloacimonadia; order Cloacimonadales; family CAYQPF01; genus CAYQPF01. The sequence continues at coordinate 42,790 of CAYQPF010000008.1, read as the reverse complement.
GCGGTCTGTGATATGCTTCTTTGATAGCAGAAAAAGGTACTGCCCCTTCTCTCAAACAGATCAGATCCCCTTTGCTTAGATCAACCAAAGTCGAGGGCACAGCCTGATAGAATTTCTCCATTTCAGAAAGGATACCAAAATCAAACCAGTTACTGAATTTAGCTTTAATATCATCCAGATCATCCAGAAAATCCTCTCCGCTATGATTGATGCTTGTACTCACCATTGGTGCTTTCCATTCCTGCAGAAAAGTTCGCAAAAAGCCACTCGAAGGCACCCGGAAAGCTACTGTCTGATTTATGGAAACTGAATCAAATCTGGGATCAGCAGTATGTAAAACAAAGGACACATCGCCCGGCCAATATTGATGCAGCAGCCTTATCTGTGCATCTGTTAACTTCACGCCATAATCTGCGAGAGCTTCCAGATCCGGGATTAAAACAATGAATCCCTTGGCATCATTACGACCCTTAAGATCAGCCAGTCTTTTTACAGCTGATGTATTAAATGCTGAACAACCGACCCCAAACATATTCCCCGTATGATGCAGAATAATGGAATCATCTTCCCAAAACTTTGTTTGCCAATTATAATAGATTTTTAACATATTTCTTCCTAATTCAAAAATTGCATGGGATTGACGGCTACCCCACCCTTTCTTACTTCAAAATGCACAGAAGGTACCTTGGCAGATCCGGATTTTCCGGAAAGTGCTATCGCCTGCTTCTTTTTAACCTTATCACCCTTGTTGACTAACAAAGAACTATTATAAGAATACAAGGTATGATAACCATTCTTGTGATCAATGATAACCAGTTTCCCTGCTCCACTGAAATACTCACTGAATACCACTTCCCCGTCATCAGCCGCAATGACCTGCGTCCCCTCCGGAACTCCGATATCAATCCCGTTACTCATGGTGGAAACATTGTATTTGGCATCTTTTTCAAGCCCATATGTTTTCAGAATGGTTCCCTTCACAGGCCAGGAAAGCCTTCCGTCTGTGAACTTATAGGTATATTGTTTTTCCGGCTGTGTTTTCCTTTTTTCCTTTTCCTGTCTCTGCAGTTTCGTGATCAAAGCTTCCAAAGCACGGGCATCCTGCTGAAGTTTTTGAATGGATGCCAGATATTTCTTCTTGTCAGATTCTATCTGTTGGATATTCTTATTCAATTCACTGATCTTATAATTAAATTCCTGACTTTTTTTTGTTTCTAAAGTCTTATTCCACTGAATTGCTTTAACATCTCTTTCCTTTTGGATCTTAATGTACTCTAAAGAATCTCTCTTATTTTCAAAATTGTTGATTCTGTCTATCGTTGCAGAAACCAGAAACGAAAGTAAAAGTTTATCAGGATTTGTGTCCTGAAAATACTTATCCTGATTATCAAGATATAAAAGACGCAGAAATTCATTCTGCCCGACATCGCTTAAGGTATTGATCTTATTTACAGTTTTATCAATTTCCTGCTTCGATAGAATGATCTTTTCCACCACTTTCTTCTCAGTTTTGGTCAAATCATTGATCTTTTTACCAGTAGCATCCAGTTTGGTCTTAATAACTTTGACATCTTTCTGAACTTTCTGTTTCTCTTTTTCTTTCTTGTTCACGATATCTTTGTTTGCTTTTATTTGTGACTTTAATTGGTCCAATTCTTTCTTTTGATCTGTAACATTAGCAGAAAAGGCCAAACTGACAATACCAAACATAATTGCCAAGACAGTGAAATATTTCTTAACCTTCATCATTTCATGGAACGGGGGAGAATTCAGATAAAAAAGACAATTGGAAAGGTTTATCACAATTCCTGTCTATCTGAAATCCCCCACCCTTATCTAATTTTCCTTCAGAATCTCTTCATCATAGATCTTTTCAAATCTCAGTTTATGATTCGCTTCTTCTGAGGCAAGCTTTTGGAATACTGTCTTTAATCCGGTATCAGATACTTCATCAGCAAGCTTTAAATATAAATTGTAAGCAGCTTCTTCTTTCTTCATCGCTAATAAAATAATATCAGGATAAGTGAGATTCTTCTGATCTTTATCAGGAGCAATAAGATAATCACTTATCTTAAGATCCTTTACAGTTTTTACATCTTCCTCTTTAACACCTTTTGTTCTGATGTTTTCAAAAACCACAATATGTCCTTTTTCCATGTCTTCAAGTTCCTGAAGCATTTCTTTCTGTGCTTCAAAAGCAGCTTTTTGCTTTAATTCATTATAAAAGGTAACTGCTTCCTGTTCCCTGGCTACAGCGAAATCAATAATAGCTTGAAATTCATGAGTGTTCATCACTACCTCCACTATGAGATTTTTTTATATTCTAATTCTTGCTTAGAGTGATTATTTGTCAATAATTAATCGTTTAATAAGACAGAAAAGATTTTCCCATCTCCCGTCCATTGTGTCCATACAGTCCGTTTTGACTTTTAATGTTCTGCCCCAAAATGAAAGAATTTCAGTTGTAAGGCACTAATAAAACACATCAGTCCTGCATGGGTTCAATGATCTTCAGAATTTCTTTCCATTCTACCTGGATTTGGATTAATAAAGCCAAAAGTTCGTACGTATTACTATTTTTTTCCATCCGACCGGCTAATTCCGCCAAGACAGGAAAATGCATACTCAATGCTGCCCCTTTGATTTTATGAGCATTGGCTTTAATCTGTTGCAGATTTTCGCTTCTCAAAGATTGACTAAGCTCTTCCAAAAATACTGGGTAAGTGTTTATCACTTTATCAATCAGTACTTTAAAAAGATCCTCATCATTTCCAATTTGATATTTTAATTGCTCACTATCAAAATGAATTTCCTTTTTAAAAGGATGTTTTTTCTCAGGTTCTTCAGGAATTTCACTCAAGCCAAGGTATTTTTGCAGCATTGTATGAAGAGTCAAAGGCTGAATAGGTTTAGCTAAATAATCATCCATACCGTTTTCCTGACATTTATCTTTTTCTCCGATGATCACACCAGCAGTTAACGCTATAATCGGAATATGTTTTCCTGATGCCTCTTCCAATTTTCTAATTTCCCGCGAAGCAGTATAACCATCCATTTCCGGCATTTGAATATCCATAAGAATCAAATCAGGTGATAACTCTTTATATTTTGTAATTGCTGCAATACCGTTTCTTGCTTCAATCATTTCAACATAAGGGTATATATTCCGAATTAGTGCAGATACTAAAAGCATATTAAGTGGCACATCTTCTGCAATAAGAATTTTCAATTTCCCTTTATTAAGCGAGTTTCTAAAGTAAGAATCTTTTTCGGCAATAGGAAAGAGCTTATCATCTTTGATTTCATGCACTGCCAAGGTGTCACCATATTTGAATAAAGCCTTAATGGAAAAGCTAAACTTACTGCCTTCATTAAATTCGCTTTCCATATGGATTATTCCACCCATCTTTTCGGCCAATAGATTCGAAATAACAAGTCCTAACCCGGTACCACCAAATTTGCGGGTAATGGAAGGATCTGCCTGAATAAACTCTTGAAATAACTTTCTCTGGTTTTCTTGCGAAATACCAATTCCTGTATCTCTTACCGTGAAAGTAAAACTTCCCATGTCAGAATCTAATTGGGCAGAATCAATTTCTGCAAACTGAATTGTTAGTTCAACTTCTCCTTTCTCGGTAAACTTGATCGCATTATGCAACAAATTGAGCAAAATCTGTTTTAACCTTACCGGATCAATAGTGATGAACCGGGGAAGATTGGAGGGAATATTCAAGTTTAGAGAGAGGTTTTTCATCTCTGCAGAGTATTTTATAATACTTATAGTTTCTTCAAGCAATTCTACTACATCAGTTTCAATTTCTTCCAGTTCCAGTTTTCCTGCTTCTATTTTGGATAAGTCAAGTACATTGTTGATTATTCCAAGCAAAGAATGAGCAGAAATATTTGCACTCTCTACATATTGTTTCTGTAAAGGATCAAGAGTAAGGTTCATTAATAAGTCTGTAAAACCAATAACTCCATTGAGTGGGGTTCTTATCTCATGACTCATTTTCGCTAAAAACTCTGACTTTGCCTGATTAGCCTGCTCCGCTACTTCTTTTGCTTTTGTTAATTCTTCCTGAGATTCAAGTAATTTATGACTCACACTGATGAGATCCGCCTGATTCTTATCCGTTATTTCCATTACTTTAGAAAATCTGTCGGATAATTTAATATAGGCTTTGGCAAGTGTATATAATTCTTTTCCGGTTGATGATTTGTCACCTTCCAATTCAGGCAGGATTTTTAAAAGATTTTCATACAGTGGTTCGTGTATTCGTTTGTTCATAAAACCTCTAATTTGGTACATATGCTTCAATATGAAAAGGAATTTCCATGTCTTCCTTAAATTCTTCAGCCAACTCTAAGGAACGATGATTGTCTTTTTCATAAAACCAGGTCACAGATACTTTTTTGCCTTGTTGACCAGCCTCATTCAAAATATCCAGAATATCCAGCAGACATTTGGTACTGGAAGAATTCATATAGCTGATATTGACTTGCAACTGAAACTTTTTGTATTTGGGAAATTCCTGTTGAAACCAGTCAAAAACCGGTTCGTAAAAGCTGAAGGAATTCTCCGGATAAGACTCTCCTTCTATCAAGAGAATCTGATCAATTTCATCAAATAAAACACGGGGTGAAGTGCCACTTGCCTGAATGTCTAACATAATGCACATCCTTTAACTGTTATGAAGAGGTTAAAAAAGTCAAACTCATTATCCTGAGGTTCAAATTGAAATTCCAGTTTGGAGGAAGCCCGTCTGGCAATATCCAGCAGACCAAGTCCGGCTCCCAAGGCACCGGGAGTAACCGGTTTATGAAGTTGTTCTTTATATTTTTTTTTCAAACCATCTTTATCTAAACTGTTGATAAATTCCAGATAATTAACCAACTCCGGAACATCCTCTTTTAGAATACTATTTCCGGAACATATTGTATAACTTTCTTCTCTGTTGCTGATTATTACAATAGCTGTACTATGACAACCTGTCTGAATATTTCTGCGTTTCAAATAATTACTAACATTCTGGGTCTGCTCAATATAAACAGCAAATACATCTGTGATCACACCTTTAGCCAATTGTTCACCTTCCAGGTATTTCTTGGTAGCATTCCCAATTTCCTCAATAATGCTGTGGCTAAAAGAGCCATTAAAGCTGATCAGAATTCCCTGACTGGAAAATTCTTCTTTCAATTTCAAAAGGTTTTGCATCTAAAACACCTCCTCCTGTTACAATAATACTTTTGGCTTAAAACCAAGAAAGACCAGATCATCCTTCTGTGCATAAGTGCCCCGATAATTATCCAGAACCTCAATAAAACTTAACTTTTGCTTTTCCAAATCAAAACTTTGCCGGGTTTTTATAATTTCCATCAAGGTACTGCGACCCAAACCAAAACCTTTTTCTCCGCCAGGCAAATCAAGAACTCCGTCTGTGATAAGGTAATAAGTATAATCCTCATCTAAAGAGATTTCATGATTTGTAAATTGATACTCTTTCCTGATACTGAATCCAAGATGCAGAAAATCTCCGGGAATTTCTTTAACAAGACCTTCACAAGCAATTATTAAAGGCAGACCTCCTCCGGCAAATTGCAGTGTCTTGGCAGAGTTAGACACCTTACAAAGAGCAATATCCAAACCGTTATCCAGATGTTTGGTTTCAGATTTACTGCGGAGCGTATCCTGAACCAGAAGATGCAGTTTCTCCAGTAATTGGGCCGGGGTCTCATCCTGATTCGTTTCTATCACCCGATTCAAAAGAGCATTCACCATCATCGTCATAAAAGCTCCCGGAACTCCATGCCCTGTGCAATCTATGCAGGCCACGAAGTAACCGTCTTCAATTTCTCTAAAGAAATAAAAATCTCCTCCCACAATATCTAAAGGATTAAAAATAACAAAATTCTCTGCAAAATGTTTTCCCATTTCAGTTTGGGAAGGGAGAAAAGATCCCTGAATCAGTTTTGCATATTGAATCGAATCCATAACTCTCTTCTGAATCTGAGTTAAATTCTGATTAGCTGTTTTAAGTTCCAAGGTTCTTTCTTCGACCATCGTTTCCAAATTGCCGGTATATCTTCGAATCTCAGAGGTCATCGTATTAAAAGACTGACTCAATTTCCCAATTTCATTATTGTTTAAAACAGGTATGGTAGTATTATATGATCCTTTAGCAACCACATCTGCCATCGAAGTTAATGAGCTCAAGGGTGTCTGGATCAAACGGTTAAAAATAATCACAATACTTGCCAAAATCAGGAGAATTGAAATCAATAAAACTAAAGCCAAAGGCAGGAAATCCTTTAGTCCAATCACACTGTTTTCATCAACCAGGAGAAGGTTATACCAACCTAATTCCGGGATTGCTCCTAAGGCAGCGACAACTTTTTGTTTATTATAATGGAGTGAGAATAACTGAATTTGAGCATTATGATCTACTCTCAGAATATTGGCTTTTAAGATTTCCTGCTCCAAAGGATCAGAAATAAGGTTGTAAATAGTAGTTTTATCCGAATCTTTCTTCACCCGGCCATTATGCTCAATAATTGTTCTGTCTTTATGTGCCTGAATCTCACCTGCAGAATTGATAATAATTGTATTTAAGCCAGGTTCCTGATGTACAACCAATTTATCCAAAAAATCGGAAATACTGATCCCGCACCCTGCAACAGCGATAGCATTAGATTGATTATCCCGCACAAGAACATTTATCCAAATTCTTACATCATCAGTCAAAGAATCAAAATTAACATTTAAAGAATAATCCTGATTTGCCTTAATGGCGTCAAAAAACCATCTGTCTCCTTCATTGCTTTTTTCCAGAACTTTTCCCACCTTCTTAATGTCATTAATGAAGTAATTATTACTCGAACGTATAGCAATAAACTGCGTTCCGGATCCAAGATATTTCTTGTAACTCAACAACTGTTCTTCCGCATTCTTCCGTAAAAGTGGATTCGCTTCGTTTAAGATCCATTTGCGAATTTGAGGATCATCCGCCAGCTTTCTACTTAGGGCAAGTTCCCTGTCAACTAAAGCTCGAATTTTATTTTTTTCCAGCAAATCTTGGGATATAGCGTAACGATTAACATATTCCGTACTGATTTTTTTTGTACTTAGAAAAAAAGCAAAAAGCGAAGCAATAACAGTAATTGAATAAATAATTACAACCACTGTCATAAAAACCCGGCGTAAGGAACTGCTAAATTTACTGCTAATTTTTCCCACTAATATCTCCTTAAATAAAGATAACTATACAACTATATTTGTCAAATAAAACCCGATGAATTTACATAGATCAAGATCTCTTTTGATGAGCTGTTTCAACAATCTGCCGAATTATCTCCCATTCAGCAGTTAACTGCAGTTGTAATTCTCCAAGTTTTAGAGGATCGTCAGTAGCCTCTATCAGAATAGCATATTCTGCCAAAACAGGTAAGCACATGCTCAAAGCCGAACCTTTTAATCTGTGGGCAATTTTATGAACCTTGCTGATATTATTTTCCCTGATTGATAAAGTAATTTCTTCAATACTTTCCGGGTAAGAACTTAAGACTTTGGCAAATAAATTATCCAGAAGATCTTCATCATATGCGATTTTACTTTTCAATTTTTCTATATCAAAATGTATCTGGTTGATTTGTGTTTGCTGTTTCAATTTTTCTCCCCCATTTTCAGGTTTTAAATATTTTACCAAGATATTTTTCAGGGTCAAAGGGTCAATAGGTTTAGTCAAATAATCATCCATACCGTATTCCAGGCATTTGTCCTTTTCCCCCACAACGGCACCGGCAGTCAATGCAATAATAGGTGTATGAATACCGGTTTTCTGTTCAATTATTCTAATTTCTCTTGAGGCAGTATAGCCGTCCATTTCAGGCATTTGAATATCCATTAATATAATATTTGGGACTTCTTCTTTGTATTTGGCAAGGGCTTCAAGTCCATTTTGGGCTTCACTGACCTGTGCTTCCGGAAGCATCTTAAATATAATGGCTTTTACCAGAACCATGTTTATATTTACATCTTCAGCAATGAGTATTTTTACCTTCAGGAAATTTCCCAAATCAGATGCATGAATGATCGGAGTATCGTTTTCAGGCTGATCAATTACTACCACAGTTTCCTTCTCAGTATGAGATTCATATGTGACAGCATAATCTTTTCTTACAGAAAAAATAAACCTGCTTCCTTTTCCAATCTCACTTTCCATCCTGATAGCACCACCCATCCTTTCAGCAAGCATATTGGAAATAACAAGTCCTAAACCGGTTCCTCCAAATTTTCTGGTAATCGTAGTATCGGCCTGACTGAATGCTTTGAACAATTTAGCTTGATTTTCCTGTGTGATACCAATCCCAGTATCTCTTACTGTGAAAGTGAATATTCCTGTTTTGTGGTATTCCTTATTCTGGTGGTTTGTATCATCTTCTTCAAAATGAATACCGAGTTCAACTTCACCCTTTTCAGTAAATTTTATGGCATTATTCAGTAAATTGATCAGGATTTGACGGGCTCTGACAGGATCTAAGATCACATATCGCGGAATATTCTCAGGTATCTTTAATATTAATTTCAATTCTTTTTGTTCTGCAGTGTATTTTACAATGTCGATAGTTTGTTCTAATAATTCGATTAAATCACACTTTATCTCGTTTATTTCCAGTTTACCTGATTCAATTTTAGAAAAATCGAGAATATCATTGATAATTCCCAATAATGAATGAGCAGAAATACTGGCATTTTTTACATACTGCTTTTGCAGGGGCTCTAATTTCATATCCAGAAGCAAATCAGTAAAACCAATAACTCCATTAAGAGGAGTTCTGATCTCATGGCTCATATTGGCCAGGAATTCTGATTTAGCTTTATTGGCTTTTTCGGCTTGTTCCTTTGCTGTCATGAGTTCCCTTGCTTCTTCTTCCTGTTTGGTAATATCCCAGTTTGTGCCGATCATACGCAGGGGTTTCCCTGTTTCATCTCTGATTACCGTGGCAATTGCCTTGATATTATGGACAGATTCATCGGGCCAGGTCACCCTGAATTCTGTATCAAACTCTTTTTCTCCCTGAATTGCCAATTGAATTTCCAAGTCACCCCGGAATTTATCTTCAGGATGAACTCCCTCCAGCCAGGCTTCATAAGCATGTTTGAAATTCTTTTTTTCGATTCCATAAAGAACAAACATCTGATCATCCCAAGAGAGAGCATTATTGATCAGATCATAGTCCCAAACTCCAACTCCCCCTGCACGGGTAGCCATTGCAAGGCGGGTTGATATTTGTTTAAGTTCTTCTTCTGCTTTTTTACGCTGAGTAATATCGCGTTCTACAAACAAAATACTCTCTGGTTCACCTTTGGAATTGAATAAAACTGTAGAATTAACATCAACATCAAACCTGCTTCCATCTTTTTTAACTGCTATATACTCATTTATCTTATATTCTCCTTTACCGGCAAGAAGTTTTACGATATTTTCAGACAGTTTCTTATGGTTCAAAGGATCAATGAATTGAAATATGTTTTTCCCCGTTAACTGATTAATTTCATCCTCAGTATAACCATACATCGTGGCAAGTCTGTTGGACATCAGTTGCAGATTACCGTCTAACCCTGCCATTCCGATGCCATCCGGAGATGCTGCAATAATTGCTTCTAATTTTTGATTACTTTGTTGAAAAGCTACTTCTGCCATTTTTTGCTCAGTTATGTCACGGGCAGTACCCTCAAATCCGATAACTATCCCATTGTCATCTTTAAGTGGAACTGCACTTGAGGTATGCCAGAACCAGGTACCATCCACATGCTGTACACGATACTCTATTCCTTCCTGTCTTTGCCCCGATTCTATCACTTTTCTTAAAAATTCAAAACAAGCTGGCAAATCATCAGGATGGACAAATTTCATGAAGGATTGCCCAATAACCTCTTCGACATTATGCCCCAGAAGAGTCGTCCAAGCAGGAGAAACAAAAGTAAAATCTCCCTTAGCTGTCAGAAGATAGATAATGTCATGACTATTTTCTATGAGTAACCGATGTTTTTCCTCACTCTCTTTCAAGGCATTTTCCATTTGTTTACGCTCTGTCACATCAATAACCATCCCCATGAATCTGGTGGAAGAAAGGCGTACACTTTCCAGAGACCAGATGCCTATGCGACCGCTTTTATGCTGGAAAGCAACCTCAGAACTTGCCACACCGGTTTCCGCTACCAGCTGAAAAAGATCTTTTGCCAACCCAAGTGATTCTTGGGGTAAAAGATCAGGAATTCTCATTTCAAGCAATTCCTCCCTGGAATAACCTGTAATAAATGATGCTGCAGGGTTGACTTGTAAATACCGGCCGGTTTCATCACAAACGAATATTCCTATCGGAGCATTCTCGACATAACTGCGAAATTTCTCCTCACTGTCATGCAGCATTTCCAGATCATGCAAACGGGCCTTCTGCCCTGCAAGAACTCTACCAATAAGAATTGTAGCAAGAGGATATGCCAAAATAACAGGCAACCCGATTTGCTGAAAAACAATTATTCCTCTGCCGTCGGGTAAAACGAATGTAAGCATTAGCATTGCTATATGAACAAGTATTCCGAAAATATAAAAATCTTTACTCTTCATTTCTTTATGAGTTTTTGTGTTTTTCCAATTAAAGAAAACACCTATCAAAGCAGAAGCTGTAATTACTAAAACACCCATGATAGTGCCTACACCACCCTGAGTAATTCGCAATATTATAGCCAGACTACCTGATACAAAGGCTGCTAAAGGACCAAAAAACAAGGCACACAGACTGATCATGACAGAGCGACCATCAAAAATCAAACCCGTACCTAAGACCAGGGGATTCAGCATCCCAATCATAGCAGCACAGCCAAACAGAAGTCCCTGTAACAGGGATAAAAGTTTTCCTGGTTTCCATCTCTGGCCAAGAAATCCCGAAATAATACTGAAAGCTATCAGTATTCCAAGATTATAACTTAAATCAATTAATATCTTTAGCATTTCCCTTCCTTTCTGCTAAAAATTTCACATTTTCCCCTACTACCGCCTGGCGACTGAAGCCTGACAAATACTCTTCACTCCCCTCTCTTTGCAAGAGAGGGGCCGGGGGTGAGTTTTTCTCCC
>CAYQPF010000008.1:0-31555 GCA_964419225.1 uncultured Candidatus Cloacimonadota bacterium | reverse complement strand
TCCCTTTACAAGGGCAAGGACTTACCATTGAACCAGTCTGAAGGCTGGTTTTACAAAGAAACGTGGCTTCAGCAAATCTAATTCTACTAAAATATCTTAAATATCTCTTCCGATCCGCGACCACCTGCCTGATCTGCGTCATCCGCGTTCTATTAAGTGTCTCTTTCTTCCAATAACACTTAACTATTGTATTTTTATTTATTATTCAGATATCTGTTAAAGACTTCCGATAAATCGCTAAAACCAAAAGGTTTGGGGATACTCGCCGTAAACCCGTAAGACTCAGGATTTGCCATGATAGGATCAATCGAATAACCACTTGAAACAAAGACTGGTAGCTTCGAATCTATGGCTCTGATTTTTCCTATGATATCTTTTCCACCCAATCCGTCCGGAATAGTCAAATCCAGGATTACAGCTTTTAATTGCTGGTCGGTTTGTTTAGCATTCATGATCAGATCTAAAGCTTCCTGGCCGTCTTTAGCCAACAAGGAAGAATATCCAAGTACATGCAGCATTTTATCCATAGTACCCCGGATCAATTCTTCATCATCCATCACCACAATAATACCGCTTCCTGCATGAATACCCTGTTTTAAAGAAGTTTTCATGCAGACTGGCTCTGCGATTGCCGGCAGCAATACCTGAAAAGTTGTTCCTCTACCCAGTTCAGATTCTACGTTAATTGTCCCTTTGTGTCGATTCACAATGGAATAACAAATAGTCAGACCCAAACCATGCCCCTGTGATTTTGTTGTAAAGAAAGGATCAAAGATGCGGGGAAGCATTTCCTTCGGTATTCCCATTCCTTTATCCTTAATAGTTAATTCCACATAATTGCCTTCTGGAAGAATACTGTTGCTTCCTGCATTCAGTATAATATTCTTTGCAGAAACCAAGACATTTCCACCTAAAGGCATTGCCTGCTGAGCGTTTCTGATCAGATTGTCGATAACCTGACCTATCTGGTTCTTATCAAATTCACATTGCCACAGACCATCCTGAATTTCAAATGTGGTTGATACGTTCGAACCGCTTAGAGCAAATTTTACATTGTCCTGAATTGCCGGGAAAAGATTCCCCTTGCTCATTATGGGTTCTCCGCCTTTAGAAAAAGTGAGTAACTGCTGAGTCAGGCCTCTGGCACGATCTATTGTATTCATAGCATGTGATAAGTAATTGGAAATAGGAGTTTCTTTGGATTCTACAACTGCCAGATCTATGTAACTGTAAATTCCTCCCAGTAAGTTGTTGAAATCATGGGCAATACCGCCAGCCAACATGCCGACAGATTCGAGTTTTTGATTATTTTGGGAAGCTTCGATGAGTTTCTGTTTCTCTGTCATATCCCTGAATACTAATACCACGCCGATCGTTTCACTGTTTGCATTTTTGATAGGTGCAGCACTATCGGCAATGATCCGTTCTGAACCGTCTTTAGACACTAAAAGTGTATGATTGGCCAATTCAACGATCAACCCTGTCTGGAGCACTTTATCCGCCGGATTTTCGCAGGTCAGACGGGATGTTTCGTTAATAATATTGAAAACTGTGGACAAAGGTTTACCCGTAGCTTCTGAGGATGTCCAGCCTGTGAGCATTTCCGCTACTTTATTCAACAATACGACATTACCTTTTGTGTCTGTTGTGATGACGCCGTCGCCGATACTTCTCAAAGTTACTGCCAGTCTTTCCTTTTCGGCAAAAAGTTTTTCTTTGGCAGCTTTTTGTTCAGAAATATCTTCGTGCATAACTACATAGCGTTCGGGCTTTCCGTCATCTCCGAAAATGGGAAAAATAACCATTCTTATCCAAACCGGCTGATCCGGGAAATCGGGATTCACCTGATGAGCATTATATATGAAATCAGGAAAATATGTTATTTTTCCTGTCATAGCACGATCCATCAATTCTCTAAAACCTTGATCATCTAACTGTTTATCATGAAAAAGTGTATAATCCAGAGGAGGAACAGCACCAAAAAGCTTTGTATGTGCTGAATTAATCATCAGAGTGTATCCTTCCAAATCAACCAATTGAATGGACATAGGATTATAATCAATTATTTCTTGTATTTGCTTTTCCGCTTTCTTTCTTTCATTAATATCAACATGAGTTCCAATTATTCGCAAAGGTTTATCATTTTCATCATATTCCATTACTTTTCCACGCCCATTTATCCACTTCCAGTCACCACTCTTAGTTTTGAGTCGGAATTCGACATTATAAGCATACTTGTTCTCAATAGCTTTGAACAGAGCTTGTTCACTGTCTGACAGATCGTCAGGATGAAGCAAATTCTTCCAGGACTCATAAGAAGGTTCAAATTCATTAGGTTCATAACCCAGCATCTGGTAGTAACGTGGGCTGAAATATACATAATTTCGACCAATATTCCAGTCATAGATTCCGTCGTTGGTTGCATCCAGAACAAAGGATAACTGTTCTTCACTGTTTATTAGATCTGCTTCAGCTATTTTTCGGGCGGTAATATCATGAGCAAAACCAGTTGTTCCGATAACTTGTCCTTCTTCATTAAGAATCGGCATTTTAAAAGTCTCAAACGATTTTGAATGTCCCTTTTTGGGAATATCTTCTTCTACATGAATAGCTGCCTTGCTTCTAATGACTTCGGCATCATCCTTTCTGTACTTTTCCGCTAAGTCAACCGGCCAAAAATCGAAATCAGTTTTTCCGACAACCTCTTCCTGCAGAGTTTTCCCACAGGATAAAGCAAAGGATTTATTTACAGCCAGGAATCTCCCTTCTAAATCTTTCAGCCATACTAAACCGGGTTGATTCTCAATGATGGCAGTTAAATAAGATTCTCTTAATCTTAGTTTTTCCTCAGCTACTTTGCGTTCTGTAATATCAGTGGCAAAGGTCAAATTTAAGATGACTTTACCTTCTTGATTAAAAATTGGATTTGCTTTTGCCAAGAAATAAAGAGTTCTGTCGGGTAAAGGTACAGAGACTTCCACGGACTGAGTTTCCCCCGTTTCAAAAACCCGTTTACTTGCTGCCTGACGATGATCTGCTTCTGCCTGAGGATAAATATCCCAAAATGTTTTCCCAACAAAATAATCGGGAGTCTTCCCGAAAGCATTGGCAAAAACCTTGTTTGTAAACTGATACTCTCCCTTTTCGTTCACGCAAAAAACCACATCGCTGGAGTTCTCAATAAATAACCGGTACTTTTCCTCGCTACTTCTTAATTCCTGTTCTATTTTCCTGCGTTCCTGCAGTTCATTTAAGGTGCTTTGGTTTGCTTCAAATAGGGCAAAAGCCATTTCCAGAGATGATTGTAAGACAAAATCACCCGAATTCTTGATCACATAGCCATAGCGGGAGATTTCTTTCACTTTTTCTACATATTCTTTTTCTGCATGAGAGGTTAAAAACACGATGGGCAAATTCCTGATTTTTAGAATTTGCTTCGCAGCTTCAGTTCCATCAATTCCGGTTCCAAGGTCTATATCCATCAGAATTAAATTTATTTCAGGAAGAATTTGGATCATTTTAAGAGCATTTTCGCCTGAGTTTGCAGTAAGAACACCGTATCCGAATGTGTTGAGATTTTTTTCGATTGTCATCGCGGTAATCATTTCATCTTCAACCAGTAAAATTAATTTTCGGGTCTCATTTTGCACAATTCACCTCTCATCTTCATAACATACATTATAAAAGACATAAATTAAGATCCGGGTTATTAAAAGTCAAGAGAAATATGTGAGGGGGGGGGTGAGTGGTTAATGGTGAATGGTGTGAATGGACTGATATGGACTATATGGACTCAATGGACTGTATGGACGAGAGGGGAGTTGGGGGAATTGAGAGTTGAGAGTTGAAAGTTGAGAATTGGGAAGTGAAAATACTTTCGGGAACACGGACTTACACGGAGACTTACACGGACTTACACGGACAAGAGAAAGGTGCCAGGTGTCAGGGGATTTGTAGGGGCAGACTCCCACGTCTGCCCAAAGTAGAACCATGCCGGGAATAACTGACGTCTCGTCGGTTCAAAAGGCAGAAGCTAATTAATGAATCAAGTCTAAAAACACTAAGTTAAAACTCTTAAAGTTGCTTTTCGTCTTCTTTTCATACTCTTTTTTAACTTTTGAAGCTTTATAAATCACTAATTCCACTTCTCTTTTTGGGAATTTTGTGCTTCTTGTGGCTAAAGATCTCTCCCCTCTTAATTGGTTCAATTCGCAAAATTCGTGGTAAGACTCTTCTTAACTGCCACAAAAGGTACATAAAGCACAAGATTAAGAACAAATCTCGAAAATTCTCAAATACTATTTCTACTTTTTGGGGAATTTTGTGCTTCTTGTAGCTAAAGATCTCACCTGAGTAATTACAAATAATCTGCCAAAATATTCAACTTTTGGCCTGTTTTCAGATAATTTTCATGGGTAACTAGCTGGGATTTATCATTTTACTTGTGATTAATTGTGTCTAAATCAAAGCAAATAATAGTGATAATCAACTTTATATGTTAATGCCTGAATGTTTACAACTTTCACTTTGTTATTTGTACTGGTTACATTTCTATTGTTTTAGCAAAGTACAAAAAGAAGATAGTATCGCATAATACAGATAAATAAAGACTTAAAGCATTTTAGACTTTGTACTTATGCATTTCTTTCTGTTCAATATGATTAGACAAATAATAAGTTAACTCATTGTATTACAATGTTTATGAATATCCTACTTTATCATTTACTATATTCACCATTCATTTTTAAGCAATTACAAGAATTTTTTCATATTGTAAAAACTTATTCTATAGCCATTTAACTATTACTAAAATGTACATGAATAATATTTTCCATAATTTAACTTGACTAATAAAATTAAACTTTGGCAATGTTGCATCATCGAAAAAGAATTTTGGAGCAAAGTATATGAAGGATTATTGTGGCTATGTAATGCCATCTGCTGAGAGCAGTATTATTCTGTCCACATTCCGGAACTCTTACTTAATCCTCAATCCAAATTCCTCAATCCTGTTTCCTTTACCTTCCCCCTTCCCGTTTACATTTAAGTTTTTACACTGCAGCACATTACGCCTACATACGAATCACTCAAACAAATATAAAACTCTTATTGAATATAATACACTCAAATTATCTATTATCTTTTATCTGTTATCTTTTAAAATTCTTTTCTTGCCAAGGAGGCTGTCATGAAAATGATTGATTATGGATAAGTAAGTAAGTAATTGAAATAAAAATATTTGGAGGAAAAATGAAAATAACTGTATTAATAATGATCTTGCTGATGGCAGTAACAATAATTCAAGCCCGAGAAGAAGTAATCATAGACACTCTAAGAAGTGTTGATAATTTAAGCGGAATGATAGTCTATTATATGGATTTTGATGCTTATCAAGTCTTTTATCAAGTAGCTCATTCTGGATCTATATGGAGTATTGGAGATGCATACAACCCAATTTATTGGACATGGACTTATTCAAGAGCATACATGTCTTTTCCTGTAGTAGATCATGGTTCTGAGTTTGAGTTGACATCTGCTAAACTTAGTATCTGTTTATGGGGTTCATGTGGAAACGACACTAACAATGTATGGCCAACCTGGGAAACAGGGAATCTGGTCTATGATTATCCCTTAATTGTTGATCATGTGAATATGGGAAACACTTTCGATTATACTGATTTTAACGGAACTTCGTTTCAAGAAAATATTGGCTCTATTTTTGATACATTATCCTATCACAGAAAGAGTCTGGAAGTATTGAATAACTATCAGGAAGATCTTGATAATAACAGGAATTTTTCTCAATACAGACTTAGATTTCCTGTAAATACCGATGATGATGAATTAGCAGATTATGTTGACATATATGAAACATTGACTCATAATTCTGTATATAGCCCGGAATCTCCCTATCTTCTACTCACCTGGCAGGCAAAACAAGGTACAGCAGATAATGTAGAGGAACCTGAATTAGACTTCACCATCAGCCCCAATCCACTGCGGGAAGCAGGGAACATAGTTTTCTCCAAATCATCCGGAGATTCCGGAAAAGAAATCCAATTATACAACATGAAGGGACAACGGGTAAATAATGCCAATATTCAAAGAGTAAGTAAATTTGAATATAAGGTAGATTGTAAAAATTTAACTTCAGGAATATATTTACTGAAAGTTAAAACAAAAGAAAAAGAAATAATCAAAAAAATAACCTTAATGAGGTAATATGAAAAAGCACTTATTTTTAGCACTAATGATGCTATTGGCGAATATAGTATGTTTTCAGGCTTTGACTTTTGCTAAAGGCAGAGCCATCATCAGAACAACATCAGCAATAACTGTAACAAATCCTGTTTCACCTATCACAACAAATAAAGCTTGGTTTAACGCTATATCTCAAGATTTTAAAATTAGTAAAATTACAAGGTATTTCAGTCAAAATCCTGGACAATCTAACAAATACCGTTATTTTGTAGAATTTGATACAACAGAAAGTGTAAATGCAATAGTTACGGAATTTGGAAAAAGTACAGAAATGGTTTATGCCGAGCCGGATTTCATTTATACAATGGATGCCATCAATACAAATGATACCTATGCAAACGAAGTCTGGAATATGTCTAAAACTGGATTTAATGAATTATTAGTTAACTTACCACCAGCACAGAATCCCACTTGTTATGGCAGCCCATCCAAAATAATAGCAATTTTAGACAGTGGAGTAGATTTAGGCACAGTTTATTATGGCAATTTTTTATATCCCAATACACCCCATCCTGATCTTGTGAATAATATTTGGCATCAAACTATTGACGGGCAGGAATATTATGGTTTCAATGTAATTAAAGCACTTTTGAATGTTGGAAATGAAAGTATTATGCTTCCCCAGGATCATATGGGACATGGAACACATTGTGCCGGAATAGCGGCAGGTATGATCAATAATTCAACAGGCGTTGCAGGCATTGCCGGCGGATATGCTCCGAACAATGGTTGCAAAATTATGAGTATCAAAGTATTTCACGAAGGTGGAGCAGATTCCGAAACATTTACTTCATTGGTCTTACATGGTATTGAGTTTGCAGATTTGTATGGAGCAAATGTAATCAGCATGAGCTTTGGTAGCGGTTCTTACAGTCAGGCTTTTCAGGATATCATCACGTCTATCAATGAAGACACAGTGACTCCAGCTCCTGTATTTATTGCTTCCGCCGGTAATAACGGAAACAGTTTGGATTCATCACCAAAATATCCGGCATGTTTTTTGGGTGTCTATCCCATAGCAAGTTCAAATTCAAATGATCAGATAGCATCATATTCAAATACAGGTTCACAAGTTAGCATTACAGCTCCCGGTGGAGATACAAATGCAAAAATTTTGTCAACCACTCCTCAGGATATTCTGTTTTCTATGTATCCCGGAGTATCCAATAATTATGGACGTATGATGGGAACTTCAATGTCTGCTCCTTTAGTAGCAGGAGCTGTGGGAGTAATGAAAAGCAGATATCCGACCTGGACTAATGATCAAATCATGCAAAGACTAATCGGCACATGTGATGACATATCAAGAACTGCTCTTACGTCAAATAATTATGGTGCAGGCAGACTCAACCTTGCAAAAGCGTTAAATCAGAGTATCATAACACAACCGGCACTTCGAATTAACTCAGTTGTAGTAGATGATATTTTGGGTAATGGTACCGGATATGTAGAATGTGAAGAGCATGAAGTAATGGTTTCCATTGATTTGAAGAACTGGTGGATAAATACAAACAATACTGTAACAGGAACACTTACATGTACAAATCCCTATGTGCTGATCGACACTAATAGTATAACATGGCCCAGTATTGGACAGTATTCAACTCAACTAAGCAATTCAGCATTCAGCATAAATTTTAATGTTACAACACCATGTGAAGTAACATTTGATTTAGCACTTGCAGTGCCTGGATACCCAACAACAACAACAACTTTTACAATCCCCGTTTACCCGGCAGCAGCCGTTCCTGTTTTTAGTACAAACAGTTTACCTTCAAGTAAGATCACTGTTGGTGATGTTGATTTAAATGGAATAGATGATATGGCATTTGCTTCAAACGCATTAAGCGATTTTTCGTCAATTTATTTGTATAAGAATAATACTCTTCTACAAATTCAAACAGGGCAAGAGAATCAAATAACATGTAAACCTGTTTTTGCAAATATTACAGGTGACTCAAAGTTAGAAATAATTGCATTTGTGAATAATGTTGGACTTTACATTTGGGATTATAATGGTAATTTGTTAACCACTCAGGCAAATGCATTAACAGTGCATTCCATTTCAGTTGAAGATGTGAATAACGATGGCAGACTTGAGATTATTGGATGCGGAAAACCATCTCTCACAGCCAGTACAACTTTATTTATGTATGCTTTAACACCATCAAATACATATGCTTACTTTAATCTGAGTATTCCGAGTCAAGTACCTTTTAGCTTGTTATCAGTTGGCAAAGTAGATACTGATGATAAGAAGAAAGGTGTTTTAATGACTCAAAATGAAACAACAGATTACCTGTACTTGAACAAAATTGATTATACTTACAATTATTCAAATCAAACAGGTCAAATAACTAATACTGCAACATCAATTGCACCTCCAACCAGTATTACAATAAATGACAAAAAAATTACGAATATTGTTCTTTTAAAACCAAACTTACAGGGAGAGGTATTAGGTTATAACAGGATTTATGTTGGCTTTGGTTTTAGTGGAAGTCATATAATTCAACCGGACAATGATCCAACAACCATATACCATGACTATTGTTATGATTATTCAACAACAACAGCACAGGAAATATGGTCATATGGTGAGTCAGAGATTATTTTTGGTGGTTCTATGCCTACTCCGTATTTGTTAGCAGCTAATTGTGACGATAATCCTGGAGTTGAAATAATGAGTACTGTTTACGAACGCATCATGGATGAAGAGAATGGTGATTTTATCAGGTATATGACAGATAATCATGATCCCATGTGGGGAGTTCATCTGTTTTTAGGATTTGTTCCAAAATCAATTGGAGCTATTGGAACTGATACTCAACAGTATTTTATTACTGTAAGAAATAGTGGAGTTTATTTTTATAACCAAACACAGAATGAGCAGATGCCCATGCGTTTAAATATATGGGAAACTATTCAGGATGTTGCTTTAGGTACCTTAGGGACAAATACCAGAAATCTGTTCATAGTTGATGCAGCGGGCAACGGATATGTATATACGCTTTCCAAGTCAAATACAGATGAATGGACACAGTCTCAAAACAACAACAGAGCCACAGGGTCATATTATCAAGCAATTCCTGCAACAATACCCACAATTTTTGATCTGAGTTATGATGCGATAATGACAAGCAATATTACGATTCCAGCAACCAGTCGTATAAATATCAAACCTGGTGTAGAAATAAGAGTAGCAGGCAACTATGGAATCAATGTGGCTGGTATAATAAATGCTCCCGGGACAAGCAGTAACAGAATCAAATTCACAGGTATGTGTCCAACAACAACCAAGAGCTTCTGGACAGGAATTAATGTTGCCAGTGGAGCAAAAGCAACTGTTTCTTATACAGATATTAATAATGCTGATATTGGTATGTATATTGCGAGTAGAGAACCTAATACAATCAGTTATAATTTATTAACTAATAATCGGATAGGTATCAGTCTCTATAATACAGATGTAAGAATTTTTGCTAACAAAATGTTGAACAATACTTATGGCAGTGCCTGCTATAACAACACAACTACTGCGTTTGGACTCACCTCTGGAAATGGCACAAATACAATGAGTTCAAATACAAGCGGGTTATACATCAGTTCTTCTTCTCCTGGTCTGGATTATTATCACAATAATTTTGCTGACAATAGTACTTACAATGTTCAAATAGGCCTTGGCGGTAGAGTACCTTACATAAACTGCAGAAACAACTGGTGGGGAACAAATGATGAAATAGGGTTAAGAGCAAAGTTCTCTAATGTTACTTTAATGAGATATGATCCTTGGGATAGTGCAATTAACACATTACCTTTTGCTAAAAACATGACTGTTTTCCAGCAGGCTTGTCAGGCATTAGAGCAAAAACAATATGCAGAAGCTATTCCTTTGTTTAAGTCATGTGTTGAAGATACTATCGAAATAGAACAGGTTATTTCTGCATCTGCTCTTCTTAATTGTTATAAAAACACTGACAATCTTGAAGAAATGGGCACATACCTTGAAGCCCGTTTAGCTGTAGATACAAATCCAATAGTTCAAAATGCACTTCTCAACACTAAGGCAAGAATGCACAGATATACAGGAAACTACTCTTCAGCTATTAATTACTATGAAAGTATATTAATGAACAATCCAACTTATGAAGATTCCTGTTATGCAGTAATTGACATTGGTGACACTTACCTGGAATCTGCAGGAAAAGCAAAAGGGATGTTGAGTAATTTAAACCCACCATCAATGGAACAGCATTCTGAAAATACCCAGGCACTTCTGAAGTCAATCATGACAGGTGAACATTTAGGTGTTGTACCACCAGCAGCAATCATGACCTTAAATCAGAATTATCCTAATCCTTTCAATCCTGAAACAACTCTTTCCTTCAGCATTCCTGCAGAAGGCAAAGTTGAATTATCTATTTATAATATCAAAGGACAGAAAGTTAAGACTCTGCTTAATGAAACCATGCCGATGGGTGGACATAAAGTCGTTTGGAACGGCAAGAATAGTTCCAATAAGAAAGTAGCATCAGGTGTTTATTTCTCCAAATTAACATCGGGTGGAAAGACACAAATTAAGAAAATGTTGCTGATGAAGTAACGAGTGACTTGTAACAAGTGACATGTGACATGTGACGTGTAACAAGTGAAGAGATTAGGGTGCAAGAGATTGCACCCTTTTTTTTGTATTAGGCTGAGAAAGAGACGTTTTTCGGAACACGGACTATCACAGACTAACACGGACAAATTACGAGATCTGAAGCAATAATGTGGCGGTATTGTAGAAAGGGATAAACCCGCAGGCAGTTATTTAATTATTAATTATCAATTATTAATCATTAATGGGAGAAAGGGGAATTGTTGAAACTCGCAGACTATATTCAATTGGAAAATTGGTAATTGATAGTTCTGAGAAAAGAGAAAACCCGCAGGCAAGTACTAAGGAGAAAGTAGGCAGTGTGCAGTAGGCAGGGGGCAGTTGGGGAAAGAAAAAGCAACTGAGGATTAAGGACTGGACTATATGAACTGTATGGACGAGAGGAGAATTGAAGGATTAAGGATGGAAATTGATCTGACGGGTCGGACAAGTAGGACATGTCAGGCGTAAGATAATACAGTGTAAATCGGGAATTTTTTCAGAAAAAAGCAGGAATATGTGAAAAAGGAAGAGTTAGATTGTAACATTTATCGGGGGAAGTAGTTAGATATAGGAAAGGTTATAGAGTGAGGGGGATGAGATTTTCTTGACATAAATCCGCTTTAAATTTTTATTGTTTACAAAATAAGGAGGAATCATGGGTAAAGGAAAAAGCTTTGCAGCAAAGTTAGCACATGAGACAAGTGCAGAAGGAAAGGTGTTCTGTCCGGTATGTAATTCAGAGATGAAGAAGATAAAACTTATTCTTAGCAGGAATTCAAAAGCAGATACCTGGGCTCCCAAATATGAGTTTCGGAATATATGCAAATGTAATGATAAAGATATCATGTCCGGCAATATTTAATATATTGGTTTTCTCAAATATACGCCCTCCTAAAATACCCTCTTAATTCAAAATTGAATTAGAGGGTATTTGTTTCATAATAATAAGGAGATTTGATGAAGAAGTGTATTTCGACAGTAATCGTGGCAATCTTTTTTCTCACAATCATTTACGCAGTACCTGCACATCCTTTGAAGAAGAACGTACAGCACAAGGACAGGAGTCAGAGTTCAGAAGTTTTCAAGATTGACAAGAACAGCAGAATGCAGAATTTGCCTGATTCCACGTTAGTGATCAGGGTGGAATTCTCGGATACAAAGTTTGATTTAGTACCAGATTACCCGGATTCCATTCCGCATGATAAGGCATATTTTGAACGTTATATGCATCATTTAAAAGATTATTACATGGATGCCTCCCGCGGGAAATTCAAAGTAAGTTCCACAGTATGGGATTCTGTAATTGTTTTATCCAGACCGATGGGTTTTTATGGTGATGATGATAATTCGACGGAACGTGTAGCCATGTTTGCTGAAGAAATTGTGGAGCTGGCTGATGCTAAAGGATTGGACTTCAGTCTATATGATTCATTTATAATTTTCCATGCCGGAGCAGGGCAGGAGACAGATCTTTTTGACCGCAGATTAGACGAAATGTGGGCTACGTTTATCAGTCGCCGTGACTTGCAGGAGGGTCTTGACCCGAACAATGACAATTTTCCCGGATTACCGACAAACGACGGGAAGTATATAAAAGAGCTGGTAGTATGTCCAGAAACAGAATGGCAATCTTACTATCCGGAATATGAGGATATAAGCACTCTTGTATTTGGGATGTTGGGAGTATTGGCACATGAGTTCGGTCATTTACTGGGTCTTCCCACGTTGTTTGACACGAATTCAGACAATGGCAGTTCAGCCGGTATCGGAGATTTTGGGGTAATGGGAACAGGTTCCTGGAATGCACTGGGCAATGTTCCACCGTTGCCTGAAGCCTGGTCCAGATGTTATCTGGGTTGGGAAGAGCCGGTGGAGATCAACAATTCGGTTACTGATTTGTTATTAGCACATCCGCAAACCAAGGATCCGATTATACCTACAGTATATAAAATCAATATTTCAGAAAAAGAGTATTTTTTAATAGAGAATCGCGAGCAGAATTTTACCAATTCCGATGTGATCGGGTTTGATTTTCCTTTATTACCTGATGGCGAACAGGACACATATCCGAGTGGGGCACCCAAGTTTAATTTCATGG
This sequence comes from uncultured Candidatus Cloacimonadota bacterium, assembly GCA_964419225.1. Classification (GTDB taxonomy): domain Bacteria; phylum Cloacimonadota; class Cloacimonadia; order Cloacimonadales; family CAYQPF01; genus CAYQPF01. The sequence continues at coordinate 18,554 of CAYQPF010000008.1, read as the reverse complement.
AGAACAGTTATAAGGGATGTGAATGGGACTTTTTCTGTCCAGGATTAGGCGGACCGGATAATCCGATTATCGCTGACGGATCGGGGCTCTATATATGGCATATTGATGAGAATATTATCAATGCTACATTTACACCAACTTTTGATTATAACTATGTGAATGGGGATGCCAATCATAAAGGTGTGGATTTGGAAGAAGCAGATCAGATACAGCACATGGACACAAATTATCCTGATCCTTACAGAAGAGGATCACCCTTTGATGCATTCCGACAGGGCAACAACACCTATTTTGGGTTAGCCAAAAATCCAGAGGACAGTCTCAGACTGTCTTATCCTACCGCAGAAAGTTATTATGGCGGGATTCCTGTCGAAATATACAATATCGGTGCTATTGACACAGTGATGACTTTTTCTGTACGCTTCAACTGGAAGCTGGACAGCAATCAAAGAGGTATATCACCTTATCCTTTAGCCGTAGAAAACCATGACGGAGTTAATAATATTTTTGCTTTTTATCCTGATGGTTTAATCGTCAATTGGGAGAATAACAATTTATCTACTTCCAGCAGAATTTCTCCGATCACAAAAATCTGGTCCAAATGGGAAGATGTATTTTTTATCCCGACCTATGATGAGCAATATGGAGCTCAACTATTTTTAATGAATTCCGATACAAAAGCTCCGGAATTGAAACAAACCTGGGCACAGGCAGATTGGATAAGTGCACCAATAGCTTATAAGAACAGGTTAATTGCGGCAGTCCGAACAAGTTCAGCGGATAAAATATATATTTATAACCTGAGTATGCAAAACGGGCTCTACAACTTAGCTGTACAAGATTCCATAATTTTGGTAAACAACAAAATTGTAGCTAATTTAGTTTTAGATCAAACTAATGACAATGATCTGTCATTTATGGTTCAAGCTCCGGATTCCAGTTATCATGTATGCAAGTACGACATTCCCAACCATAATCTGACTACACTTGAATACTCTGTCAATAAAACTTCAGCACCGTTGTATTTATTACAGGCAGTAATGCAGAGTGGTTTACCATATTCTGAATATGTTATAGTAACAGCGGATAAGAAATTAATTCTTCTTCTTGGTCACATGGGAATGATACCACAATTTGAAAGAGACATCCCTCTCAAATCCATATCTTTGCCCTCGTGTTATGATATTGACGGCAATGGTTATACTGAGATAATAATTGGGGGAGAGAATAAGTTGGCAGTATTTGATTATTCGGGTCGGCAGATCAACAATCGTCCTGTACCAATTTTGGAAGATTCCGTAAACGTAGTTGGTGGGGCTGTCGGGTTTACAGTTGACGGCAAGAGGTTTGTTCTTGGAACACAGTCACATAATCAATTATCGAAATGGAGTTCTGATTTTAAAACAGAATCTATGTATCCTACGGCATACCCGGATTTCATTAGGAATTATCCTGTGCTTTACAATCAAAATGACACACTGATGGCTTATATTTCCACAGATAATGGCTATATTTACAAGAATCAATTATCCTCAAAAGGTGGTAATGATGTTGATTTATCCAATACTTATGAATATGCTAATCTTTCCCGCACAGGCAGTTATCTATTCAGTCAGAACACGAACATCTACCAGACGAGTGAGATCTTTGTTCAGGATAATTGCTACATATACCCGAATCCTTACAATTCTATTAACAGTTCGGATTTAAAGGTCAGGCTGATGGTGAGTAGGAATTGTGAAGTAAAGATAAAGATTTATAACATATCGGGGAAAATGATTTATGAGCAGAAAGAATTTTGCCAGAAATATCTGAATGAAATATTTGAATTGAATTTAATTAAGAAGAAGCTTTCATCTGGTGTATATTTCGCCATATTTGAAGCAGAAGGTAAACAAATAAAGAATAAATTTGCGGTAGAGAGATAGAAGAGGTTTATATGAAGATCCAACATTTTTTAGCAATCACACTGGTATTTTTATTATCAGTAACGCTTCAGGCGATCGACAAATCGATGGAATACGGTTTGCAGATGGTCAAGATCAACACAAGTATCACGGCACAGGGAATGGGTGGTGCCGGAGATTTTGCGGGAAAGGAAGCTTTTTCCTTTTTGCAGAATCCTGCGGCTAATTTATATATGAATAACAATAGTGTATCTTTTTCTGAAAACAGCTGGCTTTTTGACACTACCATCCACAGTATTGGTTACTGCAGTTCCGGACAAAAATCAGCATTTGGATTAGCCATGAGATATTTGGATTATGGCAGTCTGGAAGGCAGAGATGATTTGGGTGATGAAATAGGTGATTTTCATCCGATGGATTTAGATGTTGCCATGAATTTTGGGTTTAAGATCAATAATGACATCAGTGTTGGCTCTACTGTGCATACGTTGTATGAAAAAATCTATACTGAATCAGCTATGGGTTTTGCAGCAGATCTGGGAATTATTTATCAAACACCCATCAATAATCTGTCAGTATCCGCTAATGTGAAGCATCTGGGAAGCACTAACAAGATGAATGAAGAGAAGATAAAAATTCCGAACACCCGTGAAATTGGTCTTGCCCATTCCATTAATACTCTCAATTACAAAGTACTCCTGGAAGGCAAGCTGATTCAGTATAGTGATGAACCTAAAGTACAAGCGGCTATAGGTACTCAACTAACAATTTTAAAGATGCTGAATTTAAGAGCAGGATATAAGACTAATCATGATCTTGAGAATGTTTCTGCCGGAATCGGGATAGAATATGAGAGAATGTCTTTCGATTATAGTTATTCACCAATGGACTATGATTTTAACGATGTACATATGTTGGGTTTAAGTTATAGATATTAGGAGATTTTTTGAAAAAGACATATTTGCTTATTTGTGTAATATTCTTAATCTGTTCACTCTCTGCTTTGGATTTTGTACCCAGAGAGATGATCATCAAACTAAAGAAGACCAGTCAATTCAGTAAAGGTAAATTCAAGAACAAAGAATTTCAGAGCTTTTTGCAAGCAAAATCTTTAACAAATTTAAAGAGTCTTTCTCCCAAAAAAGATAATTTATTCTTAGTCGCAAGATTCAATAATGATCTGGATTGGAACAGCATAAACGCAGCAAATAAAAAATATGACGGAATTGAATACATTCAACCCAATTATTTGAACAGTTTATATATTACACCTAATGATACGCAAATATCTCAACAGCAATTGGAGATGATAAATCTCCCACAGGCTTGGGATATTAACAGAGGAACAAGGCAAATTATTGTAGGTGTGATTGATTCAGGATTAATGTTTAATCATCCTGATTTACAGACAAATGTCTATTATAATCCAAATGAAATATCTGGCAATGGTATCGACGATGACAATAATGGATATATAGATGACTGGCGTGGTTGGGACTTTGCGGATGCTCCCAATATGTCTGATATTGCCTTAGGGGACTTTTTAACTCCGGATAATGATCCGACAGATGATAATAAACACGGGACTCACGTATCAGGCATCATCGGAGCTGATACCAACAATAATCAGGGAATTGCAGGTGTGTGCTGGAATATCAGCATTCTTGCAGTAAGAGCAGGTTTCAGAACATTACAGGGAGCAGGATATTTGGAAGATGATGATGCAGCTGCAGCCATTATTTATGCAACAGATATGGGAGCAGATGTATTAAATTTGAGTTGGGGTGACAATAATTATTCACCGATCATCGCAGATGCATGTCAATATGCATATGATAAGGGTGTAATTATAGTAGCAGCAGCTGGGAATGAACCTAGTCCGGAAGTAAGTTTTCCTGCAAGATTAGCAACTACGATCAGTGTGGGTGCGGTTGATGAAGCCAGGGTTCTTTCTATATATTCCAGTTATGGGCCGGATCTGGATATAGTTGCACCTGGAAACAATATACTCAGTTGTTATGATACCACCGGCACGAACACTTATTTTAAGCTATCCGGAACTTCAATGGCGGCTCCGTTTGTGACAGCCAGTATAGCACTTTTATTATCAAATACACCTGGCTTAAGTCTGGGAGAAGTTAAAAGTAAACTATTTTCTTCGACAATAGACTTGGGTACACCGGGATTTGATAATATGTATGGAAACGGTCTTTTAAATACCCAGCGACTTTTGGAAAGCAATATTGATTATGTCCTGGAAATAACAAATCCCTGGGACTTTGCCGGTTATTCCGATGATTTTGATATTGTAGGAACAGTTAAAGTGCCAAATCTTAATTTTTATACAGTGATGTACACAGATAAAAGTAATCCAACCATCATTGACTGGTACAATGTCAATGATGGGCATAACTCTGAGTTTAAGTATTATGAGCAGGTGGAGAACGGTGTTTTGGCACATTTCATTGTTAATGCCAATTTGCCAGATAATGTTTATAAGATCAGGGTTCAGGTTGTGACACGGGACAATCGTAAATACCAGATTTTCAAGAATATTTATATAGATCATACTCCCCCTGAATTAGATCCAGGTTTTCCATTGGTTTCTTTTCGTTATAACGGGCCAGAGAAACAATACAACATCAAGACAAGTTTTGATGAAATTGTAAAGCTTACATTGAGTGTATTCAACAATGAGGGATTTACCCAGGAATTTTGTTCAATTGCTCAGGACACCATGCATACAATTATTCTTCCCAATACTATTCCCGAAGGAACGTATTCGTACAGTTTTACGGCAACAAATCTCGCAGGCTTAATTTTAAATTCATCTGTCTATTATGACATATTAGATATCTCCTATGAAACCGTACCAAGCAATCTTTTTATTCCTTCTGTACTTGGAAACGGCTGGATCCCAATAGGAAAATTGGTGGATTATGATAATAATAATTTTAAGGAAATAATAGCTTTGAACATTGTTGACAATCAAAACGATCTCGTGAAGTTTTATGAATTTCAAGGAGACTCGATAGTTGTTAAACACACCATGTCCAAGGATGATAAATTCTGGCCATTGGATGTAAGTAAACCTTTTAACGGTCAAAGTGGAAATATAGAGTATTTTATTTTAGGTCTAAAAGTAGCGGTTCTTGGTCTTTATCATTATTATGGAGTTAATCAGGTTGTGGAGAATGCCTATGTAATAGCACCTGAAGACGATAAAAACTCTGTTTATGGAGCTGCTTTTGTTGATTATAATGCAGACGATAATGAGGAAATAGCTTATATTCAGGATTATCCGACAGAAAGACTGATTAATTTGGCTAAAATTGAGAATAGGAAAATTGTGAACGAGAAACGCTTGTACAATACGAGTACAACCTTTCAGAGAAATTCTTTTGTGTCAAAAGTGCTTTGTGACAATTTTAACACTGCCTTTGACAATGATAATATTCCGGATATCATCACAGCAGATACTGATGGTGATATCATGATCTTTAATGTTAAAAATGTGGCCGATTCAACCAAGTATTTGCAGTGGTCTTACAGAATGCCTGTTAAGAATACTTATTACCTGACCAAGGGTGATTATGACGGTGATGGAACCTTGGAATTTGTGGTTGGCGGATATGAAAAGAACAATAATCCTGAAACTACTTATTGGCAGTTTACCATGTTCAAAGCAGATGCTCTGAAGAGCTATGCTCCCGTTTCTTCAATCCAATTTTCAGCAGTGACAACATCTCAGAATTCTGTTGCTTCTTCTGATTTGAATCACGATGGTAAAGATGAACTAGTTCTGGCACTGGCTCCCAATATGTATATTTGCAGTTTGGTTGACAGTACAATAACACCGACTTATGTTACAACATCCCAGAAGACATATCAGGTTTTTGCCACAGATGATGATGGAAATAGCAATTCTATGCTGATCATCAATAAAGGTATCAGTAACCAGCTTCGTGCAACGATACTCAGTCCTAATACTATTTACGACACTCCCCCGACTCCTGCTAATTTCCACGGATATCCTCTCAATGAAAATAAAGTGAAATTATTCTGGTCAACCACAAATGCAGAATACTATAAGATATATCGTCAGGATTCTTTGGGCTCTTGGAATAATCTTGGTTTTACCGAGGAAACATCCTATATTGACAGTAATCTGGTTAATATGACAAGTTACAGATACTATGTAACCGCGGTAAACAACACTTTCCCGGTTCAGGAAAGCTACACAACTCCGATAATAGCATTAACTACCGGGGCAGTTCCGCAATTTGTTTCATTAACGAACAGCGGGAATAAGAATCTCAAACTTTTATTTAACAAACCTCTGCATCCGGACATTAATGAGAATTCTAATTTCAGGTTGAGTAACGGAGAATATCCGACTTCTGTTAATCTGGTTTCCAACAATTATGGTGTACTCTTGACACTTCCCCATATTTTACAGGATGTATACCCCTTACGTTTAAACTTTCAAAATCTTAGAGCATTCAATGGAACGCCAATTCCCGACAGTAATTATGCAGTTTCCTTTGAAAACGACATACAGGCACCTCGGCTGGACAGTATCAGAGTAATTGACAGAAAAAATGTGGAACTTATTTTTTCTGAGCAAGTTGAGGAAAATGCAGTTCTTAATATGGGCAATTATTTTCTGGAAAATCCTGGTCTGGATATGAACAATAGCATAGATTCTTTGTTTTATCTGTCTGATAAGGTCAAAGTAACATTCAGGGAAAACCTGAAATACAGTAACCAACCCTATTACTTAACAGTTAGAAATATAAAAGATTTATCAGGTAATCTGATACCGAATAATTTCAACAAGCTGCGTTTTAGCTTGACAGAGATTACGGATTTAAACTATATGGAAGTATATCCTAATCCATTGTATTTGAATGAGTTTAGGGAAATGAAATTTATTAATCTCCCCTTAAATAAGTCTGGAGAAATCTGGATTTATAACTTAAATGGGGAACTTATTTTTAATAAAGCTATTCCTGCTTTAAATAGTTCTACCAACTATTTTTCTTGGAGTGGGGTGAATAACAAATCCAAGAGAATATCCTCAGGAATATATTTCTATGTCCTCAAAATGGGGAATGATGTGAAGAAGGGAAAACTAGCTGTTTTTAGTTCCCAAATTAAGTAGTTTTGAAAGGAGCATAAATGATACCTCTTGATTGGAAAGAACGACTAACCAAAGATTCAGAAGATTTCTTTACCAGAAAGATAGCTATTAAGGATTTCGATTTTGATATAATTTACAATGCTTATCCAGAAAGAGTGGATAACAAAGTTCCCAAAGAAGTTGTCTCCTTTGTGGCCAATGCAATAGCAGTAAAGATGGGTAATCAGGTTTTAGATTATATAGATTTTTTAGACTACCTTTGGTATAAAAAAGGCGAAAATGGCAAATTGGCTTTTGTTTGTATTGTTACTAAACTTTATAGAAAGAAAGCTGATTTCTTTTTGAATTTTTTAAGTAAAAAAATATTGGAATCGACTTGTTTAATTGATTTAGAACTATTACTCGACAAATGTTTTTACTTTATGATCAAAAAAGATATTAAATTACATTTGGATTTGCTTTTGGGTTGGTTTAAGAATAATAATGAAGTTTTACATAAAGCCATTATAAAATTGTTGGTGAAAATAATCAAAAATGAGCCGGGATTTCTCAAGCCTATCTTTTCCAAATTGGAAAGTGCCTGGTTATATGCTACACCTGATACCATTAAAATCAATTCCCAGTTTCTCAAAGCTATCTCTTCTTTGGATAAAACTTTTTATCTGAATTTATTCGAGAATTATCGTTTGACCAGGAATCCTGCTTTTGTGGAAATTCTGTGCGGTTCTTTAACTTTTTACAATCCTATGTTAGATGAGATCATAAATGCCTGGAGTTTGAGTGGTAATGCCAGATTGAAGAAAGCAGCATTAAGCGGACTTAAAAACCTGAAAAGAAAAAAAGAGGCTGTTCATGAGTCATGATTACATAACAAAAGAAGGGATGATCAGGCTGGAAAAAAGGATTAATTACCTTCTGGAGCTAAGGCCTGAAGTTGTAAAGCAGGTAGTGAAGGCACGAGAAATGGGTGATTTAAGTGAAAATGCCGAATATCATGCAGCCAAAGAAAGACAAAGACATATTGATACAGAGGTTGATCATTTACGGCGTCGTATGGCAAAGTTGAAAGTAGTTGATACTGAGTTATTGGCAAAAGACTGTGTTCGATTTGGTGCATATGTCGAAATTCAGGATATGGCCAGTTCAGAGAGATTTATTTATCATCTGGTAGGAATTGACGAAGTTTATGAACGCGATGATCATATCATTCAGGTCTCAATTGCATCTCCCCTGGGAAAGCCGATGTTAAGTAAAAAAATTAACGAGGAATTCACGGTGCATGCACCTATAGGCGATAAATTGTTTAAAATTATATCAATAAAATAAACAGGAGAAACGATGAAGAAAGCAGATGAACTGAAAAAAAAGCTAAATTATTCTCGTAAAAGCTTTTGGATTGACACAACAAAAAATGAGCAAAAAGCTGCTATGAAATTCTCAGAGAATTACAAAAAATTTCTTTCAGTATGTAAAACAGAAAGAGAAGTTATAGACTTTGTAGAAGCCGAGCTCAAAGAAAAATCATTTTCAGATTTAGGTAATTTAAAGAAAAATGACAAGAACAGAAGGGTTTATAGAGTTTTCAAAAACAAGGTTATCGGAATTTCTGTAATCGGGAAGAAACCTATTTCCAATGGTATTAATATTATTGCATCTCATATTGATTCACCCAGAGTTGATCTTAAACAAAGCCCGGTATATGAGGACAAACAAACTCAGCTTGGGTTGTTAAGAACACATTATTACGGCGGAATTAAAAAATATCAGTGGATGTCCACCCCATTGGCCCTTCATGGTACTATAGTAAAAACAAACAATCAAATAGTTAAAATATGCATTGGCGAAAACGAGAATGACCCGATATTTGTTATGCCTGATCTTTTACCTCACTTAGCCAAAAAAGAACAATATACCAAGACGCTTCCGGAAGCAATAAATGCCAGTCAAATGAATGTACTTTTCAATTCCATTCCCTTTACTGAAGAAAAAGAAGAGATCTCTAATGCTATAAAACTGAATGCTCTCGCACTTTTAAATGAAAAATACGGGATTATTGAAGAAGATTTTCTCAGTGCTGAATTACAATTAGTTCCGGCAGGTAAAGCCAGAGACGCTGGTATCGACAAGAGTTTTGTAGTTGGCTACGGACAGGATGACAGAGTTTGTGCCTATGCATCTTTACAAGCACTTTATGATATCAAAGATCTTGATCCTGATAAGACCTCTGTAATCATTTTCTTTGATAAAGAGGAAATTGGCAGCGAAGGAAATACAGGAGCTAACTCCATTTTCTTACTTGATTTCATGGGCGACCTGCTCAAATATAATAATGAAAACTATGACAGTTATGCTGTTAGAAAAGCTATCATGGCTTCTAATGTTATCTCTGCAGATGTCAATGCAGCTATCAATCCTAACTTCCCTTCAGTTCATGAAGCAGATAATGCTGTACATATGGGTTATGGAGTAGGAATAGCCAAGTTTACAGGTTCAGGTGGTAAATCAGGTTCAAACGATTCAAACGCCGAATTTACTGCAAAAGTAATGAGCATCTTCAATGAAGATAAAGTAAATTGGCAGATCGGCGAATTAGGTAAAGTGGACGAAGGCGGCGGTGGTACAATTGCCAAATTCCTGGCAGAATATGGCTGTGATGTTATTGATGTAGGCCCTGGCCTGATCAGTATGCATTCCTTGTATGAAGTAGCCAGTAAAGCAGATATTTATTCAACATATAAAGGCTATAAAGCATTTCTGCTCAAGGCCTAAATAAATTCCGGCATCCCTTCGGGGATGCCTCTTTAATTATGAAAAAACTATTAATCTTCTTTTTGATTACTCTTTCTGCCTTTGCTTTAATGGCAAAATCACTCACCTATGATGATATTACTATTGCCATTCTGGAGAGTGCTAAACAAAATCTCGCACAAAATGACAGTCTTTTTATTCAGGCAACTGATTTTGAACAGAATTTCTTACTGTCTTTGAACAATTGCTTTCTAAATAGTAATTTTTCTATACTGACAGAACCCAATGGAAATTGTAAAATCCTGAAACTGTCTTTAGGAAATCCTGAAGCAGGTTTTTCCTATAACCCTTTTTCAAGTAATCAAAAAATTCTAATGAATCTGGAATTGTTTGAGAACCAATCTTTCAAACTCTTAAAAGTGTCTCAATTGACCTTTAGTGTCCCTAATTCAATGTTAAGTAAACAATATAGTAAAAAGCCCTGGTATGAGTCTTTCGTGATATCAGGTCTCTTTGCAGGACTAATCTACATCATTTATTATTCAAATCAATAGGTGCTAATATGAAACGTATTCTTATTATCTTAATTATTGCAGTTTTGTTCGGCTGCTCTGCTAACAAAAACAGCAAAGATCAACCGATTGATCTAAAAGTTCAAACCGCAGACGATTTGTTTTCAAAGAAAAAATATGATAAAGCAATTAAAATTTATCAGGAAATTGTTTTCGAAAGAAATTCCAAATTCACTTCTTATTCCCAGAATAGAACAGCTGAATGCTATTTTCTGCAAAAAAAATATCCTGAAGCCAGATTGGAATACGAAGAACTACTGAGATTATTCCCGGATTATAAGGATATTAACCTGGGTTATTTCAGAATCGGTTACTGCTTTTTTATGGAATCCCTCCCTCCCCAATATACTCAGGAAGAAACAAAAAAAGCAATAGATGCTTTACAGGTTTTTTTAGATAAATTTCCGGGTGACAGTCTTTCTAAAGAAGCACTGGATATCATTGCTCAATGCCAATATAAACTGATTGAAAAAAAATACTATAATGGTTATATTTATTACAGAATAGATGACTATAGCGGGGCCATGCTCTATCTTGATGAAGTTATTGATCTGGGAAATACTAATGATGTTGACAGAAAATCTCTCTATTATGCCTGCAAAATCAGTTATGAAAGAAAAGATAAACCTGCCTTTAAGATCTATTTTGATAAATTGACCGCGAAGTATCCTCTATCCAAAGAAACTAAAAAGATCACAAAACTCAGCACCAAATTGTGAAGAAATTTGCCATCTTAGGAGGAACTTTTAATCCTGTCCATAATGGACATCTTTATATAGCTCTGGAAGTATATAACAGGTTCCTCCTAAACGGCATTTTTTTTGTCCCGGCGGGCAATCCTCATCATAAAGCCAATGAAGCCATTCTCACATATGAATTTCGCTCTTCATTAATCAAAGAAGCAATCAAACCCTTTCCTTTTTTCATATATTCTGATCTTGATAAACCTTCATCTTCCCCATCTTATACACAAGTCCTCATGCAGAAATTTCATTTAGAATACCCGGATACTCAATTCTTTTTTATCATAGGCGAAGATAATGTCCCACAACTCCAATTTTGGCACAATTCCGAGCAGTTAATCAACGAAGTGGACTTTATAGTATTATCCCGAAACAGTGCCGGTAAGGCCTCTTATTCGGATTTAAGTTATGCTCACAAACTTCATTTCATTAATAATCCGGTAATGCCTGTTTCTTCTTCTTTGATCAGGGAAAATCTCAGAACAGGTAAATCTATCGACGGACTGGTACCAGAAGCTATTAAGAATGAAATAATAAACAATTCCTCTATCATATCTGATATATAGAAAAGGCACGATTTCTCGTGCCTTATATTACTTGTTACATGTTACTGGTTACTCGTCATACGTCACTAGTCACACTTCACTCGTCACTACTTAATTAGTACCATTTTCTTCATTTCAGTTTGGTTGCCGGCAGTCATTTTATAGAAATAGACACCGCTGGTTACCGTTTCATTACTATTATTCAGGCCATCCCAAACTTTATATTGTGTTCCGGCAGGTATAACTTCATTAGCAAGTGTTTTTACTAGTTGGCCTCTGGAATTATATATACCAATATTTACATGCTGGGTTTTAGGATTGTTGAATTCAATTCTGGTGGAAGGGTTAAAGGGGTTGGGGTAATTCTGTTTGAGCATTTTCGGAGCTGCTACAGCGACAGGATCATTGGCAGGGTTAAACAACAAAGAGAGATTAAAATCCAGAGCCATATACATCAGATTTCCGCCGATATTGTCTCCATTTGTATAAACAAAGGAACCATAACTGAGATCATTATAAAACATGAAATGAACTCTGATTATGGTGTCACCATTTTCAATTCTTTTTTCTACGACATCGCAGGGATAAATATATTCAGGAATCATCCCCCCAAATACTTCAGGAGTATCTATACTATTAAAATAAAGAGGTTTGCTCCAATTGTCACCATTATTCCCGGATATTTCCACAACCACTTCGGGCACGTTCGCCCAATCAGTATATTCAGTATCATTAAATTCATGGAATTGACGGGCTTTATCACTATTTTGCCATACAGCAACCATAATGTCATCACCTGGTGTTCTGACTATTTTAAAATTGGTTTCATTGAAAGTATCATTATAATCCCACCAATAAAAAGGAAAATCTGTGCGGATAATTGGATACTCGGTACCTGCGTTATTACCAATCTCATCAATAATACCATCAGCATTTTCATCCCAGGGCAGATAGATCAGACCATCATCTTCATAAGAGTAATAATTGGCATCATCAGCTCCCTTAGGCTCAATATCAAGGACTTTGAATTCATTAGTAGTAAAATCATATTGAACATCTTTGACATACTGAAAATTCCAATAATATCCTCCCGGATTCTGTAAACCCCAACTGCTGATCATATGTAATCTGCCAATACTATCAAAACTTACATTGAAATAATTAGAGTTACAAGGACTAAAAAATAGTGGAATTGAATTAAAGTAATTCATAGGATTCTCTACAAATCTTTCAGAATTAACTATTTCCAGGGTAAAATTACCCATGCCATAATTATCATTATACAATACAAATAAGTCGGGTTCATCCACCAAAGTTGAATCCATGACTAAATAGCCCATAAAGCCGATCCTTGGTCCATCGCAAAAGAAGGAATAGAAGGGTCTATGGAATACAGTATCATTATGCCAGTCATCCATTTGTGGTATTGTTGTGATTGTCCAGTCAAACGCTGTAGTACCATCGAGCATTTCAGTAGTGATATCTGTATAGGCCAGCTTAACATTTTCTGAAGGTTTAGCAGCAGCACCATTTGTGGCATTTGAAGAATAAGTATAGACTCTGCGATATTCTGCTCCCATGGGTGATTCTCCCACATGTACATAGGGCCAGATAAATTCGTCCGGGCCATTACCATTGTTGATTACGACATTATAAGAACTCCACATGTTTGGCGTATTAAACAGATGATATTGATCATAAGCTAAGGAAACATCAAGTTTTGACCCTGTAGCCATTTCCCCATGCCAGGCTACAAAAGGATCGTTTGTGACAGGATCGATATCAAATCCGGCATAACCCTGCCGGACGTTATCAGTGGTTATTCTCCCGCTATTAGCATTTTGACCGTTCTGAATATAGTTGTAATACTCTTTGCGTGAAGCCGTTTGATTGGTTTCCTGACCATGATAGATCATGTAGATCCCGGCTCCGTTATCCTGCATTCTGATAGGAATTGAGCTGTAACTTCCCATGAAATAATCGTTGTAAGAAAACATAAGTGAGATTGGTGCGTAAGCAATGGTTACTTCAACAGGCAATGCTCTGTCTGATGCTCTGGTTTTCAGCATCCATGGGGATGTGTTAAGTGCATTTTTAGTCCCATCATTTTGTCTGACTTCGGCAAAGATGGATATGACAAAAAAAGCGAGCAGAGTGACGATAAATACACGTTTCATTTTTCCTCCTACTATTTTGTTATTTATCTACTCTCTTACCCTGAAAACATGCAAATATTACATGTAGTACATTATTGTGTCAAGTTTTAATCCGGAATAATAGATTTTTTATCAGAAATTGTAACTACTCAGGTGCTTTTTTGAGATTAATTATAAAAGGATGGACCATATGGACTTTATGGACAGTATGGACTAAATGGACGATATAGAAAAACAGAAGGCCATTCGGCAGTAAGCAGAAAGACAACTCATTGTCTGAGCCTTATTTATTCTATCCGAAATAAGGCCATTTCGGCTATAAGATTAGTAGTAAGAAAAAGGCACGATTTCTCGTGCCTTAATGTTACTTGTAACTTGTTACGAGTCACATAAAATATGCTGGACGCTAGTCCCTACTTAACCAGAACCATTTTCTTCATTTCTGTCTGGTTACCGGCAGTCATTTTGTAGAAATAAATACCGCTTGTAGCTGTTTCATTATTGTTGTTTTGTCCATTCCAAACAACAGAATGTTGTCCTGCAGTTTTAACTTCATTAAGAAGAGTCTTAACCAACTGACCTTTTGCATTATAAACAGCTATATTAACATTCTGAGTTTTAGGATTGTTAAATGCGATTGTAGTGGATGGGTTGAAAGGATTAGGATAATTATTGAGAAGCATTTTCTTATTAACGGCTACAGGATCATTTGAACCAACAATCTTACCACTGGCAAGCATATCGGTAATATTGAAATCCAAAGCCATATACATAACGTTTCCACCAACATTATCGCCATTAGACTGGATAAAAGAACCATAACTTAAGTCATTGTAGAACATAAAATGCACTCTGACAATAGTTTCTTCACTTTCAACACGTACTTCAACTTTATCGCAAGGGTAAATGTATTCAGGAATCATCCCACCGAATATTTCAGGTGTATCAATGCTGTTGAAATAGAAAGGTTTGCTCCAATGTTGACCGCTATCTCCGGATATTTCAACTACAACTTCGGGAACATTCTGCCAATCAGTATAATCAGTGTCTGTAAATTCGTGGAATTGTCTTGCTTTATCACTATTTTGCCAGACTGCTACCATGTAATCGTTATTTGCATTAGCAACTACTTTGAAATTATTTTCATAGAAAGTATCATTATAATCCCACCAATAGAAAGGAAAATCAGTTCTGATCACGGGGTTGCCTTCAACAATTTCATCGATTTCATTATCATTATTTTCATCCCAAGGGAGGTAAATTTGCCCATCATTTTCATAGGTAAAATAATTAGCATCATCTGCACCTTTAGGTTCAATATCAAGCACTGTAAATTGGTTTGTAGCAAAATTGAATTGAACATCTTTGACATATTGGAAATTCCAATAGTAACCACCAGGATTTTGCAAGCCCCAGCAACCTACCATATGTAATTTTCCAAATTGATCTAAGGTAACATTAAAATTTTGAGAATTTATAGGACTGAAGAACAATTGTTCAGTCGTCGGAAAGTAGTTTAAAGGGTTAGCAACAAATCTTTCTGAATTTTCAATAACTAAAGTAAAATCACCTTCACCATAATTGTTATTATAAAGAACAAATAAATCCGGTTCGGCCGTTGCGGTTGAATCCATATTGAGATAACCCATCCAGCCTACTAAAGAACCTCTTGAGAAGAAGGAATGTGATGGTCTGTGGAAAACAGTATCATTATGCCAATCATCCATTTGGGGGATTGTTCTAGTGGTCCAGCTGAGGGGTGTGGTTCCATCTAGCATTTCAGTAGTAATATCTGCATAAGCCAGTTTCACATTTTCAGAAGGATTACCGGCACCACCTGCTGTTGCATTTGATCCATAGACATAAACTCTTCTATATTCAGCACCAAGCGGGGAAGCATCAATATACACATAAGGCCACATAAATTCATCAGGACCGTTACCATTATTAATGACTACTTCATAACTACTCCACATATTAGGAGTATTAAAAAGATGATATTGATCATAAGCGAAACCACAATCCAATTTTGATCCTGTGGCCAATTCCCCATGCCAGCCAACAAAAGGATCATTAGTTACCGGATCAAGATCAAAACCGGCAAAACCCTGACGGACATCATCAGTAGTTATTCTACCACTATTAGCATTCTGACCGTTTTGGATATAATTGTAATAAATTTTACGTGAAGATGTTTGAGTTGTTTCTGTTCCATGATAAATCAAATACATTCCAGCACCATTATCCTGCATTCTTATAGGTATTTCAGCATAGCTGCCTATAAAATAATCATAATATGAGAACATTAAGGGAATTGGTGCATAAGCTATAGACACTTCAGCAGGTAAAGTCCTGTTTAAGGTTTGTGCTTTTAACACTTCACCGGATGTGCCGATAGCTCTTTTTGAAAAATCCTTCTGCTGAACATCAGCAAAAATCGTCATCACAAAGAGAACTGCCAAGGTGACAATAATGAGTTTCTTCATTTTTCCTCCAACTATTTTTTTATTCTTCCTTCTCTTAACCTAAAAACATACAAATATTACTTCAAGGGTATTTCTGTGTCAAGTTTTAATTTTGCATTTATAAAATAATCGTATTAATTAGTACTTAACAATTCAAATTCTTTCATTTATTGGCAGTCTATATGGACTAGATGGACTGTATGGGCTAGATGGACAAATTGGATGGGAGAAGGGAAAATGGCAAGAAGGGATTGAAAGGCTTCTCACTGAGTTCATTGAGAACACAGAGACAGGTATTCTGCAATTCAACATTTTTAGTTCTGGCTTGTCCAGGTTAGAGTTTATAAACAAAAAGGGTACGATTTCTCGTACCCTTAATTATTCTTTGCTACGTTATAAACCTCAGTAAATTCGTCAGCTTACACATAACAAAATATACTGCAATGTTATTTTACAAGAACCATTTTCTTCATTTCTGTTTGGTTACCAGCAGTCATCTTGTAGAAATAAATACCGCTTGTAGCTGTTTGGTTATTGTCATTTTGTCCATTCCATTCAATAGTATGTTGACCGGCAGTTTTAACTTCATTAAGAAGAGTCTTAACCAACTGACCTTTTGCATTATAAATTGCAATATTAACATTCTGATTTACTGGATTGTTATAAACAATAGTAGTAGATGGATTGAAAGGATTAGGATAGTTCTTCTGAAGTAATTTAGGAACTTTAACAACATTAACAGGATCGTTAGAACCAATTATTTTATTGTTGGCTAACATCTGGGTAATGTTGAAATCTAAAGCCATATACATCAGGTTTCCACCAATGTTATCACCATTAGATTGTACAAAAGAACCATAACTAAGGTCATTATAGAACATAAAATGGACTCTTAAAATGGTTTCACCATTTTCTACTCTTTTTTCTACAGTATCACATGGATAAAAATATTCAGGAATCATTCCGCCGAATATTTCAGGAGTATCAATACTATTGAAATAGAAAGGTTTGCTCCAGTGTTGACCATTATCACCAGAAATTTCTACAACTAATTCAGGAACGTTAGCCCAATCAGTGTAGTCTGTATCTGTGAATTCATGGAATTGTCTTGCTTTGTCACTATTTTGCCAAACGCCAACTAAGTAATCATCACCAGGAGTAGATACTATTCTGAAATTGTTTTCATTGAAAGTATCATTATAATCCCACCAGTAGAAGGGGAAATCTGTTCTGATGATAGGGTAAGGAGTACCAGCATTGTCACCGATTTCATCAATTGTTCCATCATTGTTTTCATCCCAAGGAAGATAAATATAGCCATCATTTTCATATGTGAAATAATTAGCATCGTCAGCACCTTTAGGTTCAATATCAAGAACAGTGAATTGTCCGGTTGTGAAATTGAATTGAACATTCTTTACAAATTGGAAATTCCAATAATAACCACCGGAAACTTGTAATCCCCAGCACTGTACCATTTGAAGCTGACCTAAGTTGTCAAAGGTACAATTCATATGGTGAGTATTAATAGGGCTAAAGAACATTTGTTCAGTAGTGGTGAAATAATTCATTGGATTTGGAACATTCATTTCTGAATTTTCGATTACAAGCGTAAAATCGCCTTCACCGTAGTTTGTGTTATATAAAACGAATAAATCTGGTTCTGCAGTTAAGAGTGAATCCATATTAACATAACCAGTCCAACCTACAATATTTCCTTTTACAAAAAAAGTTGCCTGAGGACGATGGAAAGCTGTATCATTGTGCCAATCATCCATTTGAGGAATAGTTCTGCTAGTCCATGATAATGGAGTTGTACCATCGAGCATTTCAGTAGTAATATCTGTATAGTTCAATTTTACATTTTCTGAAGGGCTTCCGGAGGCACCTGCTGTTGAGTTAGAGCCATAAGCATAAATTCTTCTGTACTCTGCACCTAAAGGTGATTCATCAATAAAAACATAAGGCCAGATAAATTCATCGGGGCCATTGCCATTATTAATTAGAACATTATAAGTACTCCACATATTAGGAGTATTAAAAAGATGATATTGGTCGTAAGAAATACCGCAATCTAATTTTGATCCGGTGGCCATTTCCCCATGCCAAGCTACGAAAGGATCATTTGTAACAGGATCAATATCAAAACCAGGGAATCCCTGACGTACAGCATCGGTAGTGATTCTACCACTGTTGGCATTTTGTCCGTTTTGGATATAGTTGTAATATACCATTCTGGATGCAGACTGAGTAGTTTCCTGACCATGATAAATCA
>CAYQPF010000007.1:0-75098 GCA_964419225.1 uncultured Candidatus Cloacimonadota bacterium | reverse complement strand
TCTGGAAGTATTGGCCTACCTCGCTAAAAAGCCTATACCCAAATTTGCCAAGCATGTAAAGAGCAAAGAGATTTTGCATGGTCGCAACTTGATCCCTGTTGACCTGAGTACCGATTTCTTCGGCCGTAAAATAATATCTCCTTTCCTGTTGTCAGCAGCTCCTCCTTCAGACGGTTATGAGCAGATGAAGAAGGCTTATGAAGCAGGCTGGGCCGGCGGAATCATGAAGACAGCCTTCGATGGTATTCCCATTCATATTCCCGGCGAATATATGTTTGCCTTCACTGAAAACACTTACGCTAATTGTGATAATGTTTCTGGTCATTCTCTCGACAGAGTATGTGCTGAGATCAAACAACTTATAGAAGAATTCCCTGACAGACTGACCCTGGCCTCAACCGGCGGGCCTGTCACAGGAAACGATGCCGAAGATAAAAAAGGCTGGCAGCATAATACTCTTAAACTGGAAAAAGCAGGTGTCATGGGTATCGAATACAGTCTGTCCTGCCCGCAGGGTGGTGATGGAACCAAGGGTGATATCGTTTCCCAGGATCCGGAATTGACTGCTACCATTATCGACTGGGTCATGGAAGTGAGTGATCCTGAAATTCCCAAATTGTTCAAGCTTACCGGTGCCGTAACTGCCATCTATCCAATCGTTGCTGCCATTAAAGAAGTCTTTGCCAAGTATCCAAACAAGAAGGCCGGCGTTACTCTGGCAAATACCTTCCCAACTCTTTCTTTCCGCAAGGGTGAAAAAGAAACCTGGGAAGAAGGTATTATTGTTGGTATGTCCGGTGAAGGTGTAATTCCTATCAGTAACCTGACCTTGGCTAATGTCTCGGCGATGGGTGTGACTGTTTCCGGTAATGGCGGACCGATGGATTATAAATCTGCAGCAGATTTTCTGGCTTTAGGTGCGAAGACTGTCCAGTTCTGTACAG
Source organism: uncultured Candidatus Cloacimonadota bacterium (assembly GCA_964419225.1). Classification (GTDB taxonomy): domain Bacteria; phylum Cloacimonadota; class Cloacimonadia; order Cloacimonadales; family CAYQPF01; genus CAYQPF01. The sequence goes on along the minus strand of CAYQPF010000007.1, from coordinate 74,154 downwards.
TAGCCATGAAATACGGTTATAATATTATTGAGGAGTTACATTCCGGGTTAAGTTATTTATTGCAGGAAAGAGGAATCAGTTCTGTGAGTGAACTGATCGGATATGCTTTACCCAACCCTGTAACCGGGTTCATGGAACTAACCCCGATCAAGAAAATTTCTGCTGTGCAGAAAGATATCTGTGAACATTGCGGTAACTGTACCAGATGCCCATATTTGGCTATTACACTCAATAAAGATAAAGTTCCTCAGACAGATCCTTCCAAATGTATCGGCTGCTCAATTTGTGTGCAGAAATGTTTCTCCGGTGCTCTTTATATGAGAGAACGCAACGCAGAAGAAATGCTGAAGCTGAAGGAAGAATAGAAGAATACTAATTGTAAAAAATATTTTAAAGGCCCCTCAACAATATGCTGGGGGGCTATTAATATTATTGACATGTCGCACAATAATCATCGCAGGTTCCGGAGATTTATGATATCATATTCAACAATCTTTTATCTATTACTTCTTTAAAATTGATTCAAGAATTCCATCAGGTCTCTTTTGCTTCTTCTTCATTCTTGGCATCATACAATTCTCTCACTTTATCAATATATGCTTTATTAATCGCTGCTTCATTTCTCCGCTCTCCATGTTTCTCTAAATCAATTATTGCACATGTGTTCCAAGCTTCTTTGTTTTTTACAAGAGATATGGCTTCCCGATAAATATTTAAACTTTCCTCAATGTTTTTGTCCCGTAAATAACTTAAGAATGCCTTGTTGCAGATAAGGGCAATACTCTTCTCACCCTCAATTTCTAAAGCTTCCTCAGTAAGATTTAGTGCTTTCTTATTATCTCCTAGTAAATATGCATACCAACCACCATTTCCTAACCAAATTTTCTTATCTAAAGGTTTTTTGGGCTCATTTTCCATATAATATGGAAACATGTTTTTAAGTTTTTCAATATTAATTTCTTCATCTGAACAAAGATGCATATAATGTCTCAATAAGGAATAGAAAGGTATTGTAAATCTTCTGCTTAACACTTCTTCTATTTCTTCAAGATAATGATTCTTGTCTATCATTTTTTCATTATAAATATATCTCAAATATTTGAAGGCATTTTCTCTGTCTGTAAAATTGTTCAAAAGTGAAAATAATTTAAGAGATAGTTCTTCGAAGTATCCTTTTTTTTGTTCAGGGTCATCAATCTCTTTTATCATCCGATAGCATTCTGAAACATACTTACCCGAATTATTCTCCAAGGCATCTAATGCAATTTTTATAGCATCGTTCCTCTTTTCCGCTTGCAAGAAAATTTCTATAAGTAAATCTAAAGCCTTTACATTCTTTAAATAGGAAACTACTTCTTCAAACATGTTATTTTTAGCACAACACTTTAATAATGACTTGTTTGAGGTTTCAATTTCACGAACAGTTATTTTCCATTCACTCATAAGAAACAAAACATCCTGATCTTTTTGGGAATTAGCCAGTAAATCTACATAGTATAATTTAGCTTTCTCACTTAAATACTTGTCAAATGGCTCTAAATCTTCAATGAGTTTTTTAATATCGTTAATCGGATATTTTTTATAAATCTGTCTAATTAAGACTCTCATGGAATAGCTATTTACTTCAAGTTGGATAAATTCGTTTAAAATGTCATCTATTTTATCTTTACTCTCAATTAGCTTTGTTATTAAATCCTTTGATTTATTGATTTTTATATCAGGATATTTAGCATAGATCAATTCTCTGTTTTCTGTAGTAGCGTACTGCACTGCTGCAGAATAAAACAAATCCAACAGCCAGTTTTCAGGATTGTACTCTTCAATTATTTGGGGCAGGTTAGTGTTTAATAAGTCCGTTTCAAATAAACTACCGTAAAACAATAATGTCCAAGGATTTCTGACCTCGTCTTTCTCTAAACATTCAATTATTTCCTTCTGGAGGTTCACATTATATTCAGTTTCCTGACAGATTTGAGAAAACTCATAGCTTCTCTCATCATCAAAAGGAGCAATCAGTTGACCTGGCTCACAGTTCCATACGCAAATTTTCTCTCTTATTTGTTCATATAATTCATCCGGAATATGCTTTGATTGTTTAATCAAGCGTGCTATGATATTATGATTATTATATACTTTATCAATTTTTTTTGTCCATTGGATAAATGCTTCACTTATATTTCCATTCAGAAAATCTTCATCAATTTCATAACAAATTAAACTACTAATATGCAATTGGTGTAATCTTACAATATCTCTTAAATTCAAAGGGTCATCTAAATATTCTGCATACTTGGAATGTTCGTCTAAAAATATCATTTCCAAACCCCCAATTTGATTAGGAGTTAAAGTTGACATTTTTCGTGCAATCCTCTTTCTTTCTGAAACACTTAAAGAAAAACTAGAAACCAATCCTGATAATAATAAGGAGTGTGTTTCAAATATATTTGCTTCAGCAAATTCCTCCAAAATTGATTTACAATAGTCATAATCTCTAATTGTCCCATCATTAATACCCGGATTAAAAAAATCTTTAAGCTTATCCTTATTGATTGGTTCTTCCAATTTGAGAGCAGTGACCAATTTGTCTTTAATCAGAGAAATAATTTTAGTTTCGTATTTCTCTATCTGTTTATCAACTAATAGATATTCCATAAAACTCACTAAATATTCCCTTTTTAAGTATGAGAATAGTACCGCTAAAAGCTCCAAGGCAAAGGGAATATGAGTTTTATGCAGATAGATATACATTTTTTTGACAGAAGAAAATAATATGTCTTGAGCCGCCTTATCCAAAGGTGAAGGACTAGCACCGGCAACTTTGAAACATAGCCTCAAAATACTGTTTCGTGAAACTGTTTTGGAAGTAGAAGCTAATAATTCTTTGATAAAACCACAAGGGTTTTCAATAATATTGACTACGAATTTCAATGATTCATGAAAAACGGGTTTGCCCACTATATCCTGTAAAACATCTAAATTTGTTGAAATATATAAAGCTGCAAAATATTCCTGAATGGTATGGTGCTTAAAACGATACTGAGGGTTACTTTCTTCTCCATATTTAATTAAAAAACCGGTCGTTACCATTTCTTCTGTCAAATGTTGATTTAGTAGTTCTTCATTTAGAGTCTCCTTTCTACCATTTTCAACAATATGATTTATGTTTTTCAATCTGTTAAACTCAATATTGTTAGTTTCTAACTTATTAAAGATAGCTTGATTTTCTTTGGTGTTTAAAGCCCTTTGCCAATTCTTAATACCCTGAGTAACTGTATTATTAGTAAAAGATATTTCTTGTTTGTTTAAGGCTTCAAAAGCCAACGACGCAAATAAAATATTCATTTCATCTTTGCTCAATAATCTATTCTGTTTTTTAGTTTCCCACTTTTTTAGAGTACTGGTAGTAAATTCTTTATATAATTGACCAGGGAATTTTAATTTTAGTTCTTGATCTTTTTTCATAACCTCACCTAACATAAACATATACATAGGATTACTAGCTAAATTGAAAAAGCTCTTATTCTCATTTTCCAAAACATTAATTTTTGCATCTGTTACTCCGATTTTCTGAAAATACTCTCTGATTGTTTCCTTTCTTAATTCCATTACTTTAAAGCTGGGAGCATTAGGAAAATATAAATCACTATAATCACCAATTCTGCTGGTAATTACAACTTTGACATTTTGATACTCCTTTATAAATTGTTTAATGGCAAATATCAGTAATCCCTTATTATCATTGGACAACTCATTTAACCCATCGAAAAATATAATACATGCTCTTTTGGAAAAAATATCCAAAGTAATGCTAATTATTAACTCGTCATTAGAATAGGGAATATTTGCCAAGTTACAAAAAGATCTTCCTATCAATATTAGCAGTTTTCTGAGTAAAGCATTATAGATGGGATATAATTCTTCATCCAAACACCGTGCATCAGTTTTTCTTTCAAGCTCAGTATTCAACTCTTTTAATCCTGCTGATGACCCAAAATCACTCACTTGCACATAGAAAGGTATATAGTCTATTAACCTTATATTCATACTGCAGTCTAACATGAATTTCTTGACAAGTGTCGTTTTCCCGGCTCCTGGCTCACCCAGAATAATAAAAGGATCACGTGTTTGATGATATTCTTTTAATTTGTTCTCCAAAATATCTAAACCATTTTTATCTATGGCTGGGCTGAGCTCCAATACAGAATAATTATTCATTTTAAAACCAAATTCTTCATTTTTTATGGATTTATGGTAATTAGCTATTTCCTTTCTAATGTTCAAGAGTTTATTGTATTTAATGAGATCATCTGTACTCAAGTTATTATCATCAATTTTCTCTTTGATAGATTTGTCAGAATTAATAGCTTCTTTATTCCAAATAGCTCTGAAATTTTCCTCAGAACCAGGTGGTATTGGTTCAAGATCTCCTGAATCATCATATTCATAATAATCTCTATTCTCTTCGTAGTTTGGAAATACAATTTGTACATTTAGTAGCCAATGTTTAATTCTATTTTGTTCATCAAGAATTTCACTTCTTAGGGAATTATACAGTTCTTTAGGCAACCATTCATATTCATCCTTTTTATGTTCAATAGGTAAAGTAAATAGGATGTCTAAAGGATATCTGTCATACTCATCTTTTATTTTGTTAGGTATAAATGTATTGATATAGTGATGTCGCCACCAATGTGCTTCTGATATACTATCAATAGTATATTGTTTTAATTTTTGAATATCTACTCTGTTTCTGTTGATATCAAGAATATCACCTAATCTTAAAAATGATGAAATAGTCAATAATCTAATCTTTTTATTATCAAATTTTTTAATCTTTAACTCATTTTCAAAATACTTCATATTTTTTGGCTCTATGCTAAAACCATGTGCCCAGGCAACTTTGGCTATACTGTCATGATATGATTTTAATCCTAAACCACAAAATTTATCCTTCTGTGTTATGCTTCCCTTAATCCAGTCATACGAAATAATATGATGATTTCTTCTTACAAAATTTAAAGTAGTTTTGCTTATAACGGAATCTTCTACCATATTAGTTTCGATTTCGCTTCCTTTTTCTTCCATTAATCTGGGACAATTCCTAAATTTCAAATAGTTCATTCCAATATCATGAAGATAGATAGAAGCCAGCAAAATGAAAATTTCATCTTCTAAGCCTGGCCATCCTCTTTCAAACTGTGTTTTTACCCATTCCTTCAATAGAATGTTTAAAATATTTAGGATTCTGTCGCTATGTGCAACGGTATGATCAGTAAAATTTATATCAATCTGTGGAAGGCGTTTTTCAGCAGCTTCTCTAACATCCATGATTTCTCTTTTGTGTTCTTTAGATAATTGCTCGTACAGGTATGTATCTTGTATTTTAACCATTTTAGCTCCTATTCTGCAAAATTTTAATAATTATTATTTCGTACTAATTCATATTACCATTTCTGTAATGACACCTGAGCCAATTTCACAGAGCTTTTCTGCAGATTCTCCACCGGTTTTATTAACCTGAACTTTGATACTATGAATTCCGGGAATTATACTATTTATCACTGCGGTCTTACTGTTATATTCCTTGATCAAATTATCATCCAGATACAACAACCATGTTTCTTTATCTATCTCTATTGATTTTATAGTAATATTGAGAGCACCATTAACCTTAATGGATTCTTTCATTTTTGTTATTGATTCATCCAACTGCTTCAAGTTAGACTGAAACTCGGCAATCCAGGCATTAGTTTCTTCTGATATTATTCTGTCTATGTTGCTAACAAATGTTTTTGATAGATTTATCAGAGCATACTTTTTATCGATTGTCAGGGGTGAATCCGTATTGTTTACAATTTCCCTTAACCAATCATGACTAAATTCGTTTAATGTTTTCATAATATTCCTGTCTGCTTCTACGAAACGCATCCAGGCACTGGAAAAACCAAAATACTTATCAAGAGCAATAAGCGCTGCACTAAGAGCTATTAATATTGATACAACACCGGGTTGGGTTAAGGGTAACATTTGGTTTACAATAGGAAGAATTCCGGCAATACTAACAAAGAAAACTGATAAAAACCTGATGCTCAAAGCCCAGCGTCTCTTGTTTTTTTTAGAATTTTGATACCATGTTAATGCTTGCCCGGAGTAGGACTTACAGTAATCATAAAGTGATTTTATCTCTGAATCTTCGTTACTTGTGGGGAATGGTTTTTCCAAATTTATCCCTAAGTCTTTCATCTTCCCTCCACCATGTTATTCTATTTATTAATTTTCAAATTTACCTTATATGCAAAATACGTATTATAATATTCGCCTGTCAAGAAGATTTTTAATTGTGTAAAATTTAATAGCAAAGTCATACATCCTGTCTATCCTGTTAATCGATGCAGGAATTCTTTCTATCAGAATTGCTCAATGCTAACCAAAAACAGATTTGCATTCTCTTTTTTGTATTGGATCAAATCGGCTGTAAATCCGGATTTAGAAAAGAGGACAAAGTACTCTTTCCTGTTGCTTGTACCCCAAAGAACATCTTTGGTCTTAAGTTTTAAATCTTTCAGGACACTGAGTCCCACCAGATTATCAGACCATTTGCATTCACCAAAGATAATCTCGTCATTTCCACTGACTCCTACAACATCAATCTCGCTGTCTTTGTCCCACCAGCGACCACATTTCTCGAATATAATAGCAAGTTCAAGTCTGAACATCATCTGTCTGGAGAGTGTTTCAAAGACATTGGAGACCAAGTAAATCAACTCTTTCCTGATTTTCTCTTCTACAAAAGTCAGATTATCAATTTCTAAATAACTTTGATAAGGGAAAACAAAGCGAAACCAAAACTGCAGGAAATTATCTTTTATGAAATAAAGTCCTTTCTTGCTTTTTTCAGGACTTGATTCTGTTACCGGAACCTGTTTTTCTATAATATCCAAATCCATGAGTTTTTTCAGGAATGCTGTTAATTGACTGGCCTGCACACCCATTCTTCCTGTGATCGTATTCAATTTATGATTTCCGGCAGCAATGGTAGTTAAAATCGAAAAGTAAGTTGAGACATCACTAACTTCCTATTGAAGTAAAAAGCGAGGTTCATAATAAAGGAATTTATTCTTATGCAGAATTTCTGACTTGATCGCCTTAAATAGATTGGATTTGTGTCGGAACATCTCAATGTACTTCGGAATACCTCCTGTGACAGTATAATATTCTACTAATTCTCTATTTGAAAGACCAGTATAGAATTTATGATAATACGGGAAATTGATTCCTGCAGTTTAATTTGAGCAGTTCTTCTTCCATAAAGCAGACTGCTATAAGCCAGAGTTTCACTATACATCATGCTGATCAGGGAACCACATAAGATGATCATGAGATTTTTCTGTCTGAGTTTTGTGTCATAAATTCTCTGGAATATTGAGGAAAACTGATGATTAGATTTTACCAAGGCTTGAAATTCGTCGATAGCCAGTAAAAATCTTTCGTTGGGGTTGAGTTTTTGACAGAAGTAATCGAAAACTACATCCCAAGAATCTATCTGAACATCCCTGAGAAAGCTGTCATTAAATGTTTCTGCAAGCTGTTCCTGAAATCTGCCAATCTGACCCTTTTCATTCTGGGTGTCAGCAAAAAAATAGAGTGACTTCTAATCTTTAAGAAAATGACTGATCAAGGTTGTTTTCCGGTTCTTCTTCTGCCAAAGATTACCACTAAAGAGGATTCTCTTCTCTGAAACTCTGCTTCGAGCAATTCTAATTCCTGTTCTCTGTTTTTGAAATCCATAATCCCTGCCTTTATATAATCCAAATTATAATAATTTCAATTATAATAATAGATTTCATTTTGTCAATATCTAAGGAAAAATCATGAACCAAAGTATCCTTTTTTTATGGAAAACAGCATAAATATCTATAGGAAAAATGTACTCCAACCAAGGTATAAAAACTTGTAATTCTCAATAATCTTTCGTCCTGACGTACGAGAATTGATATTCGTTTAAACCTATAGCTAAAGCTGACAGACTAACATCTAACGCCTACGGTCTATTTAAAGAATAAACGATGATCGAAGTATTGAATTAATTAATCCAAAAAAAAATGAAAAGATTTTTATGTAACAATGCTTATTTTTATTTGACAAAATTGGTATTGATATACAAAACATATTTGATGTTGAAAATGTTGGACTTTAGGAGACTATTTATGAAAAAATGGGGTTCCATATGTGTTGCACTATTATCATTAAAGTTACTCTTTAGTGATTTGGGTTTAAACAGGAATTTCTATGATGATTATCAGATCAAAACAATTGATGCTCGTGCTTTATCTCTTGGAAGAACAACAACTTTGAATTCCAGCCCGGTATTCTCTTTATTCGATAATCCAGCAATGCTCTCAGGTGCTAAATCAACAGAAATTGGAATTTCATCAGATTGGAGAAAGCACAAAGGAGAGGATAAACTCAATATGAAATTTGCAAGCACATATTCGCTTGATGCAATCGCTGTTGTCAAACCTTTAAAGAATAATCAAATTATTATAGGTGTTGGTTACCATGAGCTATATGAATATGATTCTAAAGTAAATTTTACTAGAGATAATAGCAACACACGAGAAAAATATATTTATGATGGGAATTTAGGAGTATATACTGCTGGGATAGCTTTTTCTAATAAGTCTGGTATAGCTATAGGATTAAATATTAATTATGGAACCGCTGACAATGAAAATGAAGGTAATATAGATTATTATACTAATAATTCATTTGGATGTTATGGAAAGTATGAGGAAAAAATATCAACTACGTTTATCAATTTTGGTTTTAAAGCCGATGGAAAATATTTTTGTATTGGTGGATCAATAACACCAACACATTCAATAAATTATGACCCTACAATGGACTGTGAATCATATACTTTTCCAGGTGTAACATTATCTGCACCAGATTTTTATATTGATTTTCCTTTAACTTATTCATTTGGATTGAATTTGAAGCCCGAAAAAAATACTACTATTACTTTTGAATATCGAAATAAAAATCTTAAAGATGTTACCTTCCACGTCAAAAAGGGAAGCGTCAATTTTCCTCTTTATAATTATTGGGGTATTACAGTAAAAAATGGGCATGATTTAAGAGCAGGTGTGGAATACAAATTTGTTTTACCAATCAGAATTGGATACTATTACTCAGCAATACCAGTTTTTCCCTTTGAGCCTGTTCAATCTTTTGATGCAGACTTTTATGAAAAGATTCCACATCTTAACCCTAGTTACCAAAGAGGTATCACATTAGGGACGGAACTTAAACTATCGAAAAACTTTACCCTAAAAGTTTCATACGAATCAAGTTCTTTTCCTTATTATACCTATAATTATAACAATGAACTTGACAGCAATATAAAAATATCTAATTCACATAGAATAGATAGTGTTATGATGAATTTGATATTCAAAAATGAATGAAGAACATCGGTAAATAAGGAGAAACAATGAAAAGTGTTTTAGCAAAACATATTAGAAATATTAAAAAATGGGTATTTGGAGCTATTCTTATCTCTTTATTTGGTTGTGCCAGTAATTCCTGTGTATGGGATTTTAATTATTACAGATATTTCTGTTTGTATAAGGACAAGCCGTCTGTGGATACAAAAAAAGTTTTTATCACTTCTCTTAATATTACAGCAAATGAGAATAATGGGGCAGGGACTTGGGCAGTTCCGCCCTCTGTCAGATTAGAGTTGTCTGAAATGTTGTATGAAAATCCTAGAACTAAAGATAAAGCAGCGATTCTATACCAGGATGAATTGAAGTACTTTCCTGAAGCAAAGAAGTTTGTTGATCTACTCTTACAGACGAGGTAACAGGTATGAAAAAATTTATACTAATACTTCCATTACTAATGATATTGTTATCCTGTTATGCTCAGAGCCAAACCCGACAAGACAAATATCCCTTGATGTATGAAGAGAAGCCTCTCACGATATTTTTTATGTCTGCAGAGAACAATACTGAATTCTCTTTGCCGGAAAACCAGATTTTACAAGCAGCAGCAATTCCTTTATCCGAACATGGTTATTATACAATCTCACCGTTTTTAACAGAAAAGATACTGAATACTTTACCCAATATAGCAGACTCATTGCATTCTGATAGCACTTATGCTGTATATAATAGAATTTTCGGAGCAGATGCGGTATTTAAAATGAAGATATTCAGTTACACAGTTGGTGATGTAAAGAAACACCTTTTAGGGATAACTAATCCGCTTCATGAAGGATCGATGGGTTTTAGCTGCCAATTGATCTCAACAAAGTCCGGTAAAGTTCTCTGGGAATTTTCTGACACATTGACTTTTTTAGAAGGAAATCTGACAAAATTGAATTCAGCAATTCCCATTGGATTTGGTGTGATATATAGGTATGAAACTTTGAATATGACTGATGATATTGTACTGTCTTGTATATTCCCTGAAATAAAGAAGAATTTACCCTATGGTAAGCATAATAGATATTATCAAAAAGATATCGATACTGAAATAAAACCTGTACATACAAAGAAGAAACATGATGTAAAAGTGGAAATATAAGAATTTATAAAATTTAAGGCTCCTGGAGGTGCTATGAAAAGGAATTTAATCAAACTAGGCAGACATTTGAAATCAATCATATTTGGCAGTATCTTGCTAATAGCCTTAACCGGCTGCGTTGACAGTGCTTTTTATTGGGGAGGATCAGGCTATTATCATGATCTTTGCAGGTATAGAGCAAAGCCTGATGAGGCTAACAAAAAAGAGTATCTGCTTTCGTTGAAAATGGTTACGGGGGAGAATACTAATCTTGATTCCTGGAAAATACCACCGTCAACCAGATTAGAGTTATCTGAATTACTCTATAAAGAAAATGAAGCAAAAGCAGCAAAATTGTGTAAAGAAGAATTACGCTTGTTCCCTGAAGCACAAAAATTCGTAGATCTTTTATTGTTGGCGAGGTGACAATATGAAACATTATATCATTCTACTAATATTCTTAAGCATTGGATTAACTTGTTTTGCTCAAGAGCAAACCAGACTTACTCAATATCCGCTTATGTATGAAGAAAAGCCTGTAACAATATTCTTTGCATCAGCCACGAATAGTTCTACTTTGTCTTTACCCGAAAACTTGATCTTGAATGCAGGTATTTTTCCCATATCACAAAACGGATATTATACAATTTCTCCCTATTTAGCTGATAAAATATTAGATAAATTTCCCAATCTGCAGGATTCATTAACTGCTGATAATACTTACTCCGCTTACAATAGGATTTTTGGAGCAGATGCCATTTTTAAGATGAATGTTACCGGCTTTAATAAAGTGGTGAAAGACCCCAGCTTTTTGGAGGGATTTGATCCTTTATGTCAGGGAAACATAACTTTGAATTGTGAACTGATTTCCACAAAAACCAGCCGCACCCTTTGGACATTTTCCGGCACAATTTCCTTTAAAGAAGTTGCTAAGAAAAACTATAATGCTCCTATGCCTGGTGTTGGAATTGGTGGAGGAGTCCATTTTTCCAAAAGCTACACTTATCCGGAATATCTTTTAATGGATAAAAAGGGATTTTCATTATTAAAGGAAAAAGTGGAGTTACCTGATGATATTATCCTGTACCGTGTCGTATCAAAATTGAAAGACAATCTGCCTTATGGTAAGCATCATCTATCATATCTGAAAGACAAGAATGATGAGATTGTTCCCTTGCACTCGGTAGAAGAGGAATTTGATGTAAAAATATGAATGAGGTGTAAGATTTAAACCAAACTGGGTAGTATGCAGTAGGCAGACGGAAAACAACTCATCCTATGATCCTTCCCTTGCAAAGGGAAGGAGGCCATGTATTCAAGATCTTTGGGGGAAGAACCTGTCAGGGCATTAGGCAGGGTCTATTCATTTTAGTAATAGGATTTTATGAACAGCTTTAGCATTTTGGGTTTTAATTCTGCAAAAATATACCCCGGAAGCAGATTTTTTGCCATTATTATCCTTTCCATCCCAGATTACAGTTCTTTTCCCGCCAATTTGAATATCTTTCAGCAGATTTTTAACAAGCTGTCCTTTAATATTGTAAACTTTTATCTCAACCCACTGTGTATATGGCAGGTCAAAAGATATCGTAGTTTGGGAGTTAAAAGGATTAGGATAGTTTGTCAAATTCAGGGGAAGAATAGGTTTGGGAGATACCGGTAAAGCTGTAGAAAAGAATTCTGTTACACCTACATCAGTGCCTACCCATATGTTTCCTTCCAAATCTCTGGTCACACAATAAATTTTTTGCCGTGGTAAAATTGAGTTAATAGTATCAAACACAAACCAATTAGTACCATCAAATTTTATTAAACCATCATCAGTACCTATCCAAACATTATTAGCATAATCAGTAGTTATATGTCTTAATTTTCTGACTGGTAACGCTGAATTAGTCAAAGTGTATATTTCCCAATTTGACCCATCGAATTTGGCTAAACCTTTATCTGTTCCTATCCACTTTACTCCATTAGAATCGATAGTAAGATCATAGATGTAATCACTTGGAAGAGGTGAATTAGAACTGTTATAGACGGTGCAAGTGCCCCCGGTAAAATAAGCTAAGCCTTTGCTGGTGCCAATCCAGAGGTTATCCAAGGAGTCAACTGCAATACATCTTGCATCATAACTTGGCAAGTGGATTTCACTATTCGGGTAATTCGTCCAATTTAATCCGTCAAATTTAGCAAGTCCTCCGCTATGCCCTGCCCAAATATTATTTTGGGAATCTATAGCAAGGGAATAGAATGTGGAATAGGGCAGGTCAGAATTTTCATGATTAAATTTCAACCATTGGTTTTCGTATAAAGTAACAATGTAGTTTGAAGAGCATCCCCATAATTTACCGGTATGATCAACAACAAATTGAGAAAGATCTCTTTGGTTATACCACGAAGAAGGTTGAGGATGATATACCCAGTTAAGATCATCAAATTCAGAGACACTGTAAGAAGAAGTAACCCATTTATGACCGTTAGGAGCTACATTAATAAAATGTATTTCCTCGCTGGGAAAATTAGTTCTTCCAACTTCAATTTCCTCCCAGTTTGTTCCTTCAAATTTAATAAGTCCCGAATATCCGGCTGAGATCCATAAATTATTGTAATCATCTACATGAATATTTGAAACATGAAAGTTATATGTATCAATTTCAGTATTTGAATTTGGTAAATAATGAGTCCATTCGGTATTATTTAAACGATACACCCCACAATTATTTGTTCCCAACCAGAAATTACCCTGAGAATCAAAAGAGATGCTGGAAAAACTGTTTGAAGGAAATTGTACATTAACAGGATTTTTCACAGTCCAGGTTAAGCCATTAAAAATAGTTAGGGCATTTCCTGTCAGTACACATAAATCACCAGTTGAGTTTATCTTCAAATCCCTGATATAATTATCAGGAATATTTGTATTAGATGTATTGTAAATCGACCAATTCTGTCCATCAAATTTAACTAATCCATTGTCGGTACCTATCCAGATGTTGTTCAAGGAATCTGAGCAAAGACATTGAATCCAGTCATCAGGTAAACATGAGTTGGAAGTATTGTAGATATTCCAATCCTGTCCATCAAATTTAACCAGTCCCTGACGAGTTCCTATCCAGATATTGTCCTTGGAATCTATTTCAAGGCAGTCCTTTAACGCATAAGGTAACAAAGAGTTTGCTGAACTATAGACAGTCCAGTTCATACCGTCAAATTTGGTTAAAGTATTATAAGTAGCTGATAACCATAAATTGCCCTGAGAATCAATTTTAATATCTTTAAAATCATTTGCTAAGCCAGAGACATCAGCACCGTAATATTCAATTAGTCCGTTAACTATATTATACTTTATTAAGCCGCAATCAGTGGCAAGCCAGAGCCAATCCCCCTCTGCGACAAAGTTGTGCACCCAATTACAATTCTGATAATTTATGCCCTGACTTGTCTGAGAGAAAATCCAGCTTATATTTAAAAAGAAAACACAGATCAGGATAAGTTTTTTCAATTTGAACCTCCTAATATAATCTCAATTATTCACAATGAAAGATAATAATTAAGTCAAGGGTTTTCTGATATCTGAAATTTATGTTTATTTTGAGCAATATCAGAGGTCTTTTCAATTTCAATTTGACAAATATGTATTATAAAGCAGATTATCGTTTTTTCAGAAAATGAATGTTGTCAGGAGATTGGACATGGAAAAATTGATTTCCTTTTGTGTTTTACTATTTACTTTCCAAATACTGTCAGGTGATATTGGCGTAAACAGAAATTTTTATGATGATTATCAGATCAAAACCATCGATGCTAATGCTTTATCCTTGGGGCGAACGTCCACTTTAAATTGCAGTCCGGTGTTTTCTTTATTCGATAACCCTGCAATGCTTTCACGGGTTAAAGCTTTGGAAATTGGAGTTTCATCAGATTGGAGTAAACAGAAACAAGACAAACCTTACGAAGTTAAATTCAAAAGTAATTTTGCACTTGATGCTGTGTCTGTGGTCAAACCGTTCAAAGACAATCAGATAATAATAGGTGCTGGCTACCGGGAATTATATGCTTACAATTTTAAAGAAAACCTTCCAAGTTCCTACTATTCACAGCAAAAATACTACTATTCCGGGAATTTTGGAGTCTATACCATGGGTCTTGCAATATCAGATAAATCCGGTATAGCCATAGGTTTGAACATTAATCATGGTGCTAACAATAATGAAAGTGAAGGAAATATTAATTATTATACTAATACATCAAGTGAAAATTATGGGAAAATGAAAGAGAAAATTTCTTCAACTTTTATTAACCTTGGATTTAAAGTAGAAAATGATTTTATCTGTATTGGAGGAACACTTACTCCTGCACATTCAATAAATTATGAATCAACTCTATATTTTGATTCCTATACAGGCTTTCCAGGACATTGGAGTTATGAATTTGCCATTGATTATCCTCTGACCTATTCCATTGGTTTAAATCTAAAACCCGAAAAAAACACCTTGATTGCTATTGAATATCGAATCAAAAATCTTAAAGAGATTACATTATCTTGGAAGGACTCCGATAATGATTTTCCACTGTATCATTATGGAGATGACAAGGCGAAAAATGGTAATGATTTTAGAGTTGGTTTGGAATATAAATTTATACTGCCAATCCGGGTTGGATACTATTGGACAGCTATCCCGTTATTTTCTTCTGATATTCAACAATACTATTATTCCGATAATTATTATTTAAGACCATTACTAAAACCTAACTACCAAAAAGGATATACTTTTGGAACAGAGATAAATCCAACTAAGCACTTTTCTGTGAAAGTGGCTTATGATAGGAGTTCTTTTTCTAATTATTACTCTTATTACTCAGACGATACAGACACTATTAATAAAATTACCTACTCACATTATTTAGAGAGTATTATGGTAAATATAAGCTATAAAATAGTTCTAAATAGATGAAGTAACCAAAGAGAAACCCTAAAGCTAATACCCGAACTGTACAGGAGAATATTTATAAACTGACTGAATCCTGTATAGTCGCCTGGCGTCAGTCGTCAGGCATCAGTGGGAAAGATTAGAGAAAGAAAGATTGAGAGCCTTCAATCTTCAAAATCTCCGACCCAGCTGCAAACTTCTACTACACAATCCGGGTTTAATCCTCTATGACATCCTAAAATCACGGTAGTATTATTCCCCCGGCATAAGAAAACATGCTGGATGTTAGTCCTATTTTAAAAGAATCATTTTTTTTGTTATACTTTTTTGGGTAGAGCTGATTTTATAAAAGTACAATCCGGAAGATACTTTTTCCCCAGAGTCATTCAATCCATCCCAAAATACAAGATGTTGGCCGGACTGCATTAAATCATTCATCAGTGTTTTTATTTTTTGACCTTTAGAGTTATAAATATTCAGGAGAACGCTTGCCTCTTCGTATAAAGTAAATGATATTGAAGTATTCGGATTGAAAGGATTGGGGAAGTTTTGTTCGAGCAATATTTTACCAGGTTCTCTAAAAGTTTGATCAGCTTTTTTTACAGCAGAAGAACAATCATAGATGTTGAAGCTTCTTCCTTCAGACACAAAGGCTAAATTGTCAGAGATATCAAGCTTATAGGGTTGACCATGAGAGTTATAGAACCCTGTTTCGTTGGGATTATTTAGATTTGAAACATCAAGAACATGGAGACCGGTATCAAAATTAAGCCAAAAAGCATGAGTCTCAAACAATATAAGATCATTAGCATTATCCATAGAATAATATGAACCAATGATTTGAGGAGTTGCCGGGTTTGAAACATTGACAATTGATATTCCAATTTGCGGGATAACTACATAAGCAAAACAATTTCTTACAATTATTTTTCCAATGAAATTGCCTGGAAAATCCATTTGACTGATCAACTGAGGGTTTCCTGGATCAGAAATGTCATAAATTCTCAAATCAAAAGTGGAAAGGTATAGATAATTTCCCTGTACTGTGTAGTAATAAACATTGTCAGTTAAATAGAAATTACTGATTGACTGAGGGTTTGCAGGATCAGAAATGTCGATTACTTGAAAGAAGTTATAAGAACTAGTGAAATAAAGATAATCTCCTGCAAGACAAAGAGTTTGGGGATAACAATCAGGAAAGATTCCGGTTTGCTGAGGATTGGAAGGATTGCTGATATCCAGGATCCGAATTCCCGCAAGTTCGTCAGCAATATAGAGATAGTTATTTGCTACAGCAATCCCCATAATAGCACCGGAGGCAGTGAACAGACCAACCTCCTGAGGAATGCAGGGGTTTTGGACATCAATGATATTAAGGTTGTTTGCAGAATCGGATAGATAAACAAAGTCGTTTTGTGCAGAGATTAAATTCGTAAGATGTTTATTGTAAGAGCTTATTTCAAACGGACCAAATGGGTTAGAAATATTAAAGATATGAAAACCTGCTAAATAACAGGATAGATATGCATAATTGCCTGCAATAAATACATTTACTACGTTATAAGGCGTTTCAGTATTAGATATCAATTGAGGATTTGAGGGATTAGAAATGTTTAAAATACTTAAACTTGTATAGTTTGCTAAAAATGCATACGAGTTGACAATAAATACATCCATAACCTGACTTTGTGTCTCCCAGATTCCGATCAAGGTAGGATTTTGAGGGTTAGAAATGTTCACAATTTTTAATCCTGAATAACCTGTCGAGAGGTATGCAAAATTTCCGGCCAGCTTGACACCCGAAACATTACCAATTTGCTGATAGTTCAAATGAGCAATTTCTTGGGGTGCTGTAGGGATTGAAATATTGATTACTCTAAGACCTTCATTTCCATCTGCAAAATAGGCATAGTTTCCTCTAACAGCTATATCGAAGCCATATCCTTCTGGAAGGTAGTAGCTTAGTTCAATCAGATTAGCAGGATTTGTAGCATCAATTATTCTTAACCCTTGAACATAAGTAGCAACGTAAACATAATTGGCTTGAACATCTAAACCTTTTCCTATACCAGTGATAATGCAAGAACTAACTAATTGCATGTTATCCGGGGTAGTTACATTATAAATCGAAAGAGTATGTTCCTCGAGAACATAAAGATAATTGTCTTTCAGAGAAATTGCTATTACACCTTCATTCAAACCAATTCTTTTTTTTATTGTCGGGTTTGTTGGATCACTAATGTCAAAAATAAACAAATCCCAATCTCCAACAAATGCATAATTTCCTGCAATTTCAACATCCCATGTACTATTCATTGTATAAAAAGAGCTGCTTAAGCAGGATACATTCAAACTGTCCTGAGCAAGTAGGAGAGAGGCGTTAATCAGGAAAACACAGAAGAAACAACTGAGAAAAGACAGTAATTTCATAACTCCTCCACAAGTGTTTGTGACTTTTTTTTTGAGGACCAGTATATATAATTCCTTGGTGTATGTTTTTAAATACCTGCATTAAAAATATCTAATCCAATTTATTTCGAGTTTAAAAAAGGTATTGAGACTGTCAACAAATTACAAGCTGAAAAATTTACTTGCCATTTTTAGGGATAATATCATTTTGCTGATAAAAAAGACAGGTGGAAAATGGCTGACAGATTAATAAGAGGAATGGCACTGGATAGTAAGATCAGGTTTTTTGCAGTGGATTGTACAGAGACTGTACGCTATGCTGTAGAAACGCATCATCTATCGATAACAAACGCTGTGTTGCTGGGTAGAATGATTGCCGGTGCACTGTTAATGAGCAATGATCTGAAGACTAAAAATGATTCTCTTACCTTGAAAATTGAAGGGAATGGGCCATTAGCAGGAGGATTGGTAACAGTTCGTTCACCGGGAAAAGTCAAAGGATATGTTAAACATCCGGAAGTGGAAACAGGTTTAAACCTGGAGACAAAGACATTCGCTTTAAAGCAGGGAATCGGAGTCGGAACACTGACAGTTATTAAAGACATCCATTTAAAAGCTCCCTATATCGGAACGATAGATTTGGTTTCAGGTGAAATTGGAGAAGATCTGGCATATTATTATGTTTATTCTGAGCAGATTCCGACAGCAATTAATCTGGGCATTTTGATCAATCCTGACGGCAGTGTCCGCAGTGCCGGCGGAGTATTACTGCAGTTGCTGCCTGATTCAAGTGAAGAGACTGTCTCTTTATTGGAAAAGCGGATTGCCCGGTTTCCCAACTTATCTGATGTCATGGACATGGGAAAGTCAATAGAAGAAATAGTCCAGAATATTCTTTTGAAAGATATTCAATCAGAAGTGGCAGGTATTTCACCTGTAAATTATGCCTGTGATTGTTCCAAAGAAAGGTTCTCCTCGGGCTTAAAGTTATTGGGCAAAGCGGAATTGGAAGACATGATCTCAGAGGGAAAGCCTGTGCCGACTTATTGCCATTTTTGTAATTCAACTTATGAATTCAGTGTGGAAGAAATAAGGGGATTAGTGGGCAGTGTGCAATAGGCAGTGGGCAGATGGGAAGATAACTCACCCCCGACCCCCTCTCTTGCAAAGAGAGGGGAGTGAAATGAGACAATCCAAGCCAGGAACGTCGGGAATACGGACTTGCAAGGACTAACACAGGCGGGAAAGAACAGTTGCCAGGGGTCAAAGGGAGATGAGACAACCCATCCCCATCCCTTCCCTTTTATTAAGGGAAGGGGGGAAACAAATAAGGAAAATAAAGAAATAAATAAAATAAAGGAGATGATTATGAAAAGAGTCGTAGTAGTATCTGCAAAGAGAACTCCCATCGGAAGTTTTGGGGGAGTATTGAAAGATTTTAGTGCAGTTCAGTTGGGAGTAACTGTTGTTAAGGCAATTTTAGCTGAGACAGGTGTTTCACCTGATAAGATTGATGAAGTAATTGTCGGTAATGTACTAAGTGCAGGATTGGGTCAGAATGTAGCACGTCAGGTAGTTTTAGGAGCCGGGATCCCTGATTTTGTACCTGCATTTACAGTGAACAAGGTTTGCGGGTCAGGCATGAAAACGATAACTTTGGGTGCGTCCATGATTGCCTCCGGTGAAGCTGATGTAATTATTGCCGGTGGTATTGAGAGTATGACAAATTCTCCCTATATAGCACCTGAGGCAAGATGGGGCTGCAGAATGGGGGATAAGAGTCTGGTTGATACTATGATCAAAGACGGATTGTGGGATGTATATAATAATTATCACATGGGAATCACGGCTGAGAACTTAGCAGAGCAATTTGCTTTGACCAGAGAAGATTTGGACAAATTCTCGGCATATAGTCAGAATAAAGTTGAGGCAGCAATGGGTAGTGGAAAATTTGAGAATGAGATCGTACCGATAGTTATTCCTCAAAGAAAGGGAGATCCTATTGTAATCAGTCAGGATGAATTTCCCAGAAAAGGTGTGACAGCAGAGAGTCTCGGGAAATTGAGACCTGCCTTTAAGAATGACGGGGTAGTTACAGCTGCCAATGCTTCAGGTATAAATGACGGTGCGGCTTTTGTGATGTTGATGAGTGAAGATAAGGCAAAAGAATTGAATCTTACACCTTTGGCATATATTAAAGCTTATGCATCTGCAGGTGTTGATCCTGCGATCATGGGTTACGGGCCTGTACCGGCGATCAAGAAAGCTTTAATAAAAGCGGAGTGGAAGCTTGAAGATGTAGAGATTGCTGAATTGAACGAAGCTTTTGCAGCCCAATCTTTAGCAGTGATGAAAGGTTTGGAAAAGGAAGTTGGCAAGCTTAATCCAGATATTGTTAATATAAATGGCGGAGCTATTTCCATTGGGCATCCAATCGGTGCCAGCGGAACAAGAATAATTGTAACTCTTTTGCATGAAATGGTGAAGCAGGACAAAAAGAAAGGTTTAGCTGCACTTTGCATTGGTGGCGGAATGGGAATTGCCTCTTTATTTGAGAGATAAGGCAATTTTATCGGACTGTTGTTTAAACTATAAAAAAGAGGAGAAAGAAGCAGGAAAAGTACTGCTTCCACCCTCATCTTAATCCTCTCCCTGACCAGGGAGAGGAAACTATATGTCTGGCATGTAATACTTTAGCAGTAGTTTGTAAATAGTCTTAATGGCAAACATTTTTAACGGAAAACTGTAAAAAATATGTTACTACATAGTTTTTGCAGTGGCAGGCTAAATAAATTCTTGACATTTACAGGTTAAAAATCTTAGTCTATTTCATGCTCTAAAGGAGAGAATATGGAAGTTGAAGAAAGAAAGCTCTGGGAACTGTTAAAAAAGACAGGCCGCAGGGAAATATTGGAAAAGCTTGTGGAAAAATATCTGCCGTTGGTGCATTATTTAGCGAACAAGTTGTTTATTTTTACTTCCAAAGGCATTGATAAAGACGAGCTTTATAGTGCAGGAGTGATGGGCTTGCTGGATGCGATCGAAAGATTTGATTTAGAGAAAGGCACAGAGTTTAATACTTTTGCATCTATCCGGATCAGGGGATCCATTATCGATGAAATCAGACGGATTGACTGGGTGCCAAGATCTGTAAGGCAAAAGGCAAAGAGATTGGATTCTGCTATCCATTCATTATTTAATCAATTGGGCAGAATGCCTTCGGATCAGGAAATTGCAGATGAATTGGAGATTTCTGTAGAAGAATATTATCATCTTACAGATAATCTGGGACCTTTATTCCTCCATTCTCTGGAGTCAGAGGTTGTAGTAGGGGATGATAGTTCGCAGTTGAAGATCAAGGATGTCATTAGCGATGATGGTGAACTCAGTTATGAGCAGAAGAAGATCAGGGTTCGGACCAAGAAGAAAATCATCGAGTCTATCAGTCAGTTACCTGAAAAAGAAAAATTGGTGATATCTTTATATTATTATGAAGATTTAAATTTGAAGGAGATCGGTCTGGTTTTAGGTGTATCCGAATCAAGAGTATCCCAGATGCATTCATCAGCACTGTTCAAATTGAGAAATCTGTTGAAGGACATTTAGATAATTATCAATTATAAATTATTAATAAAAAAACGGCTCTTTCGAGCCGTTTTTGTTATGTTGAGAGAATCAATTATTTAAAAGAAGCGATTCTGTCTTCGACAAGTTTTCTGTATTTAATGAGGTTTTCTTCGGTTTCAGCTTCAAATCTGGAGACCAGTACAGGCTGAGTATTGGAAGCTCTGACAAGACCCCATCCATCCGGGAAAGTGACTCTCATACCATCGATGCCATTAACTTCATAGCCTTCTTTGATGAAAGAATCTCTTACTTTTTCGACAATTGAGAATTTGGTTTCCTCTTCACAGTCGAAGCGAAGTTCGGGAGTATTGAACATGACAGGCTCATCTGCCAGCATTTCACTGACTTTTAATTTGCTTTTAGCTACGATTTCCAGGAATCTGCAGGAGGCATAGATTGCATCATCAAAGCCAAGAAATCTGTCAGCAAAAACGATGTGACCGCTCATTTCACCACCGAGTTTGATGTTATCTTCTTTCATTTTCTTTTTTATGAGTGAGTGTCCTGTCATATACATGATAGGCACTCCGCCGTGTTTGGCGATATCATCGTACAGAGTTTTGGAGCATTTAACATCACCAACTACTTTTTCTCCCGGGTTATCAATAAGGAAATCTCTGGCGTAGATGTTGAGAATCTGGTCACCATAAATGGGCACACCATTTTCAGCAACAACACCTATTCTGTCAGCATCACCATCGAGTCCAATACCTAATTCAGCGTCGGTGTTTTTTACTTCACGGATTAGATCCTGGATGTATTCCATAACTGTGGGATCTGGATGATGATTGGGGAAAGTACCGTCCATCTCACAGTACATTTCGACCACTTCGCAACCGAGTCTTCTGAGAATATCGGGAAGAATAGGCCCACCTGCACCATTACCTGCATCGACAATTACTTTAACCGGTCTTTCGATTTTAATGTTAGCGACTAAATAGTCTTTATATCTGTCGATGATGTAATTAACAGAGATCAATTTACCTTTGCCGTTAATAAAATCACCTTTGTCGATAATTTTCCATACTTTTTGAATTTCATCACCGTAAAGGCTGGCAAGACCGAGATTCAATTTGAACCCGTTGTATTCCGGGGGATTGTGGCTTCCGGTGATCATTACACCTGCATCTGTACCTAATTCATGTATAGCAAAGTATAAGCACGGGGTTGCTAAGATACCTGTATCGGTAACATCACAGCCACAGTCTAAGAGACCTTGGGAAAACTGTTGTTTGAAGCGGGGAGTACTTAATCTGGCATCTCCGCCGATAGCAACTGTTGAGTAATTTCTTTCTTTCAGATAGGTTCCATATCCTCTGCCTAACAAGTAAACGGTTTCGTCTGTAAGATCTTTGTCAACAATGCCTCGAATATCGTATTGTCTGAATATTTGTTGGTTCATTCTCTCCTCCTGGATATTATTTTCAATAATGCAATTAATGAGGATAGTCCAAAAAAAAGCAAGTAATTTTTCTAAAAACTCCTAAATCAGACTTTTTCTTTGGATTACTGACAATTTGTTTGACAAAAAACCTTGTAATAGTAATTATTAAACAGTAATGTTGTGTTAGAATAGGGGTGTGAAATGAAAAAGTTTATTTTATTAATTTTATTGAGCAGTATTTGGTTTGTTTTATTTGCGGATACCGTGGCTAATCCGACTTTTAATCCGGTCGGCGGAACATTTAATGTACCGACAACAGTGCAGATAAGTACAACAACCGTTGGAGCAACGATCAGATATACCTTGGATGGAACGAATCCTACAGTAAATTCTCCAAGATATACGATTCCATTGGAGATCAATTTAACAACAACTGTAAATGCTAAGGCTTTTAAGACTGGTTGGACTTCGAGTCAGATCGTTACTCAGACATATATCATCACAAATACGGTTGATGCCCCGTCATTTACTCCTTTGCCAGGTGTTTATGCTTCACCGCAGGAAGTCACACTCAGCACAACTACACCTTCTGCTGATATATATTATACTATAGATGGATCAGATCCTGACCAGACTTCCTATCTTTACACAGGACCGTTGATGGTAGATGCATCCATGACGATCAAAGCTGTTGCTTATGTTACAGGTCAAAATCCCTCACAAATATCAGAGGGGAATTATATCATTGTCATAGGCTCGATAACAAATGCATCTATATCTCCGAATCCATTTTCCCCTGATGGAGACGGTCAGAAAGATGAAACCAACATTACTTTTTATGTAAGTGAACAATGTAATATAGTATTTACTGTGATGTCCGATGATGGCATGAACACTTATTTTACACATACGATTTATAATTGTTATCCGGGCTGGAACAATTATGTATATGACGGCAGTGGTTTAACTACAGACGGCAAGTATAAAGTTGTTTTGAATATTGATGGAACCGGAATAATATATGAATTTGCATCGGGGTTACTGAGGGACACAACACCTCCAGAAATCAACATAATATCGAGTTATCCGAATCCGTTCTCACCAAATGCCCCTGAAGGAGATGGATATAATGATATTCATCGGACAAACTTCAATGTTGACGGGATCTATACAGAATTGGTTGGTACAATAGATGTCTGGCTGGACAGTGTGAATGCTGATTTTATGAATGGCGGGCCGGATCTGAGTGTTTTCAATCATTTTACAGATGGAGCGTATTTGTTCTTAAAACGTTCTGGCTCAACAGCCAGTGCTAATACTCAGTATAGTATCACTCTCAGTAATCTTACATCAGTAGCGACAGTTGCTGTTAACAGAGGTTTGAGTTTATATAAACTAGGAGATTATCCGACCCCATACTATAGTATTTCTCCGTATGTGGGAATAATTATTCCTCCTGATGAAGATGGAAACCCCCAATTTTTTACTGGGCATGATTATATAGAATTGTGGGCCATGGAAGGGAATGCATCTTTCAATATGTACAATAATGATGGGACTGCTTTTGATCTGAACAGTTTGTACCCGATGTATTTTGGAAATGGCAGTACACAGGTAAAAATAGGCTCACCCAATTATGAAGAGGCTCTTCCGGGAGTCGGTATGGAAGATGGAAGGTACATTTATAGAGTCATTGTCACAGATGGAGTTGGTCATGAGTCAGTTGAATCAGGTGAATTACTGGTTAACAATAATCCAATCCAGATAACCGGCCAATCACAGATCAATACGATATCACCAGCCAACCAGGACGGGCAGTTTGATGTGGCAATCATTCAATATACTGTTACTGAACCTTCTTACATCACGATAAAAATATTAGATGTCTTAAATAATGTGGTCAGAGTTTTACAGACAGCCGAACTCAACACAACTGGCGGGGGTTATGTTATCTGGGATGGCAAGGATACTGCGGGTAATTTTGTTTCAGCGAGTTCTCAGGCAGATTATTTTGTTGAGATAACGGCACAGGACAGGTTTATTCTGGAGGATATGGTAAGTAAACATATAACTTTGGTGGTGGATAATCAGGTACCAATACCACCGACCCTGAATCCTGTTGTATCTGATTCGATAAGAGTCAAAGATATTACAATTTCAGGAATTACTTCAGAAATAGATTGTAATATAATCGTGAAAAGGGTATGTAATAATGTTACTACGACTTTTGCACCAGGAAACACACCTCTTTATCCGGGGTATTTTGAATTCCCTGTAACCTTACTTGACGGACTAAACAGTACCTATGTTCAGTTGAAAGATAATGTCGGTAATTTGGGTACAGCCTCAAATATAATACAGATTATGGTTGACACACAGGCACCGGAAGTTGCTTCTATTGTTTCACCGCAAAGTGGAGAGGTATTCACTACTGTTAATGTTCCTCTAAAAGCTGTAGTCACAGATTTTAATGGAAGTGGTGTCGCGAATGTGTCCTTTAATATATTTAACGGGTCCAAGTTATTGATTCCGCCAATTGCTGCGACTTATAACACAGCACAGAATTTTTGGCAGGCAGATTTGGTTGTACCCAATAATCTTCCCTCTATGAATCTCAAGCTAACTTTGACTGCAGAAGACTATATGGGGAATGTTAGCATAGATTCAACCTCGGTTTATTTTATTTATGCTAAGCCGGGTCAGACACCTAAGCCAACATTTGTAACATCTTATCCGGATTCAAATTCTTCTATAAGCTCAATTACCACTGATAAAGTTTATGTTGTAATCTTTGATTTGAAAGGGATACTTTTCAATCCTGTACACTCCAATATTCAATTAATAACTCCGGGAAATGAGATAATTTCTCATAATCAAGGAGCAACTTTGGAATACACCACTTTGGTGGACAGTACTTATAAGATTGGTCTGGCACTTAACAATCCTTTAAGTACTAACGGAACTGATGATGGGAGTTATTGGCTGAAATATACTGCGACCAACACATACTATGAAACAATAACGGATTCCGTCTTGTTTAAGTATGATACTACGGCACCTGATACAGCCAATTTCAGAGTAAATACTACACAGCAAATGCAATTGATCAACGAGCAGTATTATTATTCCCAAACAATAAATTCTTTGCAATTTGATTTAATTGACCCTGTAGCAGGCATTGATTTTGCTCCTAATGTGACTACGTTTACCTTATATAATTCCTCTAATCAGATAATATCCGGTCAGAGAGCGGTTATCGGGAATACACTCAGGTTTAATTTGAATACACCTCTGGCAGCTAATCCACAAAATTCCGGATTGTATAGAATGCTTTTGAGGATAGAGGATCAGGCCGGGAATATTAAGGCTATAGAAAAGACTTTCAACTTGATAACTATACAGGTTCCGGAAATTATTTCTCAGTATCCGGTCAACCAATCTCAGATAAATGTTCTAACCAATAACCAGATTGGTCTTGTAGTATTAGACAGAAACGGACTGGGCTTCGATGAAGAACTATCTTCTGTAGTACTTCAGGGTGCCGGAACAACATATCAGAACGGGATGAATGCATATCTTACATTTACAGAAATCCCTTTACCTGGGATGTATAATATTACCTTGAATTTATTATATCCTCTGGCAGTTGATGGAAGTGATGACGGGATTTATACAGTTACTGTTAATCTTAGGGATAAGCTTGCCCAAGCGGTTAATTCTCAGATCACTTTCAAGTATGATTCAATTGCACCGAGTGTTAATAATGTTTGGATCAATAATGGCAGTCAGTTGATTTCGATATTGGCAGACAGTACTTTAACTACAGATATCAGTTTTGTGGAAGTTGCCATGACTGATACCCTCAGCCATATTAATTTCAATTCGGTTAAAACCAAAGCTGCACTGTATAAGATGGACGGTACTTTGATCGGAGGCTTGAAGAGTATCGTAAACAGCAACATTCGCTGGACTTTGAATACTTTATTAACTAATACAGCTGAGAATTATGGTTCCTACTATATTACGATCAGTGCGGCTGACAGTGCCGGTAATATTTTTAATGGGAGAAAGTATTTCACTTTGAATAATCAGTATGCACCAAGTGTGGTCAGTATGGTTCCTGGCAATAATACAACAATAAAAGTACTGACTGGGAATGAGGTCAGAGTGCGGGTACAAAATCCTACAGGAAGCGGGACAATCAATCCTGGTAATTTCCTGAAGAATTATCTGAAGCTTACCAGTCCTCTGGGTACAGTTTATCAGCATACACAAGGAGCACAGCAGACCATTACTGATTTAGGCAGCGGAATCTATGATTTTGTCTTAACACTGGATTATGCCATCCCGGCTGATGGTTCTGAGGATGGTGTCTATGTTCTTCAGATTGGCAGTGAAAACTCTTCAGGATATTCTATTAATAATGAATATAGTTTTTCTTTCGACACTACAGCACCTCAGATAGATGCAAAATATCTGAGTTATGGTGACCTTTTACTTGAATTTAATGATGGTGATATTCTCTATAACAGTGTAACAGGTGCTTCTGTCAAATTCATGGACGCTACTTCCAATTTGAACTGGGCGACAACAACTGTAGGAATTTATCATAATAGTAACTTACTACCCGGTGTCACTACAATATATGCCAATCAGAATAAAATGATCTATACTCTTAATGATACTTTGAATACAGAAGGAACTTACTATCTGGCAATCAACGCTGTTGATACAGCAGGAAATACTCTGAACAGGAATATTGCTTTCAATATCAACAGTTTCAGCGGGGAATTTTCAACCTTATTACCGGGAAGTAATGCTAATGTTAATACTCCGGTCGGAAGTATTAATCTTGTTTTAAACTACTCGGGTACCGAAGGAATAAATTCTTCTCTTTCCTATGTAAAACTCTATCATCCGGACGGAGACAGTGTTTATCATAATCACGGGGCAATTCAAACTCTCACAAATACAGGGAATCAATATAGTTTGACTCTGCAATTGAATCAACCATTCTCGGCTAATGGAGATGATGATGGTCAATATACTGTAAAAGCATTGTTGAAGAGTAACAGCGGTTTGAATATTCCTGTGAACTATCAATTTGTTTATGACACACAGAAGCCTTATTATGCTACTTTACGCATGAATAATAATGATCAGCTTGATTATATTAATGATCGCAGTAATGCAATAATGAATAAAATCCGCAAAGCTGCGAAAAGAACTGCCGGAGTTAATTACTATTTTACCGGTACACAAATCAACAGTATCAAAACTGCTTATAAAGAACTGTATAGAACTCCCTCAACAGTCGTTTCAGGTGTGGATTTCTCACCTTTAGCCACTAAACTTTATATCACAAATGCTAATAATGAAATAGTTCAGGGTAACAGAACCTATGATAATGGCGAGACAATAACCTGGACGTTAAGTCAACCTATTACCGTTAACGGAATCTATCACATAGTTTTCACTGCAACTGACAAAGCAGGAAATCTTTATACTGAAAATCTTACTTTCGAGAAGGTGACTGTGTCCACACCTCAGATCGTGAACACCTATCCAATAGCTTCGACATATTTGAACAGCCTGAGCAACAATCAGGTTTATTTGACAGTCAATGATGTGAACGGGCTGGGATTGAATTCTACTTTGACAAACCTGCTTTTAACAGGTCCGAATAATACATACAGTAACAATGCGAATGCGGCTATTTCTATCCAGGGACTGGCTCAGACCAATTACTATCAGGTTGGGCTAACCCTTAATACTCAATTGGACAATAACGGGGCGGATGATGGAACATATGCTTTAAACGGAGTTATTACAGACAATTTGGATCAGGTAACTGCACACAATTTCAGTTTTATATATGATACTACCACACCGGTAGCAGATACCGTATTTATTAATAACGGTACTGTAACGACAGTCCTTGCATCAGATCAGGTAACGGGTAATATCCGTTATGTGGAAGTTAGTTTCCATGACCAGTTAGCGGGACTTAATCTCACCTCAACTTTGAGCAAGGTTAATCTTTTCAAAGCGGACGGAACCTTGATACCGGGAGCGAAGGTTATTATTGGCAACAGAATCCGCTGGTATTTAACTGCTTTACTTGATAACATCCCTGTCAATTATGGAAATTATTATATAGCTTATCAGGCAATGGATAATGCGGGGAATGAACTGATCTCCAGAAGAGATTTTAGTTTTACCAATGCCAATGCACCAGAGCTTGTCACCATTGCACCTGTGAATCATGCAATTATTGCTAGTCTTAATCCTGCTGAAGTTACTGCAACGATCAAGAGTTTAAGTGGAACAATAGATATCACAAATCTTTTTGATAATCAGATGAAGTTAATTTCACCTCAGGGAGTAACTTATGCCAATGGTCAGGGAGCTGTCTTAACACTGACAGATTTAGGGAATAATGATTACAGTTTCAAACTAACTTTGAGTTATCCTTTAATTCAGGATGGAACTCAGGATGGAACATATACAGTTTTACTTAATACCGTTAACTCCGGTGCCTATACCTTATCTTCGACCACTGACTTTGTTTATGATACTCAATTACCCTTGATTAATACTGTTAAGGTGGGAACCACAGCAAATATGATCTCACTACAGGATAATGATGTGGTTTATAATACGATCAACAAGATCAAAGTCGTGGTATCTGATCAAACATCCGGGATTCAATGGAACCAGTCGGAAATAATCCTGAGAGATATGAACCAACAGATTGTCCCTGGTGAATTGATTATAACACCAAGTCAGCAATTGTTAACATTCAATTTACAGAATTCTCTGATAATAAATTCCTCCTATACATTGACGGTTAAGATCAAAGATATGGCCGGAGATTCATTAGCGACAGATTACAATTTTACAACTGCCAGTTTCAATGGATCGATAGTTACAACTCAGCCTTTAAATGGAGCATTTGTAAAGGATGCGATCAGTCAGGTAGGAGTTGCCTTTACCTATACAGGCAGTGGCAGCATTAGTAATACACTTTCCTGGATGAAAATGTATCATCCGGACGGAGACAGCATTTATGGCGGTCATGGAGCAATTTTCGGAATAGAAGCAAGTGGCAATCAATATAACATGGGCCTTCAGTTGAATACCGCATTATCGGCATTTGGAGATGATGACGGACTTTATACCGTTAAGTTGAACATAGTTACTGATAACGGAAATGTGATTCCTTACACCTTCCATTTTGTTTATGATACAAGAATACCTTATTATGACAATTTGAAGTTTAATGATCTGGATTCCTTATTGGTTGTAGGCAGCAGATTGATGCAGACTAAAAATATGAAAGCTAGAACCCGTGAGGATGAATATTACTTCTCTGATCCAATCACCAAAATCAGCTGTAATTTCCGCGACAGTTTTACCTCGACAACTGATGTGGTGTCCGGGATTGACTTTGCACCCAATATTACTAAACTTTACATTCAAAACTCAGCCGGATCTCTGATTGACGGTTACAGAGTCTGGAATGGTACGGACAAAGTGGACTGGGTACTTAATCAGCCGATCACACAGCCAGGATCTTATATAATCAAGGTTCAGGCTAAAGATAATGCCGGAAATCTACTGGAAAAGACAATTACCTTCCAGTTAATCTATCCACAGTATCCTCAAATTGTTTCCCATATTCCTGCCAATGCTTCATATGTGAATAATCTGCTCCAGAACAGAGTTTCGGTTATTGTAAATGATTTCAATGGACTTGGTTTGGATCAGTTGAATACTGATATGTTGGTTACCGGCGGGGGAAATAACTATTCAAATTATAATAATGCCGACCTGCAGATTACATCTGTCGGGACTAATCAATATAGTGTCAGCCTTTATTTTAATCAAACTCTAAATAACAGTCCTTATACTGTTGTAACCAGAGTTATAGACAGACTTGGCATGCAGGTTTCCGATACGACTTATTTCTCTTATGACACAATTGAACCGGTAATAGCTCATCTTTTCATTCAGGATACAAATAATCAAACAACTGTGATTGATACTATCAGTATCTTTACCACAGGAATACAATCTGTTGAAGGAAGTTTCAATGATATCCTCAGTCATGTAGATTTGATTTCCCCTCTGAGTAAAATTCAATTGTATCAGTCTAATGGAACACTTGTTCCTGGTAATAAAGTACTGGATCCAGCCAACAATAAAATCAGATGGGTATTAACAAATGCTCTGCTGAATACTCCTGCTAATTATGGTGCATATTACATCGATTATACTATCGTGGATAGTGCCGGGAATATTCTGCATTCAATCAAGGATTTTACCCTGACCGATGAGAATTCACCTGTTGTTCAGAGTATTGTTCCAGCCAACAATTCTATACTCAGTTCCCTGACAGATGATAATATTGATCTGTTTTTTACCAACCCTAATGGGACTATCAATCTCAATGATCATCAGAATAATTATTTGAAGCTGATCAGTCCGACAGCAGGATCATATTATCAGGGTCACAATGCCACTCAGACAATAACTGCTTTGGGTAATGAAACTTACCGTATCAGACTGCATCTTACTCATCCTTTACCTGCAGACGGCAGTGAAGACGGAAATTATCTTGTACAGGTTAAGATTTCAAATTCGAGTGGATATTCCCTTTTGACAGATTCGAACTTCAATTATGACAGTCAGAGTCCGAATGTTGCTTATTGTCTCGCAGGTCTGCCTAACAGCCTGCAAAATATCCAGAATAATGCAATTCTATATCAGCCGGTGACATTGGTAAAAGTAAAACTTAATGAACTTACATCCAGCATAAACTGGGATACTGCTACTGTAGGCGTATATGGTGAGAACAATACATTAATCCCAGGGCAGCAGATAACCTATCCTAATCAGGACTTGATGACCTGGGGGTTGAATGATTCTTTAGCTAATTATGCGAACTACACAGTTCGGATTAATGCCACAGATCTTGCTGGCAATAATCTGCAGGAAATTATCAATTTCTCCACCAATAGTTTTACAGGAGAATTCCTTACACAGACTCCTGTAAATGCCTCTTTTATAAATACTCCAGTGGAAGCTGTCAGTCTTACTTTCAGTTATAATGGTATTGATGCGATCGATCCTTTAACTACCCGTATTTATCTGGTTCATCCGGATACGGACAGTATCTATCATGAACATGGCGGGACACAGTTCTTGACTCAGAATATCAATAACTATGAATTGAAATTAAATCTGATTATTCCTTTATCTCAAAATGGAGAAGATGATGGTAATTATCAGGTATATGCTCAGATCAGAACTACAACTGGTTTGGTAATACCTTACAATTTCCATTTTGTTTATGATACAACTCATCCGTATTATACTAATATCCTCTTTAACGGAACTGATTCTCTTCTGGCAATTTCAGATCGATACAGAGCAAAGAATAAGACTCGGGTAACGGACAGAATTAGTAATTTCTACGATAATGATATTAGTTCTCTAAAAGTTACTTTTAAAGATAGTTATGTAAATACAAATGATATTGTCTCAGGAATCGATTTTGCACCCAACATTTCACGACTCTATTTGACTTCAGAAAGTGGTGAAATAATCAATGGTGTCAGAAACTGGAACGGAGAAACTGTGGAATGGGTACTGAATGAAACTCTTACTGCAAATGCTACATACAAAATCATGCTTCAGACCGCTGATAATGCCGGGAATGGGTTAAGCTATGAAATTCCCTTTATGAAAATTCAAACATCACAGCCTCAGATTGTATCACATATTCCTGCAGAAGGAGCATACTTAAATCTGTTAGCTGATGATAAGATTAGTGTAACGGTTCAAGACAATAATGCTCTGGGACTTGATTTGACTAATACAAGTGTCGTGCTGAATGGTGGCGGTCTGTCTTATTATAACAATCAAAACGCTCAATTGGATGTAGTACCTTTAGGACTTAATTTCTATAGATTGGATTGGAAACTGTCTAATTCGAGTCCGGACAGCTTGAATGATGACAAATATCAGGTCATTACAACTGTTACAGACAGACTTGGAATCAGCTCACAGGACACTGTCAGCTTTGTTTATGATACACAAAGACCTATTGGTTCTAATCAGCTTGTCGGTTTTGCAGGTTCTTATTCCCTGCCTTTAGTTAACAATTCAGTTATCAATGATTCCTTGAATTTTACTTCTGTCAGGATCTCAGACTTGCTTTCAGGAGTTGATTTAACCAGTTCTACAAACGTAATTGGAATTTATAACTATCAGGGTGTATTATTAGATGGAAGTCAGGCAGTAGTCGGTGATACCTTAAAATATGTTTTAACCCAATATCTCCATAATGATGGTACAGATGATGGTGCTTATTATGTTCAATACAGAGTAACTGACAGATCAGGAAATTCTCTGGGCCGGAAACTAAACTTCAATCTGATCAACAGTAATGCTCCACAATTAGTCAGTTTGACTCCTCAGACAGGAACCACTCTGCAAAACCTTACACCCAATGAAATTGTATTGCAGATTCATGATTCACATCAACTGGATACAAATGCACTGAATACCTGGATCAATGTTATCACACCTTTAAATACTGTAATTACAGATGGATCCAGCGGGGTGATGAGTATTGTTAATAACGGCAATGGCAATTGGACAGTGAAATTAACAATTCTTCAGGATCTTACTACCAATGGTGCATATGCAATCAATTACCGTGTGGCAAATACCAGTGGTTATTTCTATTCTTCTCAGGCAGTGTTCATGATTGATAATCAGGCACCTGTTGTAAACAATGTGATCCTGGGACTTGCCCATAATAATCCGTCTATCCTCCACGATAATGATATTATATATGATGCAGTTACTTATATTGAAGCCAATATTGCTGATAATTCCGGCTTGTTATTCCCTGCAGATAGTACTTACATTAGATTAATGGATAGTGGCGGAAATGAAATACCCGGGACAATGACATATTCCTCTACCACTCAGAAACTGAAGATTCAGTTGACTACTCCTCTGAATGTTATTGGCCAATATTATACTGTAACCTTGAAAGCCACTGATCCTGTAGGAAATGTGGTTTCACATGAACTGAATTTTAGAATGAATGCTTTCAACGGTAATGTTCTGGCGATTTATCCTCCTAATAATGCAGCCATGAATATATCTTTCACAGAACTGTATTTCAAGATCAGACTCTTTGGTAACTCCAGTATTAATCAGGATGAAAGTTATATCAGGCTAATTCATCCGGATGGCTCGATTATCGGAGATCCCAATTCAAACAGTAACGGTTATGGAGCTGTTCAGGAAATTACAGTTGCTGATTCTATATATCAGATCAAGTTGAGACTTAATCAGGCACTTGATGCAGAAGGTGCAGATGACGGGGAATATATGCTTTCAGTTAATCTGCTTACTTCTTTAAATGAGCAAATTCCTCTGATAAGTTACTTCAAGTATGACAGACTGATTCCTTCCTATTCCAATTTGATGATAAATGCTTCGACTGTGGGAAATGCTTTAATGAAAAAACAGGCAGAATTGATCAGAAAATTCAACAAAAAACTGATTCAGAATAACAGAGAAATCTTTACCAGCAGAATAGATTCTGTATCAGTTGACTTTGCCGATCTGACAACAGGTGTGAATTTTATTTCTTCACAAACAGTGGTTCAATTACTTGATCCCAGAAATAATATTCTCAGCAGTACAAAAACCACTCATGGCAACAGGGTTGCCTGCCTTTTGACTAATCCTGTACTGGCAGATGGAGAGAATGATGGTACGTATAAAATTAAGATGAAAGCTATTGATTATGCAGGTAATGTTCTCAATGCGGTATATGAGTTCCAATTAATTTCAAATATTATTCCGGATCTCATTTCCTATACTCCTGCTTATTTACCAGCTTATACTAATTCTCTTTCTCCGGCAGCATTCAGTGCTACCTTCAAAGATTACTTTGGGCTAGTTAATAATCCTTCTATGTCTTATATCAGACTTGTTCACCCTAATGGTGATGTTTCTTCCCATCCTTACGGTGGTGATCAAACTATCACAGGCAGTGATAATAATGCTGTTATCAACTTTACTTTGGATGGAGATCTCTCTACAAATGGCGAAGATGATGGTATTTATTCAGTATTAATCAGAGCTACAAATACTATCCAGGCACAGTTTGATACAACTCTGGTAATGATCTATGATACAGTTAAACCTAAAGCAGATTCGATCTGGGTTATTGGTGCCAATCAAAAAATGATCGCAATATCAGACAGTTCAGAAGTCTCCGAAGACATTTACGGCGTAAGAGTAAGATATTCAGATTTAACTGCAGGGTTGTATTATATTCCTAATATAACTAAAGTATCCTTGATGAACAGATACAATGAAGTAATTCCGGGTATGTTGTCTTATACCAGCGACTTTGATGTAATCTGGACTCTTGATGCTCCCATTCCGGCTGCAACTTTCTATGACGGTACTTATTACGTTAACCTGACAGCAGGAGATAAAGCTGGCAATGGCCTTCTGAAAAACGTTCCTTTCACACTCTTTACTCTGAATGGTCCGGTTAATCTCAGTTTTACTTTTGATGCAGTATATAATGCTCATCTGACCTGGCAGCATTATACCCCTCAGGGGCTTATCAAAGGAAACAGAGCTCGCAGAGTGATTGAACATGAAAGAGGTTTGATTAATTATAATATTTACCGCCAAGTTGATAATCAGGCTTGGGTATTTGCCGGAACCAGTTCTAATACACAT
The DNA here is from genome assembly GCA_964419225.1 of uncultured Candidatus Cloacimonadota bacterium. GTDB lineage: Bacteria > Cloacimonadota > Cloacimonadia > Cloacimonadales > CAYQPF01 > CAYQPF01. Next base: position 38,454 of record CAYQPF010000007.1, on the reverse strand, counting down.
TTCTCCGAATCCCTTAAAAATGAACCTGACGGTGTTTACAAATACAAGGTTATTGCTATCTATACAGCAGGTCTCAGTCCCGAAGTATTATCTGATACTTTGAGAATGTTCAGATTTGTCCCTGTGGATATAACAGTTACTCTCAGTGATAATCTTACTCCTGATGCCGTTCATCTGCAAATGCAGGGTGATGACGGCATCTATAATATGATCTTTGATAATAATTCTGATGATACAGGTATCTTCCATCTTACCCATGTCTTTATGGACTATTATCATGTTTTATTGGAGAAAGACGGCTATAATACTTTGGATACTACAATCCTGGTTACAAACACCAATAAAACCTTCCATTTTGTTCTGCAACGTGATGTGACACTTGCTTACGTTATCCCTGAAATAAATGTCCTTTATCAAAACTATCCCAATCCTTTTAATCCAACAACTATTATTAAATATGGGATCAAAGAGGATAGTAAAGTGGAGTTGACGATTTACAATATCAAAGGCCAAAAGGTAAAGAATCTGGTTAATGGAAATCAGAAAGCAGGATATCATGGTATCAAATGGAATGGTAAAGATGAAACAGGAAAAGACGCAGCTTCAGGTATTTATATGTATATCCTGAAAGTGAATGGTAATACCGACAAATATGTCAGCAAAAATAAGATGCTGTTGCTTAAGTAATTATTTGACAAATGGAGGAATAATGTAAATTATCCCTCCAATAGTTAAGAAATAGGATTCAAATTTTGAAGCCACCCTGACTAAATGTTCGGGGTGGCTATTTTTTTATGATCAACCCCGGGAAGGAGTTTATTATGAAAATTAGATTATTATCAGTTTTACTATTACTTTTGAGCATCTTTTGTGTATCCTGTCAAAAAACAAAACAACCTTTGATCATCGGGATTATTAAACCTTCGATCGATCATTTTCCTCTGCAATATGCCCTGGAAAATCACTTTCTAGATTCCACAAAAGTCAAAGTTATCAAGTTTACTTCAGGCTGGGAAGTGCAGGAAGCTCTCATTGCTAAGAAAATTGATCTCTGTATTATGCCTTTTACCTTTGCCTGGACCGCTAAAGGTAAGGGTTATGATGTTAAAATCCTTTCCTGCTTCGAGAGAGAAACAGACGGAATTGTCACTTCCTCCGAAGTTAAAAATATTCAGGAACTTAATGATCAGCCCATCGGACTTCTCAGAGCCTCTACTGTTGATGTCTTTATGAGAATGACCGCCCAGTCTTACGGAATCTCATATAATCCGGTATATTTCAGAACTCCTATGGAAATGATCCAGGCTCTCAAACAAAAAGAAGTGAAAGCGATTGTTTGCTATGTACCATTGATTGAGAAGTTGGAACCGGAATTTAAAGTCCTGCATTGGTTCTCTAACCAATTCCCGGAGCATGCCTGCTGTGACCTGGTTGTTACAGGAAATGCTCTGAATACCAAAGAAAAGCAAATCAAAGAAGTTTATCGTGCTTTAAACAAAACTCTGACCTTCTTAGAAAAAAATCCTCTCGAAGCTCAGTTTGCCGTGCAGAAAAACTATAATCTGACAGCTGAGCAGGCAATCTCTGCTTTGGAACATACAAAATTCAAATTAGGATTGAGTGAGGATGACCAGAAGTTTGAGAAGATCGTTATGAACGAATTTCTAAGTATGGATTATATAAAAATGGTACCTATGGAAGCTGAGATTTACTTCTATCTGGATTTGAAATAATGCTTTTTACTCTTCTGCATGATATTTTGCTAACCTTTTTCAGGGTGGTTTCGGCTACCCTGATTTCCTTCATTACTGCCATTGTTCTCAGTCTGCTGCTGCAAAAATATTCAACAGTCTATCGGGTAAGCCTGCCGTTGATGAATTTCTTCCGGCAGATTTCACCCTTAGCCTGGTTACCTTTGGCCATTATTGTATTTGGTCTTAGTGAATTGGCAGTAGGCTCTATTCTGTTTGTAGCATTATTCTTTCCGGCAGTAATTATGTGTCTGGAACTCTTCCGTTCGCTCCCTCGGGAAATCATCGAAGAAGCCCGTGTTAGTGGTGCACATGGCTGGGACTTGATACGTCACATTAAGCTTCCTTTGGCAGCAGAAGGCCTGTTAAATATCCTTAGAATCCTCTGGGGTGTGGGGTGGAGTACTGTCATCGCTGCTGAAATGCTTGGCGTCTCTGCAGGTCTTGGTTTCCGTATTCTGGATTTCCGTTATCTGTTGGAATATAAAAAAATGCTGATCTATATAATTGTTATTGGCTTGATCGGTGTTATTACTGATTATGGTTTGAAGAAGGTTAATCAGAAATTGATAAAGGAATAGGCTTGAAATGTAAAAAAATAAGGGCAGGTTTTCAGGCCTGCCCTATTGTATATCAATTGTACATCAGTCTTAAGACATGTATTTCTTTTTTGCTTCTGCTAAAGCTTCACCGATCATAGCAGCTGCATACTTCAAATCTTCCTCTGTATGGCGATATGCTACATAACCATGATGGAAAGGCTGCAGGAAAACCTTTCTGCGGATCAGCTGAGTATAGAACTCGGTACGGATAGATTTATAAAGCTTCTTTTCATCTGCAGGGAAAGTCACAAACGGCATCCATGGCTCACCACTGAATACAGCACTAACACCACTCTCTGCAACTACTTTTTTTACATCATCACAGAAAATCTGTGCTTTGACTTTCAACTTATCGAGAATGTTGTCTCTCTGCATGATCTCTATAGTCTTAAGTGCTGCAATCTGTGCATCACTGTTCGGGAAGAAAGTTGAACTTAAGAAAGCCTTATCTGCATATGTGCCAATAATCTCTTTTTTGCCAACTACAGCACCAATCGCGTAACCATTTGCCATGGCTTTGCCAAATACAGATACATCAGGAGTGACGCCAAACAACGCCTGAGCACCACCAATATGGACTCTGAAACCACTTCTGATCTCATCAAAGATCAATACAGCACCATACTTGTGTGCTAATTCCTTTACTCCTTCCAGGAAACCAGGCTTAGGCATTTCAACTTCGTGACCTAATGCATGTCCAACCGGAGTAATAATTATTGCTGCGACTTTATCTCCATGTTTTTTCATTAAATCTTCTACCTGATCAAGATGATTATATTCGAATTCATGCACATCTTCATAAGATTTTAAAGGAACTCCGCCTTTAACTTCCACACACCAGTCGTGCCAGCCGTGATATCCGCATCTTAAGATTGTCTCTTTGCCGGTATATGCTCTGGCAGCTCTTAGAGCAGCAGTAGTGGCATCTGAACCGGTTTTTACAAATACACTCATTTCACAGGAGGGAATGAGTTCTTTTAACTTTTCTGCCAATATGTTATGGGTCGGTTGAGTTAAAGAAAAACATATGCCTTTGTTTCTGATTTGTTCGATCACAGCATTATCTATTTCTTCTTCCCGGTGACCAATGATAATTGGACCATAGGCACAAAGGAAATCAATGTATTCATTACCATCAACATCCGTTACTCTTCCACCTTTGGCACTGTCAAAAAATATGGGGTATTCGCCTACAACAAAGTTGTAAGGTCTTCTGATACCCAGCACTCCGCCGGGTACTAAAGTCTTTGCTTGTTCAAACATAGCTTCGGACTTGGCTAAATTCAATTTCTCTGCCATAACATCTCCTAAGATTCTTTTTTTCTAATGCAAGGTGACAAAACCTGAGGATAAAAGTCAAATAGTATTTTACATTTACGCCAGTTCTTGACAATATATTATATTCTCAAAAACTGCCAATATGAGAAAAATTGTAATGATACTATTAATGATCGGGCTTTTTGGCTTGGTAGTTTACTTGCATTCCCAGATAAATTTGGTGAAGAGTACCCAATTGAAGCCGGATTCTCTGGCAAAAGATACACTTTTAGCTGTTGTCGATTCACTGGCTAATGATTCTCTTCTGACTCGAATGGACTCTCTTGCAGTTAAAGATTCTTTGCCTGATGACAGTCTGTTTTATTCAGCAGACTCTATATACTATTTTGTTAAAGATGAACAAATCGCCCTGAAAGGGAATGCCAATGTTGATTACAAAACGAATAAAATTAAATCAGACAGTATCAACATAGATTTTGCCAAAGATCAAACTTCCTCTGTCGGTCAGGTATGGATGGAAGATGGAGATCAGTTGATCATTGGTGATGAGGTACATTACGACATCAATTCCCAAAAAGGTTATATTATTCAAGGTGCCAGTAAATTTGAAAAAGGCTATTACTACGGACAGGAATTGAGAAAAGTAGATGCTAATGTTTTTGATGTCGATCATGGGATTTTCACAACCTGCGAAGGTGCAGAGCCGCATTTCTATATCAAAACTAAGTATATGAGAATGTACAAAGGTGATAAAGTTGTCGCCAAACCCGTTGTTTTTTATGTTAATTATATTCCGGTATTTGGCTTGCCCTTTGGTACTTTTTCTATAAAACGTGGTAGAAATACCGGTATTCTCGTCCCTGAACCAGGTTATAATAAGATTGATGGTAAATATATCAAGAATATTGCTTTTTACTATCATTATTTAGATATGGCAGATGCGACTATTTATTTTGACTATATGGAAAAAACAGGCTGGCTGACTGGGCTCCAGGGGAATTATGCCAAAAGATACAGCTACACAGGAAATTTAGATGCCTCCTTCAGAAAAAGTATTTACAGTGCTAAAAGCTTCAGATACGATTGGTATATCAACGAACGTCACTCTCAGCAATTTGGAAATCATACCGAATTGAATGCAAATTTAAATTTTGTCAGTAGTAAAAGTATCTTTGCCGGTGATACTGATGTCGATAAAAGACTCATGGAAACAATTTCCTCCGCTATCGATTTCCGTAAACCTCTCTTTAACAGTACACTTTCTGCTACGGCTAACTATTCTCAAAATCTGAAGGATAATACCCGAACAATTACTTTACCTTACCTTTCATACTCTTTACCTTCCAAACCGGTTTATGAGTTGTTTATTGCCAAAAACGACAGTCTTGTGAGTAAAGAATACTGGTGGAAGGATTTCTCATACTCCTACTCCTTCTTAGGTACCCAATATGGTTCGATTAACGAGAAGAATGCAGATATTTGGGATATACTCTATAAAAATAAATCAGATTCCGCCGGAACATATATTAACCAGCACAACGCAGGTATAAGACATAGCTGGGGTTTGAGATACAACTACAAAATGTGGCAATGGCTTAATCTCACTCAAAGTCTGGGTGGAAATGAAGTTTGGTTCGATCGTGATAAAAAGAAAAATATGATCACCAGAGGTAATGATTACTCCTACAATGCTTCCACAAATTTCTCTATCTATGGCTCTGCCAGATTTCAAAACATTCCCTTAACTGCAATCAGGCATATAATTACTCCCAATGTCGGCTTCAACTATACTCCTGATTTCCGCAAAAATCAACGTTTCTACAGCTTTAATGGAATTGGTCTTAATTCCGGGAAAAAAGCCAGAACAATGAATTTCTCCCTCGGGAATAAGTGGCAATTCAAACTTAAAGGTAAAGATGATAAAGAGATAAAAATCAATGATCTGATATCTACAAATAGTAGTATTTATTATAATCTGGAAGCTAAAACAAAGAAATTCGGGAATCTCGGACACAGTATCAGCCTTCGCCCCGGTGCAGTTAAAACACCTCTCTTCAGTGTATCCTATGACAACTCCACCAGCCTTAGTCAGAATCCTTATAATTTCGATCTGGAAAATTACTCTTACTCAAATAATATGACTCTGAGCGGTGAAGCTAAATATACTGATTATTTCCCGGTTGCCCCCAACAGATTCGTGAGCAGTAAATTCTATACCGATCAGGATACCGCTGATGTAAACAATGCCGAGACCATAGATGATGTCGAGAAACTTGCCAAAGCCGGAAGCTGGAATTTGTCCCTTAATCACAGTTTCTCGAAAAATGTTAAAACAAAATTCAAAGCTACTGATTTACATACAAACCTTACTTTTAAACTTACTCAGAGCTGGGCAATCACATATAATAATTACTATGATCTTAAAACAAAAGAAATGATGTCCCAGGGACTTACTCTTACCAGAGATCTGCACTGCTGGAGACTGGATTTCCGCTGGACAAAATCCGTTGATTTCTGGGATTACAGAATAGTTCTGGTGAATGTTAAATTGCCTGAATCTCTTAAAATTCAGACTTCTGGAAGGAAAAATTGAAAAGGGCAATCTTTTTAGACAGAGACGGAACTATTAACTCTGATGATCAGGGATACATTAATCACCCCGATCATTTTAAACTCTACAGCTTTTCCGGAAAAGCTATCAATTTACTTAATGAAGCAGGCTATCTGGTTATCATCGTCACTAACCAATCTGGTATCGCCCGCGGGTATTATACTTTTGAAGATATTAATGCTATCCATGCTAAAATGCAGTCAGAACTGGCTCTCAGTAATGCTCATATCGATAAAATTTACCTTTCACCCTACCATATTGAAGGTCATCTTCCCCCTTGGAATATTAATCATGAAGACCGTAAACCAGGTCTTGGTATGTTTAAACAAGCTCAGGCAGACTTCAAATTCCTAACTTCCAAATCTTTCATGATCGGAGACAGGTATGGCGACATCCTTTTTGGACATAGAGCTGGACTAAAAACTATCCTGGTTTTAACTGGTGACGGTCAGGAAGAATACTTACAAAAAAGGCATAAATGGGAGATTCAACCCGACTTTATTGCTCATGATCTCCTTTCTGCAGCAAAACTAATCCTCACATATTTTCCTTATGACCAGACTGGAAACTCTCCTCTACAATAAAATTTCCGAAGCCAATGCCTGTTGGGAGTTTTGGCAGGATGGAGAAGAGGTCGTTCTGGGAGTATCAGGAGGAAAAGATAGCTTGGCTTTGCTTGAACTACTTCAACTGTTTCCCATAAAAATTATTCCTGTACACATTCAGAATGATTCCTCAACAAATTTGGACTGGATCAAGGATAACCCCTCTTTGCATGATTGTCAGGTTATCTCAACCGAAATCTTCAAAGAAATTGCAGAAATCAAAAATCCCTGCTTTTCCTGTAGTAGAAAACGACGTAAGTTGATCCTGGAATTTGCTCAGAACAGAGGTGTTACTAAAATTGTTTTTGCTCATCATAAGAACGATGTTGTGGAAACCCTTCTCCTTAACCAATTCTTCAGCAGGGAAATCTCAACGATGTTACCCAAACAACCGTTGTTCAAGGGAATCTTTCATATAATCCGACCTTTGTATCTTGTTGAAGAAGAACTGATAATTAAGTATGCAAGTCAAAAAGGTTTTCCTATATTCAAAAATCCCTGCCGAATGGAAACCGGCTCAAAAAGAAAATGGATAAAGAAATTACTGTCAGAAATTAATTCCGAGCATCCCAAAATTGATGTTTATGATAATATCTTCAGCAGTATCTTTCGCGTAAATACTGACTTTATGCCAAAAATACCATAGGCTTAAATTTTTAATTTGAGCCTATGGTAAAAGCAATCAAGTGACGGGGACGTCGATTATTCCCAATTCCTATAACTGATTCGTTTTCTTGTATTCATCCAAAAACATAATATGGGTGATTTCCTCAGCAACTATCTTCTGTATTAACTCCTTCGACTTTTGGGTCTTAAGATTATCTCTGATCGTAACAAAGTAAAGTAAGGTATCTTTCTCAAAATTCATGGCATTATAACAAACTTCTTTTTCTGTCTTTGAACTGGTTGCCAGTTTTATCGCTGATTCTGTGTCACTGAATATTCTGGAATCAATAATTGAATTCAAGTAACTCGCAACTACATCCCATTCAGGCGATTCTTCCAACTCAGACATATCCACGCTGTCCCTTAAGCCTGAAAAATAAATTTCATGTTTCTTTTCAGCGTCCCTGAGTGTGGTTAACAGTTTTTTGCCATCTTCACTCAGTCCTTTCATGTTCAATGCTTCATTATAATAAGCATACCCGCTTTTTTCAATCTGTACTGCCATCTCTACTACTTCATTCGCTGAAAAAGGATTCATTGTTCCCTCCTACTTTAATAATATTGTCTTTCTAAGAAGACTTTCTTTATCATTTATTGTCAACTTATAAAAATAAACACCGCCGGATACACTCTTATTCTGAGTATTCATGCCGTTCCATACCACTTTATTTATTCCTTTGGTATAATTCCCTTTGGCCAGAGTTGTAACCTTCTGCCCCTTAATATTGAACACAGTTAATTCCACCTGAGCATTTTCCCTTAACTCAAAACTAATTGTAGTCTCCGGATTGAAAGGATTTGGATAATTCTTTAGTGAAACAAGGCAGGGCTTGTTCACTACGTCATTGTTTCCTAAAGTGTAGGTAATGACTGTCTCATAGGGAAGATAATTGTCGGCCTTTAACTTGACTTCCACAAAATGATTAGGATTATTTACCAGGAGATTAATTAAATCCCAATTCCCAGCAATGTAATAAATGCCTGTTGAATCTATAACATCTGTAAAAACACTGTCTCCTACTACAAAAGCTAATTTAGTGTAAGGTACAGATACAATCTCTGAATAGTCACCCAAAAGCATTGAATCAGGAACAACAGGATTCAAATACTGTGGTGTTGTGGACCAAATAGATAATGCCGGGTCACCCAGAACATTCAAATTATAGGCAATCCATTTGCACTCACCGTAATATGGTGCCAGATTAATGTTTGGCTCAAGTATCCAGGCTGCACTGACTTCCTTGGAATAAGCATTCATCATCTCGACACTATGGATGTTTTGATTAAACAAAGCCTCATGAAAATATCTGTGAAAGACCTGCCCGGCACCATTGGTATCGTAAGGAGAACCAAGGCCATACCTGGAATTGCCAACATAAGCCACTGCTCCATTGGAAATTGTGGTAAACTTCTCTCCGATACAGTCGGTATCTAAATATTGTCCATTGGAATCACGGTTGTCAAACGATCCGGAATAACAACCCTGAGAATAGACCATAAAATAATTTGCATTAACTCCATTATTGTTGAAGTTGGTAGAAGTTACCTGATTCGAATACAACTGCATGTTATAAGTAACATTGGAATGCCCCAGATGGTCAATCCATACTATTTTATTGTCTCGGACTGTCTGGATCAAGGTATTGCCATCCCAATAAGCATCATTATCATACAGAGTGGTATTGGACCATTCAGGCGTAAAGCCATTGCTTGTATAACCATTGGCATCACAAAATCCGATTAACTCATCCATGTACATTTGTCCCCAAGTCTCAATCTCGAACTGAGGAGGACCCCATAAAAACTCACCTACAAGTAAATTGTTGGTTACTTCTTCTATGACCGGATTCTGTGAGAAAAATATGGTTTTGTGAATCAAATTATTCAATTCTGTCTCAGAATCTACGGCAAATCTGGCTGTATAAACTTCCCAAAGCAAATCTTCTGATCCGGTTTCTCCAAAATATTGGCTGCCTGCTACTTTCCAAGTGCCGTCCAGACAGGAAAAATACATATCTGCCGGCATATCTGTCTCGTTGTAATAATCTGTACCATAATCGTTGATCTCTGACCGGAACCCTCTGTGTGGGAGAATTTCATCATCTCCTGCTAAGAGGACATAGGTGATACCATATTGCTGATATTGCTCCCGGATATAGTTTCTGATCTTGTCCTGCTGATCAAAACCTGAAACAGTATTGATTTCCGGAAGGCTAACAATCTTGGTTTTTAAACACCTGTTTAAATTGAAAGTAACAAACTCAGTAAAGTTGTCTGCGAATTCCGGCGATGTGATGATCAGATAATCATAATCTTCAAAAGTTCTTTCTGTCATCGGATAGGTATCAACCATCTCTGGATTGTTGGCTAATGCTCTTATACTTCGGGCAATTGAAGTATCTTGACGATAATTATCATTAGTGCTGAATTCTGTTGTAATGTTAACACTGATCTTAGTAAAATATTGTATTTTTTGGGTTATAGGATTGTATTGCATAGGATAAACCATGCTTATCAGGAAAGTATGCCCATTTTTGTATTGGTTAACAAATTTCTGACCTTTTGGTGCTGCAGGATAAAATTCATCTCTGTTATAAGTTACAGAAAACCTGCTCAAATTCGCAGGAGGTGTAACCGATAATCTGCCTGAAACTGCTACCGGATCTATTAAATAAGTGCCTTCCAGAGTTATGGGTTGGGAGTATGTAACTTCCATATTGACAGCCTTTTGATTGTAGGGAAGCAATAGTCTGACCTGCTTTATGGCCACACTTGGATCACCTGCTTTTAAGTTGGCATCACAACCACTCATATACACTTTACCATCTGAAATAACAGGTTTATCAAAATTGTATTCCCATTGATACCCCATTGCATTGATGCTCAGAGAAATCACCAACAGACTTAGCAAAAGAAGATTTTTCAACATCATATCTCCTATTTAGATTTATTTATTATCACTTGATGCAAGAAACATTCCGAATTAATCCTTATTCGGTTCAAATATCCAACCCAGAAGTGCTGCCAGAAAAAGAAGACTGATATATACTGATATCCACTTGTTATATATCAGATAGGTGGAGTAAATAACAAGCACTGAACTTATCAGACATGCCGCAATTATCAGTCCGTAAAGAATCGCAGAAAATATATCAACATCATCCTTATTCAGAATTTTCATCAAAGGGATAGATAGTCTGTTAATGATGATTCCCATTATAAAAGGATAAATAGTTCTGAGAATAATGGGGAGAGTATTAGACCACACAGAATTATGAATTTTAAAGATCTCCTGCTGTAGATATGGGTGTATTACATCAGCCAAACTGCCCCAAAGCAAGGCTGTTGTTAAAAATACATACTCTGATCCATACATATTAATCATTTCGATAATATAAGCTATTTTTTCAAAAAGTCAATCATCTCTTTTAGTGCTCTGCTTCTGTGACTGATCAAATTCTTTTCCGTATCTGGCATTTCCCCAAATGTTTTGCCAGTCTCATCTGCCCTGAAGATTGCATCATAACCAAAGCCGTTGTCCCCGATCTCGGTCTCCGTGATTGTTCCATATACTTTCCCGCAGGTAATATGAATCAGTTTTCCCGGCGAAGCAAGAGCAACCACCGTCGCAAAATATGCTTTTCTGTTTACTTGCCCTTCCAGCATTTGCAATGCTTTCATCCTGTTATCCCGGTATGTACAACCTTCTCCGGCAAATCTGGCAGCCAAAACACCTGGTTCTCCGTTCAAAGCTTCAATAAAAAATCCTGTGTCATCAGACAACGTCAAACAATTTGTCTGCTTTGCTGTTTCCACAGCTTTTTTTATGGCATTACCTTCAATGGTATCTCTGTCTTCAACCACATCTGCCAAATCAGGAAAATCCAATGCAGAGATAATTTCATAATTCGTATCCTGCAGAATATCTTTTATTTCTTTCAATTTATCTTTATTTCTGGTAGCTATCAATAACTTCATTATTCATCTCCCAACTAACAACTAATAACTATTATTCTACTGCTTTTGCGGAATAACACATTCCGGTTACAGTACACAAATACCTGTAAAACTCTTCTGCACTCTGACAGCTAAAAGTTATCTTCCTTGGTTCGCTCAATTCTACCCCTGGTATAACTGAGCATATGTATGCTCTGGAACTGTCCATTAAAGTGATCTCAGCTCTCATTGGTAATTCGGGTTTTATTAAACTGCCTTCATTATCAACCAGCTTCCGGCCTTCTTCTTTCAACTCCTGAAGTAATTGATGATAAGGTTTCATTTTTCCACTGAATCTTGAAATTGCTTCTTTGGATACTAAATATGCTGTGTTCGGACAATATTCTTTCAAATATGCACAAGTAACATCATCACCGAAAACAAAATTCAACTTTACACCACGTTCAGATGCCAGATAGGAATTAATTAATGCTTCGTCAACAATTGTATCATTGATTTTGATCTCATAAATTGATGATCCGGAATAGGTGTGATCCATCATCCCGCCACCGCCGACTCTGCTATGATAACCCAGCAGTGCAAAATGCGTAAACGTGTTATCAATTCCTTCCATCATATAAAATTTACGGGGATACCCTTTGATCAACTCTACATTATCCGGAAGTAATTCCCACAAAAGGTTGTCTCCGTAGTTATGCGAATCAGCGAGAACAATCTTACATTCTGGATTTCTTTCGGTTATCCCATTACAAAATGCAAGTACTTGTTTCGTTACCAATTCTTCATACTTGGCATTGTGGTTAGTCTCTTTCCAGAAAGCGACTCCCCCCATGCCTTCGAAGTCAAAAGAAATATAAACTTTCATTTTGCTTTCCTGGCTAAGAACTGCATGATCTTGCCCATGATATTCTTATTAAAAAATGTGCCTGCAAGAACTGTTATCTTTTGTAAAAGCTCAAGTACATTAGCTTCTCCACTCCAGTTATCCAACAATATTTGTTTATCAATTTCTCCCAGAATTTTGTTGAGTCCCAAAACCACAACCACCAGATCATCCAATTGACCCAATACAGGGATAAAATCCGGAATAATATCAATCGGCATGATCAAATAAGCAATTATTGCACCTACAAAAGCTTTTTGTTTTATTGACACTCTGTCATCAACAGCAAGTCTGCAAACTAGGATAAAGAAATCCGGCAAAGCAAACAAATACTCAGCCAATTCTCCACCTTTTTTGCCTACTTTCTTGTCTGAATATGATTTTACCTTGCGACGCAGATCTTCATAAAACTTCAGCTTCTTGTCATCATTCGTAAAGATAATCTTTTCTTTGATCTTCTCTTTTTCCTGATCATTTACTTCTTTTGTCTCGAATTCTTCGGTCATACTTGCCTCCAAAAAAAGAAGGCGTATTTTCATACGCCTGATTGTTGTTGTTTATTTTATCCAAAACTCTCAAAAAGCTCTTTTGTCTTTTCCAGTTTTACCCTTACTTCTTCATATTTCTCTTTTTCTTTTTCTACTACTTCCGGTTTGGCATTCTGAACAAAGCTCTCATTACCAAGTTTATTAGCGATGATACTAAACTCTTTTTCCAACTTGTCCATCTGCTTTTGTAGTTTGGCCTTTTCCTGCTCGACATCTACCAGCCCTTCCAATGGCAGATAAATCTCCATATTCTGAACTACTGCTCCAATGGAGGAATTAGGTCTCGGCAGATTTACCTCTGCTGTAAGCTCTTTTACCTTAGCCAACTTGAGAAAATAGCTCTGATAATCCTTCAGTAAAGAGATCTGTCCAATTTCTGCAACTGAAGCAAAAACCGAAACTTCTATTCCCTGAGCAACATTGATCTGTTTTCTCAGATTCCGGATAGCTGTGATTGCCTCCTGAATTAAAAGCATCTCAGAGTTGATCTCTTTATTCATCAAAGAACTGTCTGCAGTTGGATACATTGCAACGATCAAAGCTTCTTCCTCCATAGGGAAGTAGTTCTTTACATTCTGCCAGATCTCTTCTGTGATGAAAGGCATGATCGGATGCAGCAATCTCATCGCAGTCTGCAATACATCCAATAATATGTATTTGGCAGTCAATTGCCCAACTTTATCTTCTTCATTATATATTCTGTCTTTAGACAATTCCAGATACCAGGAGCAGAATTCCTTCCAAATGAATTCCTGCAATTCCTGAGCCGCATCATTGAATCTCAAATGCTCATATGAAGCTGTTACTTCTGTAATAACTTCCTGCAAACGACTGTAGATCCATTTGTCTGCCAGTTCCAATCTCAAATCTTCTTTCTTTGGAAGACCTTCGATCTTCTCAACATTCATCATGATATATCTATAGGCATTCCAGATCTTATTACCGAAATTACGCCCTGATTCTAAGATTCCGTCTGAATACACACTGTCCGCACCTTTAGGAGTGTTGAAAATAATACTGAAACGCAAAGCATCAGCTCCAACAGTATTGATGATATCCAACGGATCAGGTGAATTGCCCAGAGATTTACTCAGCTTGCGTCCTTGAGGATCCCTTACTGTTCCGTGCAATAATACAGTATGGAAGGGTATCTTATTTTGGAATTCCAGAGTTGACATGATCATTCTGGCAACCCATAAATAGATGATCTCGGGTGCAGTGATCAACAAATCTGTCGGTAAATAATAGTCCAGATCAGGTGTCTTTTCCGGCCAGCCCATCGTCGAGAAAGGCCAGATCCAGGAAGAGAACCAAGTATCCAAAACATCTTCATCCTGTGTCAGTTTTGTGCTTCCGCACTTGGTACACTTTGTCGGAGTTTCGGTCAAAACCATCATCTCCCCGCAATCCTGACAATAATACGCCGGTATCCTGTGTCCCCACCAAATCTGACGGGAAATACACCAGTCACGGATATTTGTCATCCAGTGCATATATACTTTTGTCCATCTTTCAGGCTGAAGCTTGATCTCTCCGTTTTCAACAACTTCGATCGCTCTCTCAGCTAATGGTTTCATCTTTACAAACCACTGGGTCGATAAGTATGGCTCTATGATCGTATTACATCTGTAACAATGCCCTACAGCATTTGTATGTACATCAATCTTATCCAGTAAGCCCTTTTCCTGCATCAAAGCAACTAACTTCTTCCTGCATTCATAACGATCCATTCCCTTAAAGATCGGTCCGGCATTTTCATTCATTATTCCATGCTCATCCATAACGATGATCTGAGGCAGATCATGTCTTAAACCTACTTCAAAATCATTGGGATCATGAGCAGGTGTTATCTTAACAAATCCGCTGCCGAAATCCTTGTCAACATAATCATCAGCAATGATCGGTAATTCTCTGTATATAAATGGTAGAACTGCTGTCTTACCAATCAAATGTTTGTATCTTTCATCCTCAGGATTAACCGCAACTGCAACATCACCCAGCATCGTTTCCGGTCTGGTTGTGGCAACTGTTACAAAGCCAGAGCCGTCTTTTAAAGGATATCTTAGGTGCCATAAATGACCCTGTGCATCCTCATGTTCAACTTCATCATTAGCTAATGCTGTTACACATCTCGGACACCAGTTGATGATGTACTTCCCTTTGTAGATAAGACCTTTGTTGTATAAGTGAACAAATACTTCCCTTACCGCAACAGACAACCCTTCATCCATCGTGAATCTCTCGCGTGACCAGTCACAGGAGGCACCTAATTGCTTCAACTGATCGATAATGATCCCGCCTTTTTCTTCTTTCCACTTCCAGATTCTCTTGAGCAGTTCCTCACGACCTAAATCATGTCGGGTTTTGCCTTCTTTGGCAAGCTCTCTCTCAACAACGTTTTGGGTGGCAATACCGGCATGATCAACTCCTGGTATCCATAATGTCGGAACACCTGTCATTCTTTTGTATCTGATCATGACATCCTGCAAAGTATTGTTTAAAACATGCCCCATGTGCAGTATGCCTGTTACATTTGGCGGGGGTATAACTATTGTATAAGGCTTCTTTGTCTCATCTTTCTTCGGGGCAAAGTAGTTCTTCTCTGTCCAGAACTGATACCATTTTTTCTCTATTTCCTGAGGTTCATATATTTTATTGATTTCCATTTTTTCCTTCCTTTCTTTTCTCTTTACTCTTCACTCATTACTCTTCACAAAACTCACGACTCTCTATTTCTCTGTCCGTGTCAGTCCCTGTAAGTCAGTGTTCGTCAGTGTTCTCTATTTCTCCACTGACCCCTGACACCTGATACCTGTCACCTTTTCAATAAAATGTTTGTGCGAGGCAAAAGCAATCGGGGGCATATCCTCCACCCGGACATATCTGGCTTCAGTTGCATCGTCACCTGCCTGAAGCCTGCCTCCTTTGATTTTCATTAAAAATCCCAATGAGATTACTTTTTCCACCACAGATGAATAGTCACTGTAGTAGCCTAAAAATTCCTTAACTTCTCCGATCAAACCTGTTTCTTCATGCATTTCTGCACAGGCGGCTTCTTCCGGATCCTGATTTATATCTATGTATCCACTCGGTAAGGCCCATTCATTGGCTTTGGGTTCAAACAATCTCTTGATTATGACTATTTCCTGCTTCTCATTCATGATCACCATCGCTGCTGCCGGAACCGGGTTCTTATAAAAAATCCATCCGCAGTTGTTACAATGAGGACGCAGTTTCCCTTCTCTGTCATTGAACAGCTCTAATTTATTTCCGCATTTCATGCAGAAATTAATATTCTCATAAGACTTCTTAGTAATTTCCATATTTTCAAAAATATTACTTATGCACAAATGTCAAGTTAGAACATTTTTCCTCCTCCTGGCAGGTCTGGTTCCTGTCAACTCTCAACTCCCTCTAGCTCCTTACTAGCTCCTTACTAGCCCCCTACTACTTGCCTGCGGGTTATCTGTTCTCAATTCTCAATTCCCTATTCTCGTCTATACTGTCCATTTAGTCCCTTAAGTTCATTTTGTCCATCTCTCAGAAAATGAGTTTCCCCAACTCTCAACTCTAAAACTCTAAACTGTCAACTATTAATCCTCAATCCTTACTTATCCTCTCCCTACTATTTGCCTGCAGGTTTCATTATTTTTCCCCATTCCTCCAATAACACTAGCTTAATAACTAAGTTGTCCATGTTGAATATCTTTTCCACACTGCGAACTTTCCCTTGACGGAAAATATTATATCTGCTATTTCACGTCTTGATTGTTCTCTATGGAGGAAACATGAAAAAAGTTTTATTGTTTCTGTTTGGTTGCTTTTACTTATCATTGATTTTTTCTCAAAACCAACAGGGATTTAATTATACTAATGGTAATTTAATTATTTGCTCAGTTGTCGAAGGAAATTTCCTTTGGGTTGGAACACAAAGTGGATTAGTTAGGATAAATAACCTTACTCAAGAAACAAAATTCTTTGATCATGTAAATTCCGGATTACCACTTGGAAATGTTGCTTGCATAGCTATAGATGCACTAGGCATAAAATGGATTGGAACATATGGTAGTGGTCTTGTGCGATTTGATGGATCCTCCTGGTCAGTTTACAATACTGCAAATTCTGGATTACCGAATAATACTATTTATTGTATTTCCGTGGATTCTCAAGGTGCAAAATGGCTGGGTACATCAGGTGGAAATCTTGTTAAGTTTAGCGGTTCTTCCTGGAACGTTTTCAACACCACTAATTCTATCTTGCCAAATTACGCCATTAGCTGTATTTCAATAGATTCACAGGATAGAAAATGGATAGGAACTAATGGGGGGGGACTAATTTTTTTAAATAGTAATAGCTGGACACTGTATGATACTGACAATTCCGATTTACCTTCCAATAGTATTAGTTGCATTTCTTTTGATTCTCAAGGTATAAAATGGATAGGAACAGATGGTGGTGGTTTAACACAATTTGATGGTGTATCATGGACTAATATCAATATTTATAATTCTAACTTGTCTTCCGATGATATTAGAGCTATTTTTTGCGATGTACAGGGTAGCAAATGGATAGGAACTTATGGCGGGGGACTTTGTAAATTTGATGGACAAAATTGGACTGTCTATGATTCTGAAAATTGTCCTTTCTATTTTATTAGTGAAGTTTTATCTGTTTCAATTGACACTCAAAACGTCAAATGGATCGGCACTGCGGATGGTGGACTTATCCGCTTTAATGGATCTGCCTGGACTGTTGTAAATACATCTAATTCCGGAATGCCATATGATGGTGTATCCTGTATTACTATAGGCAATCAGGGTGTCAAGTGGATTGGTTCATACCATCCTTATTATAATTACCGCTTTGGACTTGTCAAATATGTTGACTCTACATGGGTAAGTTACACAAATGCTAATTCTGAAATACCAGGTCAAAAAGTTAACGATATTGCTGTCGATTCTCAAAATAATGTATGGGTTGGAACTGAATTTGGTGGTTTTGCCAAATTTGACGGCACTTCTTGGATAACACATATGTCCCAAAGGGAAATTAATTCCATTACTATTGATTCTCAAGATGTCAAATGGATTGGAACTGATGATGACGGTCTGGTGCAATTTGATTCAACATTTGTTGCCTCATATCTTCAATACAATTCTCCCATACCTACCAATTGTGTAAATTGTATTGCCATTGATTCTCAGGGAGCTAAATGGATCGGAACAGGAATGTATAGTGGTCTAGCCAAATTAGAAGGCATCAATTGGACAATTTATAATAACTATAATTCCGGTATCCCTTACAACGCAATGACATGCATTGCTATAGATACTCAGGGTTTTAAATGGATTGGTTTAGAAAATGGAGGAATTTTAAAATTCGATAATGAAACCTGGACTATATATGATACAACAAATTCAGGTTTGCCTAATAATAATATTACTTGTATTGCTATTGATTCTCAGGGTATTAAATGGATTGGAACATATGGAGGAGGATTGGCTAGGTTTGATGGAGAAAACTGGATTACTTTTAAAACAACAAATTCCATTTTACTCGATAATTATATCAATTGCCTTGCAATCGATTTTCAGGATAATAAATGGATTGGAACAGATCATGGAATTACGAAACTATTTCATGATGCTACAGAAAATCATGACTCAATCCAAACTCCGGCAATTTCTCTCAATCTCAAAAACTACCCCAATCCCTTTAATCCTTCTACGACCATCTCCTTCGATCTTCCTAAAGACTCCAATGTTGAACTATCTATCTACAATATCAAAGGCCAAAAAGTAACGACTCTGATCAATGAGAATAAATTAAAAGGAACTCACACCGTGGTCTGGAACGGCAAAGATTCTCATAATAAATCCGTCTCCTCAGGTATCTATTTCTCCAAACTCCAAACTGCCAGCCAGACCATCACCCGTAAAATGATCCTTCTGAAGTAAGGACCAGCTTCATGTGAGGCTGGAAATGACTGTTGGAAAACATAGTATAAATGTGTAATGATCTGCTGCTCAATTCTCATCTTGAAAGACTGTTTGAAATTAATATTATGTATTTGACACAATATCTTGAGAGGAGTATACGCGAAGCGGGGGAGGTGTGTTGTGTCCTTGTTGATCATTATTCCTTCAGACGGTTTACGTATGACTCATCACTAGTGTCTATCTTTTGATTCAGATGTCTTAAATTTGGTTCTGAAATTCTCAGACCATGGTCATATAAGACAAGCTTAAAAATAACCAATCCATCACAGACTTATCTCCTCTTTGTCAAAGTATGTCTGAAATTTATTTCCCCCAGCAATGCCGGCTAAACTTATATCAACCTTTTTGGGTTTCTAATGTAACTTTTCCTTGACTGTAAATTGGTTTAAGAAGTAAATGGCAAATAAGCAACCTGAATTGTAATGATTTTACTGTACAGTTCTGGAATAAGTTCTCAATTAGGAGAATACGATGAAAAATTTTCTTTTAGTTATTTGCGGATGCTTTTTTTTATCCCTAATCTTTGCTCAAAATGAACAGGGTATTATTTATACTAATGGGGACTATGTATTTTGCTCTGCTTTTGAAGGGGAGTATGTTTGGGTTGGGACAAATGGTGGTTTAGTAAAGATTAATCGTTTAACGGAAGAAATCGATTATTATAATAGTGCTAATTCAGGATTACCTGTTTGTGCAGTTTCAGCTATTGCTATAGATTCTCTAGGTACAAAGTGGATCGGCACATCAGATCATGGCTTATATAAATTTGACGGAGAAACATGGACTGCGTATAATCATTCAAATTCAGGAATGCCAAATTATTCAATTTCCAGCATATCCATAGATTCTCAAGGTGTTAAATGGATCGGAACACAATATGGTGGACTTGTAAGATTTGATGATCAAACATGGACAATATATAATTCTTCTACTTCAGATTTTCCCTATTGTTTGATTACATGTTTAGCCATTGATTCCCAGGATGTGAAATGGGTTGGTACCTATTCATATGGGCTTTACAAATTCTCCGGATCTACTTGGACACCTGTGAGCTATTCCGGAAATATCAGTTGTATTGCTATTGATTCTCTTGGTGATAAATGGATAGGATTTAGTTATGATTATTCTCTTGCAAAACTTTCTGGAACAAATTGGACTGTTTATGATTTCCCATATGGGTTAATTACAAAATTATCCATTGACTCTCAAGGAGCTAAATGGATTGGAACAAGCTCTAGTGGTCTAATACGCTATGATGGTGAGTCCTTCATATTCTACGATACTACTAATTCCGGGTTACCGAATAATGCAATAACTAACATTTCAATAGATTCTCAAGGAATCAAATGGCTTGGTACTTGTCCTAATGGTATTGCGAAATTTGATGGTGATACTTGGAGAGTATATAATTCATCAAATTCTGCTATTCCATGGGGGAATAAGGTTATGTCTATTTATATAGATCCTCAGGATATTAAGTGGTTTGGCACTGATCATGGCTGTCTTGTTCGATTTGATGGACAAGTCTGGACACAATATAATCCATCTGTTTTAGGATTCCCTTTAGAGTCTATTTATGCTATTACAAGCGATTCCCAGGGAGTGATATGGATTGGTACAGCTGGAGATTATAACAATGTTTTTCGCTTTGATGGAACTAGCTGGATAATTTATAATTTTACAAATTCAGGGTTACCTGCATATAATATTAAATGCATTGCAATAGATTCTCAGGGTGTAAAGTGGATTGGTACTAATGGAGGTGGCTTGGTTAGGTTCGATAATGAAACTTGGACTATATACAATCACGAGAACTCCAATATGCCATCTAATATTGTAACTGATATTTTTATTGATTCACAAAATATAAAGTGGATTGGAACAGATTATGGATTAGTTAAAATTGATAATCAAATTTGGTCTGTTTACAAGACTACTAATTCCTGTTTATTAGATAATTATATTGGTAAAATCTGTAAAGATTCCCAAGGATCTAAATGGATTGGTACGGGTAATGGTTTTGTAGTTATTGATGGGGAAACCTGGACTAACTATACACATTCAAATGCCGGTGTCACTCAAGGGGTAGGTCATTTCTCCATAGATTCTCAAGACAAAAAATGGATTATACAGCTTTATTCATTCGTTACTTTTGATGGTATAATATGGGAAACAATTCCAAATCAATATTCAATTTTGTCAGAACAATCTTTAAACTCTATTGCTATAGATTCTCAAGATAACAAATGGTTTGGAACTAGTCTGGGTGTTACTGAATTATTTTGGGATGCTGTTCCGAATCTGGATGAAGTACAAAAACCAACTACTGCTCTCAATCTCAAAAACTATCCCAATCCCTTCAATCCTTCAACCACTATCTCCTTCGATCTTCCGAAAGATTCCGAAGTTGAACTATCTATCTACAATATCAAAGGACAAAAGGTAACTACTCTACTCAACGAAAACAAATTAAAAGGAAATCATTCCGTGGTTTGGAACGGCAAAGATGCCAACAATAAGTCCGTCTCCTCCGGGATCTATTTCTCAAAACTCCAAACTGGAAATAAAACCCTTACCCGCAAGATGATCCTTCTGAAATAGACAATTTTATCGAACTTTTCCTGCATCATTCCTCTTGCATGATTGGATATGTACTAGTAGTTGAAAAATTAACCAAGTTAATAAATCAGCTGTTTTACTGATAAAATAATCAATATCTTACAAATACTAACAAATCAGTCTTGACAAAAGATAAAAAAATATATATTAAGAAATTGAAATTCTATGGAGACTTTATGGAGGTTATTGTGAAAAAAACAATTGTATCTATTTTGATAGCTTTCTTTTCCCTGACAATTTTTGGACAGGTTGTGTGGAATAATCCTGTGGACCTTAGCTTTTCTTCTAATTCCTTTTTTCAATCAGCCTCTATCAACAGTAATCGGAATGTCTATGCGTGGAAAACTTCAGAATTGGATCACTATTTTGTTAATGCTATTTGTACTGATTCAACACAAAGTGTGGTTTGGGGTAATCCTCCTGTTCATGTTGCATTAAGCCTTATGCCAATTCAACGAGTATATTTGAAAAGAATTACTGACGAAGAGATCTTGATCTACTGGATGGAAAACAATAATACTCTAAAGGCACAAAAAATGAATCAGAATGGTCAAATACTTTGGGGTCCACAAGGGAAAACAGTTTCCAGCTCAACATGCTTTAAAACTATGGTTAATATAGTTCCCGGAGTTAATGGAGATATTTTTATAGCTTGGGCAGAAATTTCTCCAAATACTCTGAAATATTGCCACTTAAACGCAAATGGCGAACTTACGACTCCCATCAATACATTTTCCCATGAAATTTTATCTTATAAAATGGCTTTAAACAACCTGCAAGGGATTACATACTACATGGTTTGTAATAACCCACAGCAAGTAAAAATTATTAAAACAGACAGTAACTGTATTTTGAATGGTAATCCGATTATTAAAGCAGGTTCTGAAGTTGCCTTGTATCCAAATTTGGACTTTGTTTGCAGAAATCAGACTGTTATAACCAAATATGATTCTAATGGGAATTATCTTTGGGATATTGATTCTCTTGGTGGCAGTTTTGTTACTATCCTTCCCAATTCAGATTTGTACTTGTTAGGAGGAGTCCCAACCGGTGGAGGACAACCTGACATGCAATATAGGGATTCCCAAGTTTTCTTAAGAAAATATGATACAAATGGAAACTATCTTTATACTGGTTTAGGAATTCATCTATGGAATAATTCTTACTCAAGTGAAGGTGAGACCACTAATACTATTCTTAATACTATTTATTATTCAGGTAAATTATTTCTGTTTTATGATCATTTTGAATCATGTATGGGTATGCCTACGGTTGATCTATGGAAATTATATGTCATTAATCCCGATCATTCTACTCAAGATCTCATTATTTCAAGTCTGTGCAGTCCAGGTAGTGAATTTTCGAATGGCAGTTGTTTTCTCTATAGAATTAATTATAGCAGTGACTTTACTTTTACTTATATTGCTCAAAAATATTTGAGTCTCAGAAATCTTCAGCAAACACCCCAACAAAATGTTTCTGTTCTTGTCAACGGATTCAATGATCTGGCCGTTACTACCAACAATATTATCGGTGATTCTTTGGTTATATGTGTTAATAATTCAATTTACTCATTGAACACCAATAGAAATTTAGTTTTGAGAGTTTCTCCGGTTCCTCAACATTCTACTATTCAGCTTGGTCTGAATAGTACTCTGTTTTTCTATAGTCTTGATGAAACTGACGCAACAGATATTCACAATGATGTTAGTATTTGGTCACCAAATACTCCCAATACTCTCTCTTCTCACGGGGTCATGGGGATGGGAAGTGACTCAATAGTGATTCCTTTGGCAAATAAATATGCAGCTTTGATTGGCCATTCATTACAACTGATAGATGACAATACTTTAGATATTGATAATAGTGTTACTCCTATTACTTTGAGTTCATATGATAACGAATATATTGTTAATGCAGGCAATAATCTTATTTTACGACACAATAGTACGTATTGGTATTATTACATTAATGAAAATTTTACTCTTCCTAATTATATCCCTGCAACAGGTATAAGTGTTGGGCAAGATAACTATAATGAAGTTTTTGACCGGATAAAAGCTATTTCAATTGATAATCTATGTTTAACTATCTGGAACGCAGATTCCCAAAACGGGGGCGGGTTTGTATATGGACAGATTTTTAATTCTGCTACCGGGCAATGCCTCTGGGATCCTTCTGGAGTTTTGATAATACCATCCGGCAATAATTCCTTGAGAGGTCTTTACAAATGGAATGAGAAATTATATATATTTACTTCTACCCAAAATAATAATCTTATAGCTCACTGCTTTTCTATCGAGAATAATACTTTAATCCAAGAGTGGAATTCCGAAGGCGTTTTAGTTTGTAATAATCCTCTGGCAATTTGCCAGATGAATGATCGCTTTTTGATTTCTTATAATAATAATAACGATATTTATCTAAAAGAACTTTCTGTTTATGGTTCTCTTTCAGATTCATGTCTAGTTAATTCATCTACTTATATTCCTTTGGATGTCAAATTATATCCAAGTTCAGATACCAAAGCCTATTTGTCTTGGACTAATGAGGTAAATGGCCATTATGCTTTTCATTACCAGTACATTGATACAGATCTTTTCGTTTCTAGCCATGATAATTTCACTATAAAATCTGTGTTACAATTATATCCTAATTACCCCAATCCCTTCAACCCTTCTACTACTATCTCTTTCGATCTTCCTAATGATTCCAGAGTAGAACTCTCTATCTACAATATCAAAGGCCAAAAGGTAGCAACTCTGATTAACGAAAACAAATTGAAAGGAACCCACTCTGTAACTTGGAACGGAAAAGATGCCAAAAATAAATCTGTCTCCTCAGGTATCTATTTCTCAAATCTCAAAACTGCCAGCCAAATAATTACGCAGAAGATGATCATGCTGAAATAGTGACCATTAGCCTGGAGCATATTTTTAGGATCATAGCTAGAGGGATTAAGCTTAAACATATTCTCAAGTCATTTGAAATGTACTATAAATAGTGTCTTATGATACTATTAGAAAATAGGAGATAACATGAAAAAATTGCTTTTATTACTCGTAGGCTGGATATTATTAACCTCAATCTTTGCTCAAAATCAACAGGGAATAATTTATACCAATGGAGATTGGATAAATTGTTCTGTGATTGAAGGAGATTATCTGTGGGTGGGAACGTATAATGGATTAGTTAAAATCAATCGTCAGACAGGGGAAACAGTCTTCTATGACCATTCTAATTCATTGTTACCTCTTGGTTCTGTTACCAGTATTGCCATTGATTCTCAAGGTGCAAAATGGATTGGACTTAGAAAGGATCAAAACGATACTGTAGGTTATTTTAACCTTTTACGGTTTGATAATACCACATGGTCGATATATGAAATAACAATACCTGATCCGTATTCTGGTTGTTTTGTTGGTTGTATAACGATAGATTCAAATGATGTCAAATGGATCGGGACTAATAATGGACTTGTTCGCTTTGATGGTGTAAACTGGACTGTATTTGACACTTTTAGCTCAGGATATCGTTTTGGTTGGATTTCAAGTATTTCAATTGATTCTCAGGGAATCTTATGGATTGCAGCTGAGGGACTAATTCGCTTTGATGGAGTAAACTTCACTGTATATAATTCCTACAATGATGGAGCATCTTTTTTTTCAGCTTCTTGTGTGGCAATAGACTCCCAGAATGTTAAATGGATTAGTACTGAACGTGATGGTATTTTATGTTTTGATGGTGAAAATTGGGAGATTGTTGATGCTACAAATTCTGGATTAATTTTCGGTCCTCTGAACAATATATCAATTGATTCTCAAAATGTTAAATGGTTTGGAACGGGAGGGTCAGGGATTATTCGTTATGATGGTGAAACTTGGACTTCTTATACAACAGATAATTCTGGATTACCTTGTAATTATGTTTATTCAATTACCATAGATCCACAAGGTGCAAAATGGATTGGTACTGTTGATCGTCTTGTTAAATTTGATGATAACATTTGGACAATGTACAATACTTCTAATTCTGGATTACCAAGTAATAGTATTAAATTCATATACATAGATTCTCAAGATAATAAATGGATCGGTAATGATATTGATTATCTTACACTATTTCAGGGTGAAGCTTGGACAGTATATGATCTAAATGATTTTATTCCAGGACTTCCTTGTATCGCCCTGACATGTATTACAATAGATTCTCAAGGTGTCAAGTGGATTGGGACGACGTCGGGATTGCTTAGATTTGATGGAGAAACCTGGATATATTATAATACTACAAATTCCGGCTTACCCAGTAATTATATTACAAGTATTACCGTTGATTCTCAAGGAGAAGTATGGCTAAGCACTCTTTATGATACCTCAATTGTACGGTTTGATGGAGAAACTTGGTCAGTTTATAATTGTCCCTATGCTGCATGGTCTGGAGATATTGTTAGATGCATAACCATTGATTCTCAAAATGTTAAATGGATTGGTACTGATGATGAAGGTCTTTTTCGGTTTGATGGTGAAACTTGGAGAAATTATTCCCTCCCTGTACATGGTTCAGTGGCTTGTATATCTGTTGATTCTCAAGATGTAAAGTGGATAGGTACTTCATGGGGGCTCGTTCGATTTGAAAATGAAAATTTTACTTTATATAGTGTTTTGAATTCTGGGTTGCCAGAACGTCATGTAAATTGCCTTTCCATTGATTCACAGGGTGTTATATGGATTGGAACATACTCTGGACTTACCAGGTTTGATGGAGAGACTTGGTTGACTTTCAATACCTCTAATTCCATTTTATCTGATTATGGCTGTGGAAGTATATCTATTGATTCTCAAGATAATAAATGGATCGCAAGTTGGGGGTTAACCGAACTCTTCTGGGATGCCATCTCTAACCAGGATCAAAACCAGTTTCCTCCAACTTTTCTCAATCTCAAAAACTATCCCAACCCCTTCAATCCTTCAACCACTATCTCCTTCGATCTTCCCAAAGATTCCGAAGTTGAACTATCTATCTACAATATCAAAGGACAAAAGGTAGCGACTCTACTCAACGAAAACAAATTAAAAGGAAATCATTCCGTGGTTTGGAACGGCAAAGATGCCAACAATAAGTCCGTCTCCTCCGGGATCTATTTCTCAAAACTCCAAACTGGAAATAAAACCCTTACCCGCAAGATGATCCTTCTGAAGTAGGATTACCCTAATTGGTTATTTCTGCAATATAGCTTATGCAACTCTCTTGCTTTGTCTGTGCTAGTCTGTTAAGGTCAATGTTGAAAAATTATCTTTCTTATTGTTACTGCACAAAAACTTGCACAAACCCGCGACTATCCGCGTTTTCTGTGATAATCCGCGTTCTATTAATCGTCTCTTCATTCCATCTAAAGGAATACTTAAGCCATATGGGACAGTCCTCTAACTACCCTGTTAGAGCAAAAACTCTAAAATCTTCTTGACAGAAAATGCCTTCCTGTTGTTTAGAGTTAATACTCTAATAGGAGGTGCTATGAGCACTAAAGAGAAGATTCTCCAAACCGCTTTGGAATTGTTCAATGCAAAAGGGTGTGAGAATGTGACAACCAATCATATTGCTTCATCCTGTGGGATAAGTCCGGGGAATTTATATTATCATTACAAGAATAAAGAAGAGATCATCTATGAAATTTGCTTAAAAATGAATTCTGTCATGGATGAACTTTGGAATAATGAAATTCCTGCAGAAGAAATGATGGCCAATATTGCCAAATCAAATTTCTATCTAAAAAAACTCCAAAAAGAATACCGCTTTTTCTATCTTGATATCAATAATTTGTTAGTCAATAATCAAGCTCTTAGAGAAGGATATCTGGTCAACAAAACACGTAGGATTAGTCAAATCAAAGCAGCATTTTCAGCTATGGCTTCCATCGGATATTTTAACTTTGCTTCAGATGAAGTTTTGGAACAGGTTGTCAATTCTATCTGGTTTGTCTCAGAATACTGGCTTTTATTTGCAAATATAAATGCTCCTGGAGATCTTCATAATGATACAAACCAATTCCTGATCACAAATTTCTTAAAAGCATTTACCACTGATAAGGGAAGATTGGAAGTGGAAAAAATAGAAGCCAACTGGAGGTCTCATGCCTGATTATCGCACTCTTTATAATAAAACCAATCTTGCAAAGCCAATACTTCGCTTCAATATTTTGTGTTTTTTGTGTCTTTTGTGGCTATTACCACTTTTAGGAGTGGAATCAGTTATTCATTTGGAAACTATCAATCAACATACAGCAACGATTTTGAACGTTAATTATCAAAACAATTTTGCAGACCTTTCATCTCTTTATCTTGAAGGCTGGGGCATGCCCTTGCTGGATAACGAAATAAATTTTCTGGTTTTAGGTGGAGCATACAAACAGGCAAAATTAGATGTTCCAGATTGGAAAATCCCAACCCTCAATTGTAAATTTGCCAAGTTCAATACTTACTGGGTACACCATTTATTGGGCAATTTCTATACTATCAATTATCAGGCATTCAGTTGGAATGGAGATAAATTGCGTTTTAACAATTCAAAAGAAACTTCATATATGCAGTAAACAACCCTGGGTTGCAAACCAAATGAGAACTCCTTTTACAAAGCTGGCTTGTTAACTATCACCGATGCAGAATCTACCACAATATTGCCCTTGCTGGGTTACACCTGGGGTAAAGATAAATATCTGGTTGATGTTTTTTTCCCGCTAAGTGTTGAATTCCGCTATCTTCCCTCACAAACTTTACAATACATCACAAAATTGGAATTAAAAACAGGAAGTTATTACATTCAAAAAGCAAATGAAAAAGTCTCCGAATTTTCCGGACAAGCGAAAATTGCACTTGAAAAAGAATTAGTTAAGAAGTTGTGGCTTGAAATTGGAGCTATCCAGCCCTTGGGCGGAAGTTATGAATGGGAAAATAAGACTCTGGCTAAAAAGAAAGTCACATTAAAGCCAGAGATCAATATAAATTTTACTTTAAGAATTTAACCCGAATAATTGTGTGACAAGGAGAAAAAATGAAAAGAAACTTTAGTGTGATATTATCAATATCCATTATCATTGGTTCTGTTATTTTACTGTATTCTGTAGATAATCAAACAATAAATACTCAAGCAGGACATAAACAAATAACGTTATTCATTGAAAAGGGTGATGCCTGGACGCACTGGTTTAAAATTATGCCGTTGATCGGCTTTAATACTACTCCGCAAATTGCTGTCTGGTTAAGTGATACTGATGGGAACTTTATTAAAACTCTATATCTGACGAGCAAACAGAAAAAAATCCGAAGATCTGAAGCTCTGCCTGTGTGGTCCTTTCAACAAATGAATGCTCCGGAAAATGTTCTTTTGGTAACATCCGCCACTCCTAAAGGGAGTCTCAAACTGGATTCAGATCTTGAACCCGGGAATAAGACATGTTTTCTCAATGTTGAACTCAATCTGTCTATGGATTATAATGAATTCTATCCTAAAAATGCTGTAAAAGGCAGTCCTAATTATTCCGGTACAAGCGGACAGCCTTCCCTTATTTATCAGACTAAAATTGAATCTAATGCTGCTCCTGGATATACGGAACTGAAACTAGTAGGACATGGTAGTCCTGAAGGCTCGAGTGGCAAAATTTCCCCTGATACTACAACCCTCACAACAGCCTTAAATATGGTCAAAAAGATTTCTATTACTCTAAAATGATTTTTTTAACTCCCAAAAGACATTTTTTTCTAAAGTTTTTGTCTGTAAGCAGGAAATTGGAGCTGATAATTTGTAATTGCTTGTATTATAATGTTTTAAACATGAAATCTGAATCCTTTTCCTCTCTGACCTACTGTTAAAAAGGCTTTCCAAGCACTTTAGAAATATTTTTTGTTGACTTGAAAGAATAAATAATTATAAAGGTTAATAAGCAGGAATGAATTCTGTTAATTAGACAGAGCTAAATGAATGCCAAAGTTAGTGTTGTTTAAGATTGCGAAGTTTTTAATGCTCTATTATTTTGAATTTAAAAGTTAATTTCGTGATTCTTATATGAAAGCAATAATGTAGGATTTAGAGGTTAGGGGTAATTATGATTAAAGAATTTAGGTATTCAGGCATCAAGCGGGACACAAATTCAGTAGTAAGAGGATCAATTTATACCCATTCCTTAACTAAAGCCAAAGCCGAAATTGCAGATATTTCCAAACAACACAATTTTGCCACACGTCTTATTGAAGAAAAAAAGACATATATTTACAGAGCAGTTAATCGTCTCGGAAAAAGAGTAAAAGGTGAGCAAGAAGCATTTAACAAGGATGAATTGTTAAAAGCACTTCAGAGCTTAGGCTACACCAACATCAAAATAGAACCAATGCTCTTTAATATTATTATGAAACCGCCTTTGGACGATATTGTGATGTTCATCTCTCTTTCTTCAGACATGCTTAAAGAGAATATGAAATATGAAGAAATTCTCAAAATTCTAAGTTCTGATATCCAAAATAAAACTCTTAGAAATACTATAAAAAATATTTCCCGCGACCTGCGTCAAGGCCAGGATGGTCAAAGTGTTTTTAACAAATACACTGACATATTTGGCAAATTTACCGCTTATATGCTCGGGTTAGCTTCCAAATCCGGTAATATGGCCGAAATCTATGACAGTACTGCAAAGTATATGAACCGCCAGGCTGAATTTAAGAAGAACCTTAAACAGGCTCTGGTTATGCCAGGTGTGACCTTGTTGATCATTACTCTTTGCGTAGCTTATTACATTATGGATCTCTTCCCCAGTATTACAGAAATGTTTGTCAAGTATGGTATTCCTTTACCACCTATGACCGCTGCAACGCTAAAGCTCAGTAATTACATGCAGGACAATTGGATCATGCTTTTCATCATTTTTGTGTCTCCTTTTGCGGCTGTTGGATATTGGTTCACAACTGAAAAAGGTTCCTTGTTTAAAGACAGATATATCTTGAAATTACCCTTTATCGGGTCTCTAATCCATAAAATGACTATTGAGATTTTCTTCCGTGTTTTTTCTATCATTTATTCAGGTTCCGGCAATAACATTGAAGTATTGCAGGTTTCTGCTGAAGCTTGTGGAAACAAACATATGGAAAAAAGAATCAAAGAAATAACCATACCCCGAATGTTAAAACAAGGTGCTGGTCTAATCGAAGCTTTGGAAGAAGCAGATGTTTTTACCGATACCGTTATTTCACGATTAAATGCAGGTGCTGCTACAGGTTCTATCAAAAAAGCAGCTCAACAAATATCTATGTACTATGAGAAGGAAACTGGATACAAGTTTAAATCAATCCTGAGTACTGTCGATGTATTGACCGCTTTGGTCATTATGGGTGTCATGACTCTCTTGATTATTGTTTCCTCTGAAAGTGCATTTATGAAGCCAAAACTACCTGGAGTCCAATAATATGGATCTTAAAGAAACTCAAGTATTAGGTAAACTGCTTGTTCTAAAAAACATTGTCAGTCAGCAGGTTTTAGAAGTCTCTTTGGGAAAACTGGAAAAAGGTGACAGTCGTTCTTTGGATGTCATCCTGATGGATGATTTTCATGTCGATCGTGACAAACTTTATACAGAAGTTGCCAAATTGTACGCTATACCCAAAGCTAACATTAATCCTGATGAAATATCTCAGAATGATCTGCAGGAAATTACCAATCTGATGAATTTTCTTCCCAAAGAAGTTAAAATTCAAGCTATGACCAAAAGGATTATCCCTTATAAAATTCAAAAGAAAAGAACCGACTCTTTGGTTATTCTTGCTTCTATTCCAACCGATACTCTCTCTAAGCAGATAGCAGAATACAATAAGATCAATCGCTACGAAATCTTTTATTGTCCTTTTGAACAGGTTGATAAAATTATCCAGAAACTGCAAACCTCTGATAACGAATTCCTCAAGAGCTTTGCTGAAACTGAAGCTGATATCGACCTTAATGCTGTAACTGAGAAGAAAAAGGAAAATGAAGAAGATCTTCTGGAACAAGAAATCAATAAAGGTGCTCTCGTTTATCTTTTTGAAGCTTCTCTTGTTGATGCAGTTAAATCAAAAGTCAGTGATATTCATTATGTGCCTTTTGATTCAACTACTGTGGATATCCTTTATCGTATAGATGGTAAATTGCAAATCTGGAAAAGAAAAGAAAATGTTAATCCTCAGGCAATGTTTGCTGTGGTGAAAGACAGATCCACGAATATTGACAGATTCAAAATTGATGAACCTCAGGACGGTTTCCTCCAGAGAGAAGTCGATGGACATATGATCCGTTTCCGTGTTTCCCTGCTGCCCATTGTTGCCAAAACTCAGGATAAACATTACGAAAGTATTGTTATTCGTATCCTTGACGATAGAAATGTTATCGATAATATCGAAGATCTGGGATTTTTGGAACAAGCTAGAAAAGATTTCGTTGCAGCTATAAATAAACCTCAGGGCTTGATCATTGTTACCGGTCCCACCGGATCAGGTAAATCTACTACTTTGGTGGCAGCACTGTATTCAGTCACTTCCCCGGAAGTTAATGTGCTAACAGTAGAAGATCCTGTTGAATATATTATCAGAGGTGCTCGCCAGATAAAAATCAGTCCCCGCTGCGACTTTAACAGTGCCATCAGAGCTATCCTACGGCATGACCCGGATATTGTTATGGTGGGTGAGATGCGTGATAAACAAACTGCTGAAATTGGTATTAAACTCGCTAACACCGGGCACTTAACCTTCTCGACTCTCCATACAAATGATGCACCCAGTGCTGTATCACGTCTTTTTAAAATGGAGATTGAAACTTTCCTTATCGCTTATGCCATTAATATTATTATTGCTCAACGTCTTGTTCGCAGACTATGTCCTAAGTGTAAAGTGCCTTTAGCGCCAGAAAAACATGCCTATGTTATGGCTCAAGGTATAACTCAGGAAGAAATTGATTCTGGAAAACTACGTGACGCGGCAGGATGTGATAATTGTCGTGGTTCAGGATATAAAGGTCGTTTGGGTATCCACGAAGTTCTTTATTTTACGAAAGAACTCCGTGCTGAAATTGTGAATTCAAAAGAAGATATAAATGAAGCCAGAATCAGAGAGATTGCTGAAAGAAACGGAATGCTCTCATTACGTGGTTCAGGTATGGAATTGGTCAGACGTGGATTAACCACTATTGACGAAGTAATATTTTCGACAACTTCTGATTAAGAGGATTATTATGAAACCAAAAATTCTTATTATTGATGATGAACCAGATATTCGGGATCTTTATAGAAGCTTTTTGGAAGATCAGGACTATGATATTCATGAAGCCGAGGATGGACAAGAAGCTTTTAAAATGGCTTCAGATCAACTTTTTGACCTTTATATAACTGATATTCAAATG
The DNA here is from genome assembly GCA_964419225.1 of uncultured Candidatus Cloacimonadota bacterium. GTDB lineage: Bacteria > Cloacimonadota > Cloacimonadia > Cloacimonadales > CAYQPF01 > CAYQPF01. Next base: position 5,526 of record CAYQPF010000007.1, on the reverse strand, counting down.
CCGGAAATGAACGGCGTCGAGTTCATGAAAGTCCTGAAAATGATTGATCCTGATGCCGTGATTATTATTGTTACCGGTTTCGATCATATGCAATATACCAGACAGGCTCTTGAATATGGTGCTTTCAGATTCCTGACCAAGCCCGTAAACATGAAAGAATTCCTCTCAGTTGTGGAAATGGGACTCGTTGAAAGAAAAAAACTATTCCAAACTGCCAGTAAAGATAAATTGCTCAGACTAAAAGATAAACTTAATGCTAATCCGGAATTACAGGAAAATGTTTTTAATAAACTGGAAAATCTGCTCTTGCAAATGGAAAAAATTCAGGCTAATTACATTGAATTTGGTGGCCCGGGATCCAAAGGGAAAGTATGGGGTACTGTAAAAACGAAGTTTATGCCTATCATTGAAAATAAGAATTTCAATCAGGATGAAATTAATATCATGATCCTCAGTATTCTATCATCTACTGAAATTCACACTCTTATGAGCAGTAAAAAACTCAAATTCAACTTCTCTTTTAGCCAGGAAAGCGTTTTATACCGCTACCGTGTTTTAACTTATTTTGAAATGAATGAACTGGTCGTTGCCTTTAAACCAACCCGTCGTAGTATTATTAATCTGGAAGCTCAAAAATTTGCTCCTCAGATCATGAGTAATCTGTGTTTTAAAGGAGAAAATAAAGGCCTTGTTATTTTTAGTGGCCCCAACGGATCTGGTAAAAGCAGTCTTATTGATGCTTTTATCGATTATAATAACACCCATGCCTCCGGTTCAATCTATATTCTTGAAGATTCTATTGAATATTACCATGAAACCAAGGGCTGCGTCATCCGACATCAGGAAATTACCAGTGACTTGGGAAATCTGCTTGATGGACTGAATAATTGTGCTGACTATAATCCCAGCCTGGTTGTCATTGAAGACATCTCTTCTCCCGAAATCATGGAAGCTATTTTCCGTCTGGTTGATGCCGGTACTATGGTTTATGCTACCATGAAAAGCAAATCAGTGATTGAAGTGTTATATAAACTCACTACTATGATGCCCTCCGGTGGTCAGGAACAGTTCCGTAAACACTTGTCATCTGTCCTGAATACTGTAATTGCTCAACAATTGATTCCCACAAAGGGCAATGCCCTGAGTCTGGTCAAAGAGGTTTTAATAAATAATAGTCAAATAGCTAATGCAATTATTTCTAATAATTTTGAAGAAATTTATCCCTTAATTCTGCAAGGCAAAAAAATGGGTATGCAAACTCTCGAACAGGATCTCTATACCTTATCCAGAAATGGATTACTTGATCCTAAAGAAGCTATTGATTATGCCAATAATCAGGGTCAACTCAAAGAAATGCTGGAATACAGATGATCAAAGCAGTAATCCTCGCAGCCGGTAGTGGTAACCGCTTAAAAGAAATTACCAAAACAACCCACAAAGCTATGATCGAAGTGGGGGGGACTTCCCTCATTCACCACCAGATCAAAGCTTGTCTGGAAAATGGCGTTACAGAATTCGTCTTTGTCCTCGGTTATCAGAAAGATGTCATGGTTCAACATATTAAGGAAATTTTACCACCTGCAAACTTTACGATCGTGGAAAACCCGATCTATGACCGGACTAATACCCTTTACTCACTTTACCTTACTAAAGATATTCTCGACGATGTTTTTCTCTATTTCAATGCAGATGTTTTATTCCATCCTGAAATGTTATCTAAGATCGTTAATGTTGCACCATATTCACAACTCCTGGTCGAAGAAAAATCCTGTGGTGAGGAAGAAGTAAAAGTTCGACTCGAAGGCAATAAAATTGTAGAAATTGGTAAGCTGATCGATCCTGCCCTGTGTGCCGGTGAGTTTATCGGTGTCGCTAAATTTGCTCAAAAAGACCTTCCGGCTTTCTTTAAACACATTGAGTACGGTATTTCACAAAAACAGGAAAATAATTATTTCGAATATGCAGTAAATTTGCTTACCCATGATTCAGATTTAATCTCTGTATCTACCGAAGGAATGCCTTGTATCGAAATAGATTTCCCGGCTGATCTGGAAAAAGCAAAAACTATTGTTTATCCGCAGATTAAAGCACTAAAGTTTTGAAAGTTCTTCTCCTTGCCCTGAACTCCCGCTTTACTCACTCTAATCTGGCTCTGTTGTCTATTAAGAATTATATTCCAACTGATAAATATGAATCAGAAATTCTGGAACTTACAATTAACGAAAACATTTGGGAGATGCTTAAACAAATCTACGCGTATCATCCTCAAATAATTTGCTTTTCTGTTTATATCTGGAATGCGGAACTGGTTAAACAACTTCTCCTCGAAATTCCTAAGATACTACCTGAAATTATATTAATTGCAGGTGGTCCCGAAGTAACATACAATCCTGAATATTGGGTCCAAAATTACTGTCTGGATTATGTAGTATGCGGTGGGGGAGAGAAAGCTGTCTCAATTCTCTTTCAAAACAATCTCTCTTTACCGGATAAGATTATCAGAATCCCCAATTTCCCCTTAAATGAACTTCTCTTTGCCTATGAAAACACAAATTCACTTTCTTTAAAACATAAATATCTCTATTATGAATCTTCTCGCGGTTGCCCATTTAAATGCTCATATTGCTTGTCCTCATCTTTCTCGGGTAACATCGAAAGTCGTGCAATCTCCAAAGTTAAAACCGAACTCTCTCAACTTCTTGACTGGCATCCTAACATTATCAAATTCGTGGATCGTACTTTTAATCTCGACCCCAAACACTATCGCCCCATTTGGGAATTCCTGCTGCTGCAAGATACTGAAACAATGTTTCATTTTGAGATTTTTCCTGAGCTCCTCACAGATGAAGACTTCTCTATTTTGCAAACAGTCCCATTAGGTAAATTTCAGTTCGAAATAGGTATCCAAAGTACAAACCCGGAAACACTCTGTGCGATTAACCGTAATGCCGACTTTACTAAAGCGAAAACTAATATTCTTAAGCTGAAAGCCTTGGGCAATATTCATCTTCATCTCGATGCTATAGCCGGATTGCCGTACGAAGACTTACCCAGCTTCCGTAAGTCTTTTAATGAAATTGTCAGCCTCGAACCTAAACATTTTCAACTCGGGTTCCTCAAAGTACTTCAAGGCACCGAAATGTACCGTCGGAGAACAGAATTCGGGATCGAGTTTGCCTCAACTCCACCTTATCAGGTACTGAAAACAAAGTGGATGAGTTTTGAGGATCTTTCTTTTTTGAGTGCTCTGGAAGATTCCTTAGATAGCTTTTATAATAAGACTAATTTCCGGAACACCTTTTCTGAACTTATCAAAGAAGCTGCTTCCCCCTATGATTTCTGGGCAGATTTGACTGCTAATTTACTGCAAATAAAAGAACCGCTTTCCTTGCAGGGCCAGTTCCAATTTCTCCATACCTATATTACAAATTTGCCTAATTCTGAGCATGAGTATCTATTTGATTTACTTGATTATGATTGGGCCTTACATGCAAGGTCCCACTTTTTCCCCGACTTTCTTCAACCTGACAGACATTACCAGTGCAAAAAACAGCATTATCACCAAGTATTGGAAAAAATCCGGAATGGTAAAATGGCCTGTCTCACAAAAGAACTTCTTAATAAGACTGTTTTTGTGTCTCCCTGCACCGAGAAATTCTCCACTAAGTTCTTCTCTGGAAATCCTTTCGCACTGATTCTGGATGGTCGTATCATCTCTTTCTGGGGTACCTCCAACATTTCCGACAAAAACCACGATAAGGATGAATTCTTTGATTTTTGACTAATTTCACCACGCTAATACTTTAGTACTCAATTTTTTATAATACGAAGTTGTGTTTTTATGGTCAAAACAGTATTGATTTAAAGAAACGAAGTTCTCATAATAGATCAGTATTTGAAAAGTAAGGGGCTTAGAAAACTAAGCCCCGCTAGTCAATTGATACTATTTCATCATAATCATTTTTTTTACGATAGATTTATTTCCGGCTTTTATCTTATAGAAATATATTCCGGAAGAAACAGGTTTGCGGTTAGAATTTTTTCCATCCCAGACAATACTATGTTTACCTTTCAACATCGGCTCACTGAGCAGAGTTTTTACTCTCTGTCCTTTGATATTATAAACACTCAATTCCACCTGTCCATGTTTAGGTATTGAGAAGGCTATTGTTGTTGTTGGATTGAAAGGATTAGGATAATTTTGATTCAATACAACTTTAGGAGGTATAGAGGCATCATTCTCGCCTGGAAGATTCCCTAAAGTACTATTTAGCAATTGTTGAAGATGATCCTGATATCTTGATCTGAATTCATAAGTATCTTTAGGTCTGAGTTTCGCTGTATAGGTATCGCTTGCAGCCTTGCTTCCCTCAATATTCATTAATTGATAGATGGTCTCCACACAGAGAACATACAGCAAGGAATCCTGCTGAGAAGTAGCATTCTGCAATTTGCCTGAGGCTATTGCAAGAGCACTTGGGTAATCATGCAATACAATATTACATTTCATAATATAGTCAAAAATAGTGTCTTTAAGCAATTGTTGGTCAATTAGATTCATCGTATCAGGGATTGCCAGAACTGCATCATTGAAGTAAGATAAAGCATTTTCAATAGAGAAGTCAGACTGGAAACTGAGATTATAAATCTTATCTATACTGGTAAACCAGAAATACTTTTCTCCGGGGTTCTTTTCTTCCAATATGCTTTTGTAAGTACTCAGAGCTTCAGAATAAACAGAATCAGCTTCCAAGCTTAGAGCTATTTCGAACCGATTTCTTATAGGCCCGACAATTTCCACGTTTGGATCAGGATCAATTGCATCATTAACGATTGTTGGAATAGTACATCCAAAACTACTAATTACTGGTTGATTTGGATTGCCCCAGTAATTCCCCGAAATATTTAAAACCTCATTTGCATCAGCCCTGAAAGGAGCCATGAAGAACAAATCTGATGTGCCTGTATATGGTTTGTAGAAATCGTTGTGACCATTTATAAGATACGTGGATGAATTGAAGGAGCTAGCATCCGACGAATATCTGTCAAATGACACATTATTATAATTGTTTGAAAAAATATTAAAAGCTTTTTCAGCACAATCAATATAGGATTTTTGAGAACACACAATACCTACATTGCAATTAAAAACACAATTAGTAATTCTTGGTGATGAAGCAACACAGATGATTCCTTTTCCACCAGTGAAATTACATGCATCAATTTTTAAAGAATTTCTTGATGAACCCAATGCACACGAATTATTAACCACTAATCCGATTTGTCTGTTAGTTGCCATAGTAAATGAACAATTCCAGATTAAACCTCCTGATGTATTCCAGTTTAATCCAATTGAAGTAAAATCAGTGTTTGCTTCATTAACAAATTCACAAAGCGATATTTCAGAAACGAAACCATTCCCATGAACATTAATTCCATAAATACAATCTAAAAATTTACAACCAGTTATCATGTTTCCTGTTTTATTAAAAGCATAATAATCCATTGCACTGGTAAGGTTTTTGA
>CAYQPF010000006.1:0-87456 GCA_964419225.1 uncultured Candidatus Cloacimonadota bacterium | reverse complement strand
TTTTTCGATTGATTCTGAGAGTGAACTCAGAACAATACTTAATAAGACAATCGTCTATGAAAAAACTCCGAGTGTATCAAATGATACCTGGTTAAAACATGGTTTAGTTGTTGCCGGTAATTATGATGAAGCAGGTGCCAATGTACTTACTCCTGTAGAAATGTCACGTTGGGTCAAAGATAAAATGGTGATGAGAGGATTTACCCAGGTTGATACAGTATTTTATCCGCCGACCAGTCCGGGAACTTCTCAAATCGTAGCTTCAATAAATGCCGGTGTAGAGTATATTAATTATCGTGGATGGGGAAACGCAACCGGATGGCATTATCCCACCTTTTACTCTGATCACTTGGATCTCACTAATAATGGTGCTAAGATGCCCATTGTTTTTTCTATAGTATGTCAAACCGGTGATTTTGGTCATACAACTGTGGATCCCTGTTTTGGCGAGAAATGGATGTCAAAAGGTTCTCCTACAACTCCAAACGGTTGTGTAGGTTTTGTCGGGCCATCTGATTTACATACAAAAACTCATTTAAACAATGCCTTATCTTCCGGAATCATTGCCGGTATCTTTGATGAAGGTATTAATATATTTGGCAGTGCTGTTCTACGTGGAAAGATGGAAGCTTACCGTAATTTTCCTTTGAACAATGCTATGGGTGGAGATATTGATTTTTACTTCCACACATACAACATTCTTAGCGATCCATCCCTGACTATGTGGAACTTAGTTCCTGCTCCCATCACTTGTACTTTACCGGATAATATTTCCAGTTCACAGAATTATCTGGAAATTAATACACCTGGCTTGAACTATGGTACTGTTACTGTTACCAGAGACGAAGTCCTCTATACAACTGAAAAAGTTCTGAATGGTTATGCTCTTGTTCCTATCAACGTAGATCAAACTGGTGATGTAAAAGTTACAATTACAGGTAAAAACAGAATTCCTTTTACAAAAACCATAACAGTTTCAGCTACAAGTGCAAATTTAGCAATTTCCCAATATTCAATTTCGAATTCTTATTTAATAGCTGGTCAAACCAGTACAATTTCCATCACTGTAAAGAATTGTTCTACAACTAATGCCACAAATGTAGCTGCTGTTTTAAGCACCGGTTCACAACATGTCACAGTAACCCAGAATAATCAGAACTATGGTGCCATCAATGCAGGACAAACTCAGGTCAGAGACTTCACAGTTCAAGTTGGGTCAGCTGCTCTGAACAATGAGCTGGTTAATTTTAATCTGGCTTTAACTTCTACAGGTTTGGCCAACACAGCTTCCAAATTCCAAACTCCGGTCGGAGGAGTTGTCATTACTTCTGAAACGACTTGCCCGACAAATATCGGTATTGGTACTACCGGGACGGTTAATGTCTCTATAACCAACTTGGGAGAAATGGATCTTACAAATCTTACTGCTAATATTGAATGTCTGACCAATGCTGCAAGTATTTCTGGCAGTTCTACAGTTACTTTTGGCAATGTACCTATGGGTCAAACAGCTACAGGTTCTTTCCAATTGCAGATCTTAGCAAATAGTTACGATGGCATGCAAATACCGTTTGATTTACATTTTGCAGCTCAAAATGGTTTAACTTACCAAACATATAATACAATTACTGCTGGAACACCAAGTGTTACATCACCAACCGGTCCGGACAAATTCGGATATTTTGCCTATGATAGTTTTGACACTGCCTACTCTCCGGTTACTCCTACTTATCAATGGATAGAAATTGATCCCTTGCAGCAGGGTGGCTTGAGCGGTACTGTCTTAAGTATGCCGGATGATTCATCCAGAATAGTTAACCTGCCATTTACTTTCAAATATTATGGCCAGGATTATAACAGAGTAACTCTTTGTTCCAATGGCTGGATGTCTTTTGGTGCAACCTGGATGCAGGATTTCCGTAATTGGAATATTCCTGCCGTTTTGGGTCCTTATGCTCAATTATCAGCGTTTTGGGATGATTTAAAGGGTGTGCCAATTCCTCAAACTACACAGTATCAGCCTATGCGGATCTGTTACTATTATGATCAGGCTAACAACAGATTTATCGTGGAATGGAGTGGTTGTTTGAATGCATGTAATTTAACTTCTGTCGAAAAATTCCAGATCATTCTCACTCCTGGAACAACCAACAACCCTAATGGCGATATTGTTTATCAGTATCATACTATTGATAATGCCGCAGGAAACAATAATTTTGCTACTGTCGGTATTGAAAATCCTTCACAAAATGATGGTATCTGCTATACTTATGCTAATATCTATCCGGTAACTGCAAAGCCTTTACAAGCTGGACTGGCTATCAAATTCACAACCAAACAACCCAGGGATTATGTTGGTTCTGTTGATCCGTCAACCCCGAATAAAGTTACTATTCTAAATCAGAATTACCCCAATCCTTTCAACCCTTCCACTACTATCAGTTTCTCACTGGCTAAAGCCGGTTTTGCTTCCATTGATATTTACAATATTCTGGGGCAAAAAGTTAAAACACTGGTTTCAGCTAATCTTACTCAGGGCAATCATAATGCAACCTGGGATGGATTGGATAACAATAGTAAGAAGGTTGGAAATGGAATCTATTTCTACAAGCTTACAGCAGATAATCAGGTTCTGACCAAGAAAATGATAATGCTTAAGTAGAACTAGCGACCAGCATATGGTTCAGATGTCATATTATAGGGACTGGCATTCGAAGATCTTTAATCATATGACGAAAACTATAAAGAATTGTTAATTGAGAAAAGGGTGCAAGAAATTGCACCCTTTTTCTTTTCTCGGAAATGTCCGGCCTGTCAGACAAGTCGGACTCGTCAGACTTTCTTGCAAAGCCGATTCCTGCCCACAAAAAAAGGCATCCGCAGATGCCTTTTCATTGTAATTATTTGTTTTAAGGTTACTTGCAACCAGCTTGCCCTTCGCAGCCTTTATCCATTCCACAGCCTTCTTTCATTTCACAATTTTCTTTACCGGCACCCATACCTTTACCATGTTTACCCATTTTGTGGCCGGGTCTGTCATTCATGAATTCTTTCATTTTAGCTTTTTGATCTGCTGTCAGTATAGCTAATACTTTTTTATGATGATCTAATCTGTTTAAAGAAATCTCAAGTTCCTTACTATTGATCTGTTTGGCTAACTTAGTCGCCCCGTCAAAATCATCATTAACAATAGCTTTCTGCATGTCGATGCGTAAGATCTTGATATCTGCACCAGTCTTGATCATGAATTTTTGCATTTCAGCTCTCATGTCTTTCATTTTCATTTCCTGATCTTTTGTCAAATTCAGTTGATCAAAACATGCTTCCATATCATCACCTGGTTTGTTCATCATTTGATCTTGTTTGCCCATCATTCTCTTTTCGTGCATAGGTGCCTGTGCTACTAATAACCCGGTTAATATAACCAGTACGCTTACGAGTAAAATTACTTTTTTCATTTTTGGTTCTCCTTGAACTTTTTTATTTTTTGATGTCTTTCATCTAATCTCTCGTCAATTCTCGTGAAGAATTCCTGAGCTTGTTCGGGTGTCATTTTTTTTCTCATTTGAATAAAATTGTCACCTACTGTTTTTTCCAAAAATTCTGTTTTACTAACCAGAATCTGGAACTTTCTCGTAATTTCCCTTTCATTGATTACAGGTTTTGCCAATTCCTGAAAGAAATCTCTTTTAGCTTCCATGACTGCTTTATGTGCAGGATAAGCTTTTTGTCTGCATTCTCTCATGGTTTTTCGTTGTTCGGTGAATTCACCTTTTTTGAAATGTGGAGCTCCTGGAGGAGGAGGGAAGAGGGGCTCCCGATCAATAAATCTGTGATAGAAGAAAATACTGATAAATGAGATGTTAAAAACAAGGGAAACTATTACCAGGGTTTTCATCGTGTTAGTCATTTTCTGCTCCGTCTAAATATGAGTATAGTGATTCCTGAGTATAGGTTTGTGTTGTCGTCTGCTTTGTGTTGGAAAAAGCAGTATTGCTTAAATAACTTCCTAAGAAGAAACTCAGAACAATTGATGCAGCAAGAGATATCCAACTAATTCTTTTCCGCGGTATTATAGAAAAAGTGGATTGTTTGTGCTGAGTGGACAGAATACTTTCCAAATTGCCAGGAAGCATATCAGATTTAATACTACCCAAAACTCGATTAAGTGTGATTAATTCTCTTAATTCATTCTGACAATTTATGCAAGATTTTAAATGTTCTCTTACCTGAGACAAACTAACCGGATCCAGCTCTTTGTCCAGATAAGCATTTAATTTCAAGCTAATTTTCTTGCAACTCATTTTCACCTCTCATATTTCTATTACTTAAGACAGAGTCACTCCTGCTTTCCTGCAAAATAATTTTTCTTAATTCTCTTTTTGCCCGTACTAACATGGAATCAATAGCTGAAGGTGTAGTTTGCATGATTTCAGCTATTTCTTTGTAAGATTTTTTTTGATAGTATTGTAGATCCAAAACTAATAAATGTTTAGGATTTAATTGCTTGAAAGCATTTTTGAGCCTTAAACTATTCCCGGCTTCTTCAGGATCTTCGTCCATTATACTCTCTTCTATTTCAAGTTTTTGGATCGATTTCTTTTCAGTCTTTTTTTTCTTTAAATAATTGATTGCCTGGTTATGAGCACTACGATACAGATAGCTCTCATATGCACCTTCATTGATATTATCCCTTTTATCCATGAATTTGATAAAAACTTCCTGGAGAATGTCCTCTGCATCTTCTTTTTGTCTGGTGAATTTAAGTAAGTAATTATAGATCTTTACCGCTTTCTCGCGTACAAATGAATCTAAATCTGCTAATGGCATTCACTCTCCAAAACAACTCTTTTTTTTATAAGACAATCAAGATCAGTTTTTCCTGCAGAATTTTTTATTTTTTTTGTTCTTTTATTTAATGGTGCTGAAGAGGGGACTTGAACCCCTATGAGCTTATCGCTCACTAGAACCTGAATCTAGCGTGTCTGCCAATTTCACCACTCCAGCACATAGGACCATTCAGCAAAATCTCCCTGAGAGGTCAAGTTAAATTCTAGAATATTTTGTTAACCTCTGAAAATATCCTCCTCTAAAGTTTTTAAAAACAATGAAACTATAGAATTAGGATAATTGAAAAAGTTTAAACCCGCAGGCAAGTATTAAGGAAAGAGTAGTCAGGTGTCAGGTATCGGGTGTCAGTGGAGATGGGATTGTGATGCAGGAATTGGGATTTATTTTTTGTTCCGGTCATACACTGGGCAACTCTCACTCAACTCTCAACTCTTTCGTTTCCCAGTTCTTCCTTGGTGTTCATGCTGTGAAATCCGGTAAAATGGATCAAATAGATGCCAAACCAAATCTAAGATAATTGCCGAATTTCAGTTAATATTAAAAATATAAGGGAATTGCTTGACTCAAAACAGATAATTAAAATCATTTCAATTAACCAGTCCCGGCAATATGGTTTGAGAACATATTGCGTACATGTTGATTGTTTGAAAGGGATGGTATTACCCGGAGCTAAAAAAACTTTTCCTAGCTTCTGGTTTGTAAAAGATATGAGTAAAAGGAAAATTTATGAAAAAGATTGGATTTCTCATAATCATTAGTTTGTGGTTAAATACATTAGTTGGTTTGCAGTATGGTCAGAACAAAATTCAAGGTAAGAGTATCAGTTGGTATCATATTCAAACGAAGCATTTTGACATATATTTTAAAAAAGGTGAGGATGAGTTTGGTAAAATAATTACGCTCATCGCCGAAGAAGCTTACTATTATTTAAAGACAGATCTTAAGAGTATCCTAAACGAAAGAATTCCGATCATTGTTTATGATTCACATCAGGCCTTTCAGACCACAAATATTATTTATCCCTTATTATCAGAAGGCACAGGTGGGTTTACAGAATCTCTGAAGAACAGAGTAGTTGTACCATTTGACGGGAGTTATAAGAAATTTGAAGAAGTTTTGGTACATGAGTTAACCCACGCTTATATAAATGATTTAAACTATTTTAATAAAACATCCAGACTCTTAAGCATCAGCAATTTTGGTTTACCTTTCTGGTTTTCAGAAGGTTTCCCCGAGTTTATGGCAGTCAGATGTACTGACAATTATAATAATTTGTTTATTACAGATATGGTGTTGAATGATTATTTGTATCCTATAGACAATATGGGCGGTTATTATGCTTATCGGATGGGCGAGTCTTTTTTAACCTATATCGAGGAAAAATACGGCAGAGAGACCTTAATAAAGTATTTTTATGCTCTGCAATCTGCTCCTGATCTTGAATCAGCAACAGATAAAACATTTGGAATTAAATTTAAAGACTTGGAATCACATTGGAAGAATTACCTTAAGAGGAAATACTATCCTGTATTTTCTGCCTTTCAGGTTCCTTCTGAGAATTCTCAGCAAATAACCAAACATAAAGATGATGGTTCTTATTTGAACACTTCTCCCAGATTTTCTCCTGACGGATCAAAGATTCTGTACTTCAGCAATAAAGGAATTACAACTTCAATTTGGCTGACATCTACCTTCGGGATAACCAAACCCAGAAAAATATTAACTGGTGAGAAAACAGGTTCCTTTGAAGAGTTCCATTTTATGAAAAGTAATTTAAGTTGGTTTAATGATAATAACAGGTTTGCTTTTGTGGCTAAAACCTCATTCAATGATGTAATCTATGTTTATAATATCGATAAAGACGAGATAGAATCTTCTTATCCTTGTAGTGATCTTGATGCAGTTTATGAAATAGATGTCTCACATGATAATAAGAGTATTGTTCTGGCCGGACAAAAGGACATGAAAACAGATTTGTATATTTTGGATTTGGAGAATAAGTCCTTTACCAGAATTATGGAAGACAGATACAGTGATTCTCAGCCAAAATGGTCACCAGATGATACAAAAATTCTTTTTACTTCTGACCGAACCAGGAAGAATAACCCTGAATTAAAGCATGTTTTTAGTTCCTTAACCTCAAATATCTTCTATTATGATCTAAAATCCAGAGATTATTATCAGGTAACTGCCGATAGTTTTCAGAATTACATGCCTGGCTGGAGTTCAGATGGAACCAAGATAACTTTTATATCTGAGAGTAAGAAACTTCCCAATTTGGAAATCATTGATTTAAAGGAGAATACCAGGAAAATACTTTCCAAAGAACTTTGCGGGTTAATTGATGGTGAAATAAGTAAGAACAATGAATACTTGGTTTATACTACATTTTTCGATAATGGGTTCGACATATTTTTACAGACAAATCCTATTCAGAATTTAGATACTATTCCTTTCAGTGGAATAACCAAAGTGCCATTTCCGGATGATTTTTCGACATCTTTCCGTATAGATGATTATGCCGTGTTTGGTTATAATGACAAGACAGGCTTGGAAAAACCATCGATGTTTAAAAAAGATTATTTCACTTATCTGGATTCGTTGAATACTCTCAAAAAAACAATTGATGAAAAGCCCAATAAAGTAGTAACTGCTCCCAAAATTGAGCCCTATAAATTGAAGTTTTATGTTGATCAGATCTGGGGTGGAATGGCATATTCGAGTACTTATGGTACAATAGGTCAATTACAGTTAGGGTTAAGTGATTTAATGGGAAATCATGGAATTGGGATTAACCTCGGGATTACCGGAAAATTGAAGAATTCCAATATTGCTGTCAGTTATCTGTATTTAGCTCAACGTACAGATTTTGGAGTTGGTGTATTTAATTTGAATGATGAGACTTTCTATGAAATTTTAGGAGACCCTGTTTCTAATGCCTACTATAGAAACAGTGAAACAGAAACAGGTTTATATGGATTGGTAAGATATCCATTTAATAGATTTTGGCGGTTAGATTTTGAGAATTATTTATACAAATACAGCTCCAAGTGGAGTTATACTAATGCTAACCTGGAAGGTTGGATTGATGATTATGGTGATACAAAAGAAAATTCACATGATGATTTTGTTTATACACCTATGCTGTCTTTGGTACATGATAATGCTTTATATGGAAATACAGGGCCAATGTCAGGCTGGAAAGGAATAACCGCTGCCAAGAAATCAATAGCAAAGACAGATGATTTTATCAGTTCCTACACAGACCTGAGAGGTTATCTATTCTTCAACAAGAGATATGCTTTGGCTTCACGATTAATTTTGGGTCTGAGCGATGGTAAGAAACCTGAAAAATTCGGACTAACAGGATTTAGCGGAGTAAGAGGGTATGATGAGGATGTGGAAGGACGGAAGAAAGTGTTAACGAGTTTAGAACTAAGATTTCCTTTTGTTGATAATCTCAGTTTTGCCTTTCCTCTTCCTTTAGCTTTTTATCAAATCAGAGGATCTGCATTTGTAGATCTGGGCTGTCTTTGGGATAAAAATGATAATTTCAGAGGCTCGAAAGATGGGATTTTACAGGATGTCAAAATGGGATTCGGAACAGGTCCAAGATTTGATCTTGGATACTTTACCCTTAAATTTGATCTGGCCTGGACCACCAATCTCCATAAATGTAGTAAACCTTCTTATTATCTCAGTTTGTCTGATGACTATTAATGAGCAAACTCAGTTATAAAATTATTGCCTTGTTGTTTGCCTGTTTATTTTGGCTACAGATGATCCTCTTACGCGATCAACATGTGCAATTGCAGTTACCTGTAATAATAAAGAATATTCCTGCTGATTTGATTGTCACTAAAATGAATTTAAAGGAAATTACTGTAAATGTCAAGGCACAGGGTTATTTCATTTTACTAACTAAAATCTATAAACCTGTTTATGAACTTAATGGGCTAAACGTAAAGAAGGGTTCCAATTATTTCAGAGTTAACAGCAGGAATTTTACAAATTCTAAACTCTTAAAAATCAAGTATGAGGTTATTATTGATTCAATTATTTGTGTGGAGGTTGACAGAGTTGGACACAAATTTGTCAGAGTTAAATTGAATTATGCAAATGAGGGTGTTACAGCGAAATATGCGGAGAAGAATTTTTACTACACACCCCAAAAAATTCAAATTACCGGACCAATCAAAGGACTGGATACTTTAATAAGTTTAAACTCACCCAAACTGGAGTTATCAGATTTAAATGATAATAATAAAATTGTTTTAGAAAAAGAATCAGATCTGTTTCAAATATATCCTCAAACAATAACTCTGCATGAAAGCAAGCAGATTATTAATGAGCAAGTGATCAAAGATTTTCCCGTAAGTGTCCTGAGTACGAAAAAGTACAGAATAGTGCCTAACCGGATTTCTATGATTCTCACTTTCAAGGGCAGAATAACATCAGCTGAAATGAAGAGAATCAGAGCCACAATCGACTTAAGAAATGCAGAGAGAGTTACAAGTGCAAAGGTTAGCATTACAACGCCGGTAACGATAAAAGTAAAAAAATATACACCAGAAAGAGTACAGGTTTATTTAGATGAGTAAATTTTATATTTTAGGAATCGAAACGTCATGTGATGACACATCAATGGGAATCATTGATTCGGATTACAAGGTTTTATCTAATATTATATCTTCTCAACCGGATCATGAATTATTTGGGGGAGTCGTGCCTGAATTAGCTTCCAGGCTTCATTTGAAGAACATCTTGCCAATTCTGCAAGCAACTTTAGAAGAAAGTAAATTAGCTTGGGATGATATTGCTGCAATCGCTGTATCTGTGAATCCCGGCTTAATTGGCTCGCTGTTAGTCGGCTTGTCCTTTGCTAAGAGTCTGGCTTTTGCTTTAAAAAAGCCTCTGATTTGTGTAAACCATATGATAGGACATCTGTATGCGAACAAGATTGCTTTTCCAGATTTAAAACCACCCTATTTAGCCTTGGTTATTTCAGGAGGGCATACAGAACTGGTGAACTTCCGGACCCAGGAAGACTTTACAGTTGTGGGGAAGACGCGTGATGATGCATCAGGAGAAGCCTTCGATAAAGTAGCTAAGATCCTGAAATTAGGTTATCCGGGAGGCCCTGTCATAGACCGGCTTGCCAAAAAAGGGGACAGAAATTTTGTCAGTTTTCCCAGAGGATTGGAACGTGAGCCAGGTTATGATTTCAGTTATAGTGGTCTTAAAACCTCAATCATGAATTATGTAAAGAATCAAACTGGGGAATTTATTGCTGAACATCTGTCTGACATTGCAGCTTCAGCCCAGGAAGCAATCATAGAAATATTAGTAACAAAGACTTTAAAATATGCCAAAGCAGAGGGAATAAAGAAAATAGTTTTAGCAGGCGGAGTATCAGCAAACTCAAGATTAAGGGAATTATTTGAGGAAAAGATAAAAGGATTGGAACTTTTTTACCCACCTTTGAAACTTTGTATGGATAATGGTGCAATGATAGCTGCGGCTGCTGTTGAAAAATATCTGAATCAGGATTTTTCTGATTTAAGTACAAATGCTTTTTCGACCAAAGGTATAAGAATAATTTGAGGACGAATAAATGAAAACAAGTTTACAAATAATCGGCATGCATTGCAGTGCCTGTGCAACCAGGATTCAGAAAGTGCTTTCCCAAATGCCGGGTATCAACAAAGTTGAAGTACATTATGGAACAGCAACAGTTCAACTGGATTATCATCCAAATACAATTTCAATAGCTGAAATAGTGGCTAAAATAAAAAAAACAGGTTATGATGTGGAAGAAAATGTTTCTGAGGAACTGGAAAAACCGAATTATTACCTGAAATTATTAAAACGAAAATTTATTATTTCAGCAATTCTAAGTTTCCCGTTATTGCTGAATATGATATTTTCTTTCATCGATCTGGAAATCAGTTTTCTGGGTAATGTATATCTGCAGTTAGGATTGGCTTCCATTATTCAGTTTTACATAGGATGGCATTTTTATAAAAGTGCCTGGTTGAGTTTTCGTTCAAAGATACTGAACATGGATGTATTAATCGTTTTAGGAACAAGTTCGGCATATGTTTTGAGTATTTACAATATTATCTATAATGATCATATCGAAACTCCCATGCCACACCTTTATTTTGAGACTTCTGCGATAATTATTACACTGGTTTTATTAGGAAAGTTTCTGGAAGAATTTGCTAAAGGTAAAACTACCGAATCTCTCAAAAGAATTGTAAAGCTTCAGCCACAATATGCCACAATTATCAAGAACGAAGAACTAGTTAACATACACATATCGAGAATTGTTGTAGATGATATTTTACTGATCAAACCCGGTGAAAAGATACCCTTGGATGGCTTAATCATTGAAGGTACTACTTTTGTGGATGAAAGCATGATTACAGGCGAAAGTATTCCTGTTGCTAAAGAGATCGGTGATAAAGTAATTGGGGCGACAGTAAACAAAAATGGATCAATTACAATGAAAGTTACCTGTATCGGGAATGATACTGTTTTGGCTAATATCATTAAATCTGTAAAAAATGCCATGAATTCTAAAACCGAAATTCAGAGATTAGCAGATAAAATTACAGGAATATTCGTACCTGGCATTTTGCTGATATCTTTTTTAACATTTATCGGTTGGGTAGTTTTCAAAGGAGATTTTGTACATGGCATACTGAGTGCCATCTCTGTATTGGTCATTTCCTGCCCCTGTGCTCTGGGTTTGGCAACTCCGACAGCTTTGATGGTAAGTATGGGCAAGGCAGCTGATTTAGGAATTCTGATTAAGGATGGCTTTACTCTGGAGAAAGCTTGTAAAGTTCATACAATTGTATTTGATAAAACAGGAACAGTAACCCAAGGGAAGCCTGGATTAAAAGTAATAAACTCCTTTTCAAATTTGGAAACTGAAGAAATACTCCGGATTGCTGCGATAGCAGAAAAAAAATCTGAACATTTATTAGGAGTAGAGATCTTTCACAAAGCATTAAAGATCTTTGATCTTATTCCAGACCCGGATAAATTTATTTCCATACCGGGTAAGGGTGTGAAAATAGATTGGAATTCCAATACCTTTTTTGTCGGGACAAAGAAATTTATCCTGGAAGAGGGAGTTGATCTGCAGAATAAAACAGATTTAACTGTTTTAGAAAACCAGGGTTATACTTTGGTTTATGTCGCTGATAGGGAAAAGCTCTTAGGTGTATTATCATTCACAGATAAAGTCAGAGATTCTGCTGTACACTTGGTTGATAAACTACGTAAAATAGGCATAGAAATCCAGATTATCAGTGGTGATAATCATAATTCAACCAAAAGAATTGCAGAAGAGTTAGGTATTACCAGTTTTATTTCTGAAGTTCTCCCTGATCAAAAGGCGAAAGAAATAGAAAAAATCAAGCAAAAGAAAGGACTGGTCATGATGGTGGGAGACGGGATCAACGATGCTCCTGCACTTGCTACGGCCGATGTAAGTATTGCTGTAGGTGCAGCAACAGATATTGCAATGGAAACATCAAATATAGTTTTGATAAAAAATGATTTGACGGATATTGTAAATGTAATAAAATTATCTAATGTTACAATGAGCAAAATAAAAATGAATTTATTTTGGGCATTTATCTATAATGCCATATGCATTCCTTTTGCGGCAAGTGGTTCTTTGGACCCAATAATTGCTGGAGGAGCGATGGCTTTTAGTTCTGTTTCTGTGGTTCTAAATTCATTAAGTATAAAAAGAATAAAATTTTTGCAGGAGTAAGAATGGCAAACATAGAAATCCCTGATTTCCGTCGGAAAAGATCAATCCCCGGCTGGGTGAAATTAGCAATATTAGTTCTGGTTATTTTCGGAATTTCCTTAAGAGCCTGTTGGTCGAAATATGAAAAAAAGAATATCATTATTAAAGATGTTCAGATTGAGAATATTACTAAGGTTAGTGTGGACGTAACTTTTACTATAGAGAATCAGTCATATAAATCAGGAAAACAGAATATAATGATCAAGGTATATACCAGTAAGGGTGAAGTAATTACGAGCAGATTAACCCAGATAGAAATAGAATCCAAAACAACAAAAGGGTATATCAAGGTTATGGAAAAACTGGAAAGACCATTATGGCCGGGAGAAACATACCAAAAAGCAACTGTAGAATTATTCAAGTCCACCATCTTCCAAGATTATAATGAATAAAAGAACCTTCCCGGATTTTTTTACTCAGAAGTTTTTAAAAACCCTTTTCGACAGTTTTAAGCTGGAAAACATGACATTATTACTGGCGAATGATTTCAAAAGAGTAATATATCCGGTAAAGCATAAATTAGATTTAGAAGATTACTCGGAAGAATTTAGTTCGGAACTGATTATATCTTTGCCGAAAAATCTCAGTAAAAAGAATGATTTCTGTTTTAAATGTGACCTGAATCAAAATCTTTTAATCGAAAAACCTGTTTACTTAGGTCAAAACCTGGTTGGATTCTTGTTTTTAGCTCCAATTAATTCTCAGGACAAAAATATATCCAAGTATTTACATAAGATGAAAACCTTTGTAAGTTTATTAGCAGATCATTTCAATTTAATGCAGAAAATGATATACCAGCAAACCGGCAAGACTCGAAATATAAATTACCAGACTTTTCTTCTCAATCATAGTAAAGAAGGAATGTGGATCTGGAATTTGAATGAGAAGTCAATCTCATACTCAGATAACTGGTATAAGATTACCAGGACTAAACGTGCTAAAACAGAGACTTTGGCTCTACGATATGAAAATGTTCATGTTGAAGATCTGAAAAAGTCTAAGGATTTGTTTAATAAATTTTTAAAGTCAGAAGAAACCGAATTCTATCATGAATACAGAATTTTAGATGAAAATAATTCTATTAAATGGATTTCGGAACAGGTAAAAATTGTTAAGAACAAGGACAAGAAAGATAAAATTTACGGTTTGATCACAGATATTTCGCAAAAAAAGATGTTGGAAAACCTTCACAATCAAACCAAAGCCAATCTTTCCACCATTATTAATTCTATCAATGATTCAATAATTCTGATGGAAATTGATGGCACGATTTTTGATGTGAACATTAAAATGATGGAAATGTATGGAATCGAATATGAAGAAGCGATTTATTTGAATTTCGAAAATGACATTTTGGCTTTTGATTACGAAAATAACAATATTCTGGATCTTTGGGCCTCTGTTTTTGATAGTACAGATGTTTTTTTTGAAACCAAATCCATCAGAAGGAACGATTTCAGTTCATTTTATGTGGAAGTTTATATTAAAAAGATCACCTTTGAGAATCGGGAAATCTTACTGGCTACTCTCAGAGATATTTCAGACAGGAAACAAACAGAAGAAATTCTTATAAATACTTTTCAGGAGATTCAGAAGAAAAATACAGAGTTAGAAAAATCGAATGAACAGATCAAAAATAGTCAGAAAGCGATTATTGAACTTGAGAAGAAAAATTCCATTATGGCTATGGCTATAACTGCCAATCATGAGATCAATCAGCCTTTGATGATTCTGCAGGGTAATTTGGATATGCTTTGTGAATCAATGAAAAATGCCTTAGACGAGAAGAATCAAAACAGAGTTAAGAAAATTAAAGAATCAATTGAAAGGATTAGTGAGATTCTTAATAAATTTAAAAACTTGGAAGATATTAATTATAAGATTTACACAGATAAATTAACTATGCTCGATATACATAAAAAGAAATAATATGACAAAAATATTAGTAATCTCTGATACACATCAAAATATGAAGCTATTATCACAAGTTCTCAAAAGAGAGGAAGCTATAGATTATCTTTTTCATTTAGGTGATGAGGGAGAAGATTTGCAGTGTTTTGAAGAAGATTTGGCCGATAAAGAAATTTACCATGTACCTGGCGTTTATCATGATAATTATCTGAACGAAAATAAACGAGTATTATCGATCAACATTGAGGATGTTAATTTTAAACTGGTACACAGGCTGGAAGACTGCTCATATTCCAGCAATAAAAAACAGGTAATTTTGTATGGACACACTCACAAACCTGATTTCATGAAGGATCAAAACACGATTCTTGTTAATCCTGGTCACCTGAAAAGAGTAATAGACAGGAACAACACAGCGAGTTATTTACTTTTGAATGTTGAAAATGCTAAAATCAATTTCCAGTTCAAAGATTATGAAGGTTATGTTTTCATTAATAAAGAAATTCAATTCTAGAATTTTATTAATTTCTCTGTTGTTTGCTTTGTTTTTAGCTACAGGGTGTTCGCTTAACCCTAAACCTCATAATACAATAACTGATTTTTATGCCGGAATAAAAACATTTTTTCCAGTAGTTGTTGAGGGAACTGTAGATGTGAACTACCAATTATTCAGCTTCCGCAAGGATTTTGTGGCTATTGTCGCTCAGGACAGTATAGAAATTACTCTTATTGAAGGCGGGATTTTCGGGTTAAATGCTCAGCCGTTTCTTACTTTCAGGTCAGATTCTCTGACTGTGATAGATTCTCAATTTAGCCAAATTCCCCTTTTTTTTAGGGAATCTTATACACCTGGCAGTTTAATCAAAACAATAGCTGAGAATGATGTTAAATTCGGAAGAAATGGTCTTCCGACAGAAATTAGTTTAAAACAATACGATACGATTTTAAAGCTAGAATATAAAAACAGAGTAATTAAATCACTGGAAATATTTCAAAAGAATAAACTCATAGCAAATATTAAAATTGACAAAATCACCCAAGAAATTAACCAAGTTGAACAGAATTAAATTTATAAAAAGGGAAAATGATGATCGAAAGATATACTTTGCCTGAAATGGGTAAGATCTGGGAACTTCAAAACAGATATCACTGCTGGCTTGAAGTTGAACTCGCTGCCTGTAAAGCACTCAATGAAAAAGGAATTATTCCTGATATTGATCTCGAAAATATTGTCAACAAGGCTGGTTTTAATGTTGAGAGAATAAACGAGATTGAACTAACTACCAAACACGATGTAATTGCTTTTCTGACCAATGTTTCTGAGTATGTGGGTGAATCTTCCAGATGGATCCATTATGGGATGACCTCCTCTGATGTGCTTGATACTGCCACATCTATACAGTTAAAACAGTCTGGAATAATCATCAGAAGCTGGATCGAAAAACTCCTGCTTGTTTTGGCTGATAAGGCAATAGCTTATAAGCACACTGTGACAATTGGCAGATCTCACGGCATCCATGCTGAACCTACGGCCTTTGGGCTTAAGTTTGCTCTTTGGTATGATGAATGCCAAAGGAATTTGAAAAGACTGGATAATGCCATCGCTGTTATTTCGGTAGGACAATATTCAGGTGCAGTTGGAAATTATGCTCATTTATCTCCGGAGATCGAGAAAATCGCATGTGCTCATTTAGATCTTCAGCCGGTAAATATCTCGACTCAGGTTATTCAGCGGGACAGGCATGCTGAATTTATGTCTGTATTAGCAATAATCGCCTCAACCATTGAAAAAATTGCACTCGAGATCAGACATTTACAACGTACTGAAGTCCTCGAAGTGGAAGAGAATTTTTCCAAAGGACAAAAAGGCTCTTCTGCTATGCCGCATAAGAAGAATCCCATCACCAGTGAACAACTCTGCGGACTTGCCCGTCTGATTCGTTCTAACTGCATGGCCGCTATGGAAAACAATGCTTTATGGCACGAAAGAGATATCAGCCATTCTTCTGTGGAAAGGATAATTCTGCCGGATTCCACGATTCTGGTGCATTATATGCTCGTTAAAACCACTGCGATGATTGAAAATTTGGTTGTTTATAAAGACAATATTCAGAAGAACCTGGAATTGACCTGCGGACTTGTTTTCTCTCAGGTTTTTCTCTTAAAACTGGCAGAGAAAGGATTTTCCCGGGAAGATGCTTATGCTCTGGTGCAGAAATATGCCATGCAGGCTTGGCAGGAAAGAACATCATTCAAGTCTTTAATAGCCTCTGATGAGCAAATAATGAGTGTGATGAGTCAGGAAGATCTGGATAACATTTTCTCGTACGACAGATATATACAACATGCTGATTATATTTTAGAAAGAGTTGGGATAAATGGAAGATAAATTTAATCCGTACGATGCTGTGAAAATGGCGACAACGATGAAATACAAGGCTATGCTGCTGCCTGTTTCTGTGATCATACTTTGTTTTTTCTTTAATTTGTATGATTCAGAACTGTTTAGTAGTTATAAGTATGTGTCAATACTTGCCTTTTTGTATTATATTTGGGTCTTGTTTATTTACCGATATCCCAGAAATTCAACTATAGAAGATCCGAATTTGATCTTCTCACCAGTAACGGGAATAGTTACGGAAATTAGAGAAAACAAAGATCTAATTGAAATAGTAATTAAAAAGAGCTATTATCATAGTTCTGATTTCAGATACCCGTTTGAGAATACTGTATTCAATGCTGCTTCAGTTGTTAGTAAAGATTCTCCATTACCAGTTGGGGTTACACTCATCAGTAGAAAAGTTAAGATGTTCCAGGATAATTTTAAAAGAACTATACCAGGAGCTTTGATTGGATTAGTTCCGGGAAATGCAGTTTGTCAAATCAATATTCCTAAAGAATATATCTTGACTTGCGAATTGAAAGAAAAAGTAGTTGCAGGAATAAGTTTTTTAGCAAAAGTTAAAAATACAGAAGGAGAAATATGAAAATCAAATATATTATACCAAATTTATTTACTACAGCCAGTCTAATCTCTGCGATGCTGGCTTTGATCTTTGCTTCTGATAGTAATTTCCAGGTTTCCTGTTGGATGATTATTGCTTCTCTGTTTTTAGATGGAATGGATGGGAATGTAGCACGTTTGCTCAAAGCATCGAGCAGATTTGGAGCTGAATGGGATACCTTGTCTGATTTTGTAGCATTTGGAGTTACTCCTGCTTTTATTGCTTATAAAGCATTTTTATATACTTTGGGAAACTGGGGTTTAGCCATAATGATTCTTTATGTTTTATGCGGAGGACTAAGACTTGTAAGGTTCAATCTGAAAAATCTTGATCTGACAAGTAAAAAGAACTTTGAAGGGCTCCCGATTCCTGCAGGTGCCGGTGTGATCATTACCGGTATGCTTATTCAATACTACTTCTGGGATCAATTGAACTACTCGATAGTTCTAATGATTCTTATGCCCATAGTATCCTTCCTAATGATCAGTAAGATTGAATATCAGGCAATTGATAAGTCAACCAAACCTTTTTCCAGTCTTTTCTTCATGATCCCGTTCATGGTTATAATTACAGCTTTAGCAATGAATTTTCCGGCAATCACATTCTTTTCAATTGTTTATATCTATTTGATCACAGGGTTTGTAACTGGTTTAATTAAACAAATAAAAAAAAAAATAAAGGATTAGAAATGTACAAAGTAAAAATTTATGTAACTCTAAAACCCAGTGTTTTAGATCCTCAGGGTAAGACTGTGGAAAATGCACTTAAGACTTTGGGATACAATGAAATATCCAATACCAGAATTAGCAAGTTCATCGAATTGGATTTCGATAATAAGGATAAGGAAAAAGTTAAACAAGATGTGGAAAGTATTTGTAATAAAGTATTAGCCAATCCCAATACAGAAACCTATTATTATGAGATCGAGGAAAAATGAGAGTCAGCGTAATAACTTTTCCAGGGTCTAATTGCGATCATGATAGTTTTCATATTCCTTCTATCAGAAACCATGAAGTACAGTTTATCTGGCACAAAGACAGTGATTTAAAGAATCCTGATCTTGTTATCATACCTGGAGGATTTTCTTATGGAGATTATCTCAGATGTGGAGCAATAGCCAAATTTTCTCCCATTATTCAGGAAGTAATCGAATTCGGGAATAAAGGCGGATTAATAATAGGTATATGCAATGGTTTTCAAATTCTGACAGAGTGCGGTCTTCTTCCTGGAACTTTGATGGTCAATGAATCGATGCAGTTTATTTGTCAGCACCAGTTTCTAAGTGTTACAAATAATACTACTCCTTTTACCAATCAACTGAATACCGGGCAAGTAATAGATATTCCTATTGCACATAAAGAAGGAAATTACTTTATCGGTGAAGATGGCTTAAATGAACTGATTGCTAATAACCAGATCGTTTTCCAATATTGTGATGCTGAAGGTAAAATCACCCGTGAAGCTAATCCGAATGGTGCTATCAATAATATTGCCGGTATAATCAATAAAGAAGGCAATATTCTGGGTATGATGCCTCATCCGGAAAGAGCGGCAGAAGATATTGTAGGAAGCCAGGATGGTAAATTTATTTTTGCATCCATGGAAAATTATTTCAAATCTTAGTAATATTCTAAATCTTTTCATTCCCTGTTTCTGTTTTATTTGCAACAGAAAAACAGAAAATAATAAAGTTATTTGTTCCACCTGTCTCGATGGTCTGGAATTATATTCTGCAAATGAAGACCAGGGCTTGGTGGAACAAATAGATAAAACTCAACCTATTTATTTCGACGCTTCTTACCATCTTTTTAAATACAATAGACAAATGAAAGAATTGATCCATCTGTTAAAATACTCGGAAATCGCAAAAGTGGTACCCCTGTTATTTGAAATTGGACAATATAAATTAGAAAAATTTACCTTTCTGAAAAACATAGATTTAGTCATACCTGTGCCTCTCCATACCGTGAAACAAAGAGAACGGGGCTTTAATCAGGCAGAGATAATCTCAGTGGAACTATGTGCAAAATTTGGCCTAATTTGCTGTACAAAATGTATAGTACGAACGAAATATACCCAAACTCAAACAACTCAAAAAAAAGAAGACAGGAAATCCAATGTAGAGAATATTTTCGGCGTAAAAAGTAAAGAAACTATTCAAAATAAGCATATTCTGATTGTTGATGATGTTTTCACAACCGGAGCAACGGTTAACTCCCTGGCAAAAGTAATTAAAGAATATTCCCCGGCTTCAATCACTGTTTTCACTTTGGCTCATGCATGATTAAACCCGGATTCTACTGCACAGTTCGGGTTAAAACTCTTAAAGTTGCTTTTTATTTCTTTTGTGATTCTTGTGCTATTTTTTGGCTATTTAGTGTTTTTTAGAGTGGCTCAAGAATCTATACTGAAATAAATCTTGCCAAGATTTATAGATTAATTATTAACGTAACCAGTTACATGAATGTATTGTATAAATGTATTTAAGTGACTTATTAATAGTTAAATGGAGGCAAGCATGAAGGCAGTAAATAATTCAGGAAAAAGTCAGATTATTTTGATTTTAGTATTCGTTGTAACAGTTTTTGGAATATTTTCAAATCTAACAGCAGTAGAAAAGCCGGCACTTTTGGAAAAAAAAGAGATAGTTCAAGTGGTTGATTCACTCTCTCTACAAATGTTTAAAAATTATGTGTTCCCCGAAAAGGGAAAAGAGGTTAGTGATTTACTGAAGAAAAATCTTCAGGAAGGCATTTATAATACTATAACTGATCCTAAAGCTTTAGCTGTCAAATTAACAGAAGATATCAGATCTTTAACTAATGACAGGCATCTTAGTGTTACGTTTGATCCGGAGTCAATAGCTTTGCTTAAGAACGATGCTAAGAACAAAACAGAAGATTATGCCAAACGTCAGGCTTATTTAGATCGAAAAAATAATTACGGGTTTAAGGAAATAAAAATTCTTAAAGGTAATGTGGGTTATTTGAAGTTCAATAGTTTTGAAACAAGTAAGGAAGCTTTTGAAACAGCCGTAGCTGCAATGACCTTTTTGATAAATACAGATGCTCTGATAATAGATCTGACAGAAAATGGGGGAGGATATCCTTCTATGATTCAGTTATTAACCAGTTATTTTTTCGAAAACAGTGCAAATAAAGCATTGAACACATTCTACTACAGACCGACAGACTCAATGGAATATACCTATACTTTACCTTTTGTCCCCGGGAAAACAAGACCAGATTGGGATATATATGTATTAACCAGTAAATATACCTTTTCCGGAGCTGAGGAATTTACCTATAATCTCAAGAATTTGAAAAGAGCAACGATAGTTGGTGAAACCACAGGTGGAGGAGCTCATCCGATAGAGCAATTTATTTTGACAGACAAATTTATGGCCAATATTGCTTTTGGCAGAGCAATAAATCCTATAACGAAGACCAATTGGGAAGGTGTAGGAGTAAAACCCGATTATGAAACAACGCCTGAGAAAGCTCTGGATAAAGCACTTATGTTATCCTATGAAAAACAAATTAGTAAACAGGAATCACCTAAAGAAAAGGCATTATACCAATGGGCAATAGAAGCTTTGAAGGCTAAAGAGAATCCAGTTGTTCTTGATAAAACAGCGATGAAAGCTTTTGTTGGTGTTTATGGTCCCAGACATATTACCTTAGAAAACGGAGAGCTTTATTATCAGAGAGAGGGTTTTCCAAAGATCAAAATGATTCCTATGACAAAAGACATTTTCAGAT
Organism: uncultured Candidatus Cloacimonadota bacterium; assembly: GCA_964419225.1. Classification (GTDB taxonomy): domain Bacteria; phylum Cloacimonadota; class Cloacimonadia; order Cloacimonadales; family CAYQPF01; genus CAYQPF01. Next base: position 66,097 of record CAYQPF010000006.1, on the reverse strand, counting down.
TTAATGATGTTGACTATTTTAGACTCAAATTTGTTATTGAAAAAGATAAAGTCATAGCTTTGGAGGGAATGTATGATGATGGAAGAAGCAGTAGGAACGAAAGGACGAAATAATGTCATATATTGATCAGTTAGGCACCTTAGGTTTTGGATCCAGATTAAAACGAGTATCAGAGCGGATCATGGCTAGTGCTATATTGGTCTATAAGAATTTAGGAATAAATTTTGAAGCACATTGGTTTCCTGTCTTTCACCTCCTTTCTAAGACAGGAAAACCGATGTCTGTAACGGAAATTGCCCACTTAATGAAATATAGTCATCCTGCAGTTATCAAGATAACAAATGCCATGATCAAGGCAAACCTTCTCAAATCAAAAGACAGCACTCAGGATAGTAGGAAACGCTTGTTAACCGTAACATACAAAGGAAAAATCTTATTCCAGGAATTGGAGCCAATCTGGGAAAGATTTTACAATATAACCCAGGAACTTTTCGAAGAAATTGATACTGACATGATTTCACTCTTGGATAAATTGGAAGCAGCCTTAGACAAAAAGGAAATTCATCAACGTTTTAAAGAGCTGGTAAAGAGCCAAGATTCCATAATTATTCGCGATTACCAAAGTATCTATCAGAATTCATTTCGACAATTAAATAATGAATGGCTGGAAAAGTATTTTCAGATAGAAGAAGGTGATGCTCAAATATTGTCCAATCCTCAATCTGAAATAATAGACAAAGGCGGATTCATTTTATTTGCGGAGTATAAGGGACAAATCGTCGGAACAGTTGCTTTGGAAAAAGTAGATGATAAAACCTATATGCTGTCCAAAATGGCCGTCACAGAAAAGTATCAGGGCAGAAAGATAGGTCATAGATTAGCCAATGCAGTGATTGAAAAGGCCAGAGAGATGGAAGCACATAAAATAGTTTTAACGAGTGATCTCAAACTGGAAAAGGCTATGGCTTTGTATAAAAAATTAGGTTTTACGATTTCTGTAACCGAAAATCATGATTTAGGAAGATATGCTCGAGCCAAGAGTGGAATTTATATGGAGATGTCTCTATAACCTGGAATAACCAGTTTAACTATTGCAGCTTTTATGCTTGACAAATAATATAAGAATAATCACTTTTAAAAAAGGTTGATTAATTATGAAAAATTATTTGTTAATGATCTTGTTGCTTTTCTATTCTCTATCACTTTCGAGTGATAATATGGTTATACCTATGCGAATTCAGGCAGCTTTATTCGCAAAAATAATTTCTCATGACAACAGCCTGAAAGATAAAGACAAAGTTCGTTTACTTGTTGTTTATGATAATTCCACCTCAAAATTAAAAGACGAATGTCTCAATGTGTTTCGAAAAGCTTCCTTTGAGGTAGGTTGTTCAACAGTTGAAAAACTAAGTACAAATATTTCCAACTATGATGTTATTTACTTTATGCCCAATTTGACCTACTTAGCAAGTTCATATCGAGATTACAAAAAACTCTCCATAGCCGGAGTATCTAAGTCCACAGAAAAAGGAGAAATCACAATTGGACTTGGATTAGTACAAGATTTACCACGTGTTTTTATAAATATATCGACCTTGGAGAAAGAAGGTCATGACTTATCACCCAATATTCTACAAATTGCCAAGGTTTATAAATGAGTTTATTATGAATAAAAATATTTTTATTTTAGTTTTCCTGATTACTTATATTCCCTTCTGTCTGATTTGGTGTTCTGAAGATGTCTATCTTGATATGAGCCTTGAAGAGCTAATTAATACCGATATTGTGACAACAGCTTCAAAGACACCTGAAGATTTGTTTGAAACTCCCCTGGATGTCACCATCATCAAAAAAGAAGAAATCCTGAATTCTGGTGCTTCCTCTATACCTGAGGCCTTGAGACTTGCTCCAGGTTTAATAGTGCGTGAACAAACCCCGGGAAATTATGATGTTCAGATTCGTGGGTTTGATACAGCAACTACCAGCTTCATGATGCCTACTCCCACCTGCACAATCATCCTGGTTATGATCGATAACCGAGTCGTCTATGATTATTTCAGTGGAGGGACTTTTTGGGAAATGCTGGGTGTTGATTTGACAGATATTGAACGTATTGAAATTGTGCGAGGTCCGGCATCTGCTTTGTATGGTCCCAATGCCATGGCTGGTGTGATTAACATTATTACTTCTCACAGTAAAGAACCAGGTTTGCATTTTTATTCAAATGTTAAAGGAAATAGTGCACAATCCGGGGCAACCAACATCAACCTCGAATACAACAGCAATGACAAATTTATGATTGCTCTGACAGCTAATATGCAGAGACAATCTCGTATCGATAGTAAGTATTACTCTCAAAAATTTGAACAATATACAGATATTGAAGATGTTTCCTCTTTAATGTATTGCCCTGAAGGCCATGATTTTTTTGATTTTTTTAACATTAAGTATGAAAATCCTGAGCTATCTTTAGAAAAAGGAGCTATTAATGTCTTTTCCCGTTATAATTTTAATGATGCTGATTATGTGAGTTTGGACTGGGGTTTTCATCATGCAAAAAGTCAAAAAACCTTCTATAACAATTTCTGCACTCCACTTTCCGAATATGAATCTGAAGGGCATTATATCAACTTGTATGGTAGTTACAAAAACTTTCTCTTTCAGCAAACCATAAATCATGGCAGACACGATAATAATTATTACTGGAATCGTTATGATTATTTCAATTATGACAGTACAATAGAGTATCCCTTTGAATTGTTAGGCATCTTTATCAGACCAGGGCTTACGCAAAGAGTAGCCAAATATGCTGCAGGTTTGATGACAGATACGATGTTCGATGAAAATAGAAATATACCTGATAAAACTAAGAGCATTATTTCACAGTCAGCCTCCTGTTTAATTGATGTTCCTCTCAATAACAAATGGAGACTTATTTTCGGTACCCGGGATGATAATTATAATCTAAATGACCATGTTGCTAATTCCTACGAAGCAGGCTTTACTTACAGAGCCAGTAAAGATAATCTGTATAGAGTTATTTTATCAAAAGCATTCAGAACACCCTTCATGATCGATTCTTTCGTCGGCAAGGCTTCTACCATGTATTTCGATCCACATTCTGTGACCGGTGATACTCTTGCGGCTGTAGTTTTTCAAGGAAACCCCGATTTGCCATTTTTAACAAATGTAACTGTGGATTTCGGCATGCGTGCCAAAATTAATCCTTCTGCCACCCTGGATTGTGATATCTTCATGACTACCTTGACTCATTTCTCCAATTTTGTTCAAAGCACACCCAGTATCATTGAACCTGTCTATGATGATCAGGATAATTATTTATATACGGTAGAAACAATTCCTCTGACTATGTCTGAACAAGAAAATCTGCGGGTTTATCAATCCGGAATTAATTTTACTTTTTCTTATAAATACTCTTCCAATGCTAAGTTGAAAATCTACGGTATGGCCCAGCAAACAAAAGAAAAAAACTCAATTGCCAACTTAGAATATACCGGGTTTCTTCCCGAATCAACACCAGATCTTATGCTCGGATACACTCTTGATATCAAGCCTTGGTCAAAAATGAATCTCTTTTGGCAGCATCTTTACTATACCAAACAGGATTTCGATTTCTTTGGATTATTGTCGTACTTACGCACTCGTATAGAACCATATCATCAATTAAATCTTAACTGTAATTATAACTTGAATCAACATCATACTATTTCACTTGCTCTGAAAAACCTGCAAGGTAAACATAGAGAGTATCCTTTTACTGACAACATCTACTTTAATGCCCTCTTCGGCTACACATACAAGTTTTGATTATGCTTAGATTTATTAAAGACCTTTCAATTAAAAATAAACTGGTTCTCATCATTCAAACAACCACTTTCATCGCATTGGCTCTGGGCTTCTCATTTGTAATCTACAACACTGTCCAAACCTATAAAAATGATACTATCAATCAAATGCTGGTTACTGTTAAACTCATGGCCGAATATTGTACTACTCCCTTAGAGTTCCAGTATAGTGCTGCCGCTGATGAAGCTTTACAAAAACTGAGCACTATCCCGGAAATAAAAATGTGTCTGGTTCTGGACAATCAAAAAAAAGTATTCGCTTCCTATTATAAGTCCAAAAGAAAATATGAAAAATTTGATATCCCTATCACGGATTCAAGTAATTTTATCAAACAGGATATTCTTTACCTGTCTCAACCTATACTGAGTAATGGTACTAAAATAGGCACAATATTCTGTAAGGTTTCTGCCGAAGGTCTGAAAAAAAAGATTCATAACTATATTACAACCATGTGTCTCTTCTTATTGATCATTATGCTGGTTTCATACTTGATAGCCATCAAAATCCAAAAAAGTATCTCCCAACCTATCCTAATTTTGTCCGATTTAACCCGTAAACTGTCTGGGAAAGAAGATTATTCAACACTTTTAGAGCATGACCGCAAAGATGAAATTGGTATTCTTTATGATGGTTTCAATGGGATGATGAACCGGATAAAATTGCGAATTCTGGAAAGAGATACTGCAAATTCTGCCTTACTCGAAAAAACTGATCAACTTTCACAAGCTTTGGAAGATTTGCAAAACACACACAGACAGCTAGTCCAATCCCAGAAAATGGAAGCATTGGGACATCTTACTGCCGGGGTTGCCCATGAAGTAAACACACCCTTAGGTGCAATTCGCTCCTCGGTTGGGAATATCCTCAATAACCTGACTCAAACCCTGGAAAATATCCCTCTTTTCTTCGACTCACTCTCTAATGATGATATCATTATCTTTCAAAAATTGCTCAACAGATCTCTACAAAAAAAACTCATTACCTCTGCCAAAGATGAAAGAAAATTTAAAAGAGCTATTGCTAATTTACTCGAAGAAAATCTAATTCCAGACTATGATAATATGGCTGATACTCTGGTCGATATGGGTATCTACGATGGTGTAGAAGAGTTTCTTGATACTCTTAAATCAGAAAAAGGTCAATGTATTGTCCAAAATGTTTATAAACTCTCTGGAATTCAACGTAGTGCTCTTACGATCAACACTGCCACCGATAAAGCTTCAAAAGTAGTTTTTGCTCTTAAAAATTATGCTCGTTATGATCACGCAGGTGAACTTGTCCGCTCCGATATCAGCGAAGGTGTGGATACCGTTTTGACCTTGTATTACAATCAAATAAAACACGGAATAGAACTGAATAAATTCTTTGAACCAGACTTGCCTCAAATTCTCTGTCATCCTGATGAATTGAATCAGGTTTGGACAAATCTTATTCATAATGCCATTCAGGCTATGGATAATAAAGGTGTACTTGATGTAAAAGTCTGTCAAGAAGATGACTTTATTTCTACTTATATAGCTGATACTGGTAAGGGCATTCCTCCAGAACTTAGAGAGAAAATCTTTGAACCTTTCTTTACTACTAAACCAAAAGGCGAAGGTACAGGATTAGGTCTTGATATTGTAAAAAAAATAATTGAAAAACATAATGGTTCTATCAGCTTTGAAAGTGAACCCGGGAAAACTACATTCCTTATCAAGTTACCCATTCTGTAAGGAGACTATATGAAAAAACCTGTTATTCTTTGTGTAGATGATGAAAAAATCATTCTCGATAGTATAAAAGCTCAACTGAAAAGTAATTTCAAAGATCAATTTTCTTACGAAGTTGCTGAAAATGCTCAGGATGCTATGGAATTGATCGAGGAACTTGAGCAGGAAGAAATAGATATTCTGATTATTGTTTCTGATTGGCTTATGCCAGGTATTAAAGGTGATGAATTCCTGATATCAGTTCATCGGAAATTCCCCAATATCATAAAAATCATGCTTACAGGCCAGGCTAATGAAGAATCTATTCAAAGAGCGTATGATCAGGCAAATATGCATAAATGTCTTTTTAAACCCTGGTTGGAGCATGAATTGGTTGAGATCATCAAAACCGGATTGGAGAAATTATGAAAACTCCGGTGATTATCATTGTCGATGATGAAAAAATAGTCCTCGACAGTTTAAAAACAGAACTTAAATCCGAAATGGGTGATAAGTATCAGATTGAAGTTGCCGAAGGTGGGGAAGAGGCACTGGAACTCGTCGAAGAATTAATAATTTCCGGTTATGATATTCCTCTTATAATTACCGATTACATTATGCCCGATATTAAAGGTGATGATCTTCTTCGCAGAATCCATCAACAATACCCTTCAATTATTAAAGTCATGTTGACCGGCCAGGCAGATCTGCATGCTGTCGGGAACGCTGTTAATTATGCCAATCTTTACCGTTTTATTACCAAACCCTGGGATAAAAATGATCTTATTCTTACTGTCAAAGAAGCTTGTAGAAGCTATTCGCAAGCAATTCAACTGGAAATCCAAAATGCTGAAATCAGAGAATTGAACCGTACTCTCGAAAAGAAAGTGGAAGAACGTACCCTACAACTTCTCGAAGCTAATGCCGCTAAAGATAAATTTTTCTCCATTATTGCCCATGATCTGAAGAACCCTCTCAACGTTGTCCTCTTCTCTGGAGAAATGCTGGTAACTAATTTTGATAATTTTTCCCCGGAAAAAATAAAAGATATGACCGAAAAAATGTACACAGGGACAAAAAGAATCTCAGATTTGCTCCTCAACCTTTTAGAATGGTCCAGAAGTCAAACAGGCAGTATCCCGTTTCATCCCGAAATTCTTAATGTCAGCAACCTGGTCAACGAAACAATCTCACTGCTACAATATTCTGCTGAAAGTAAAGGCATTAATCTATACTCCGAAGTATCCGAAGATCTTTTCATCTTTGGTGACAAAAACATGCTGACTACAGTTATCAGAAACCTCATCAACAATGCTCTGAAATTTACCAACCCCGAAGGAAGTGTTTATGTTACTTCCGAGTCTGATGAACAGGATTGTATTATTTCTATCAATGACAATGGTGTAGGCATTAAAGCAGAAAATATTGATAAACTCTTTCGCATCGATCAGCATCACTCTACTAAAGGCACTTCCAAAGAAACTGGAACCGGTTTGGGCTTATTGCTCTGTAAAGAATTCATTCAAAAGAATAACGGGAGAATCTGGGTTCAAAGCGAAGAAAACAAAGGTAGTTCCTTTAAGTTCTCCATTCCCAAATAGATTCCTCTTCAGTATTAGTGATTTGTAAGGTTGACTTAACGGCCAGCCCTTTCCCCCTTCTCTTTATTAATAGCTAACAACTAATTAGTTCTTCTACACAATTCAGAACAAAAATATTGTTTGTTTTATTCTGAAAAGATGTTATCTTATATTATAAATAATAGTATAAAAAACTATTAATATGAGTCCTATCTCTTTTGCCTATTCTAGTAGAAGTAACCTTTCTTTTTTGTTTTTAGAATAAGAAATCCGCTTTTTTAGAGTTATCAGACATGATGTTTAACCGTGATTTTACATTAGATGATAAATGGACAATAGTTCTATTAAGCTCATAGAGGAAAATCCGGAGCATAATTATGAAACAAACAATATCAGCAATTTGAGGTCTATAAAATGAAACAAAAACCCAAGCTATTTAACAAAAAGGACTTTGTGCCTGACAATTCGCTTGCTTCCCATAATGAAACTCAGACTGAAGTTCATCGGGAAGAATCTTTACTTAAAGCAGGAGCTTTGCAAAGTGCAATTTTTAACAGTGCTAATTTCTCGAGTATTGCTACAGACGCTAAGGGAGTTATCCAGATTTTTAATGTCGGTGCAGAACGCATGCTGGGTTATAGTGCTACTGAAGTAATGAATAAAATTACACCAGCCGATATCTCAGATCCTCAGGAATTGATAACACGTGCCAAAGCTCTTAGTCTTGAACTCTCAACCCATATTACACCAGGTTTTGAAGCACTGGTTTTCAAAGCATCCCGTGGTATTGAAGATATTTATGAACTCACCTATATTCGTAAAGACGGCAGTCGTTTCCCGGCTGTTGTCTCAGTTACAGCTTTGCGTGATGCTCAAAATACAATTATTGGGTATTTACTAATAGGTACCGACAATACAGCACGAAAAGAAGCTGAAGAATCGTTACTGAAAGCAGGAGCTCTCCAACGTGCAATTTTTAACAGTGCTAATTTTTCCAGTATTGCTACAGATGCAAAAGGTGTTATCCAGATCTTTAATGTCGGTGCAGAACGCATGCTTGGTTATAGTGCTGATGAAGTAATGAATAAAATTACACCCGCTGATATCTCAGATCCTCAGGAACTGATAGCACGTGCGAAAGCACTCAGTCTGGAACTCTCAACCCCAATTACACCAGGTTTTGACGCTCTTGTATTCAAAGCATCCCGCGGTATTGAAGACATTTATGAGCTAACCTATATTCGTAAGGACGGCAGTCGTTTCCCGGCTGTCGTCTCAGTTACAGCTTTGCGTGATGCTCAAAATACTATTATTGGCTATTTGCTGATTGGTACAGACAACACAGCCAGAAAAGAAGCCGAAGAATCCTTGCTGAAAGCAGGAGCTCTGCAAAGAGCAATTTTCAATAGTGCCAATTTTTCCAGTATAGCTACCGATGCAAAAGGTGTCATCCAGATTTTTAATGTCGGGGCCGAACGTATGTTGGGCTATAGTGCAGCTGAGGTTATGAACAAGAATACTCCCGCAGATATTTCAGATCCTCAGGAACTGATAGTACGAGCCAACGCCCTGAGCGTAGAACTGGCAACTCCGATTACTCCCGGTTTTGAAGCGTTGGTCTTCAAAGCTTCCCGCGGTATTGAAGATATCTATGAACTGACTTATATTCGTAAAGATGGGTTTCGTTTCCCTGCTGTAGTTTCGGTCACTGCTTTGCGTGATGCTCAAAATACTATTATCGGATATTTGCTTATAGGCACAGATAATACAGCCAGAAAAGAAGCTGAAGAATCTTTACTCAAAGCAGGGGCTTTACAAAGAGCGATTTTTAATAGTGCCAATTTTTCCAGTATAGCTACTGACGCTAAAGGAGTTATTCAAATCTTCAACGTCGGGGCAGAGCGTATGTTGGGCTACAATGCTGCTGAAGTAATGAATAAAATTACGCCTGCTGATATTTCAGATTCTCAGGAATTAATTGCTCGGGCAAAATCTTTAAGTATTGAACTGGCAACTCCAATTACTCCTGGCTTTGAAGCATTAGTCTTCAAAGCATCCCGTGGAATTGAAGATATTTACGAATTAACTTATATAAGAAAAGATGGTAGTCGTTTTCCTGCTGTTGTGTCTGTCACTGCCCTGCGTGATGCTCAAAATGCTATTATTGGATATTTGCTGATTGGTACTGATAATACAGCCAGAAAAGAAATTGAGGCAGATCAGAAACTCTTGGATCAGCGTCTGAGAGACCAACAATTTTACGCACGTTCTCTGATTGAATCAAACATTGATGCAATTATGACTACAAATCCAGCTGGTATAATAACTGATGTTAATAAACAAATGGAAGCACTTACCGGATGTACCCGTGATGAACTGATCGGTGCACCTTTCAAAAATTACTTTACTGATCAGGAGAGAGCAGAGGATGGCATCAAACAGGTGCTTATGCAAAAAAAACTACTTGATTATGAACTGACAGCCCACGCCAGAGACGGTGTAGAAACTGTTGTATCCTGGAATGCTTCCACATTTTATGATCGTGACAGACATTTGCAGGGTGTATTTGTTGCCGCCCGTGATGTAACTGAGCGTAAACGATGGGATCAGGCTCTACAAGAAAAAAACACTGAATTGGAGAAAGCTAAGTCCGTTGCTGAAATTGCAAATTTAGCAAAAAGTGCATTTCTGGCGAATATGTCTCATGAAATTAGAACTCCGATGAATGCCATTCTGGGCTTTTCCCAATTAATGCTGCATGATAGCGGATTGTCAATCATTCAGAAAAAAAACTTATTGAATATCACTAATAGTGGAGAAAGACTGTTAGCTTTGATCAATGATATTCTTGAAATATCTAAGATCGAGGCCGGTCGCCTCTCACTCTCTCCTGTGACTTTCGACTTGAGCAGTATGTTAGATGAAATTGAAGCAATGTTCCGCATTAGAACAGACGAGAAAAATTTAAGCTTTATCGTGGAAAGAGTGGGAAAATTTCCTGCCTGTATTATCTGTGATGAAACCAAACTCCTGCAGGTTTTTATTAATTTGATCGGAAATTCTGTCAAATTTACTGATAAAGGTGGTATATCTGTACGTGCAGGTATTAAAACCGGGGCTGATAAAGGACTGCATCTCCTGGTTGAAGTCGAAGATACAGGAAGTGGTATAATGGAAGAAGAAATAGCTAAACTGTTCCAACCTTTTGAACAAACTGAAAGCGGAAGAAAAATTCAAATGGGTACAGGGCTTGGTTTAACTATCAGTAGAGAATTTGTACGCTTAATGGGCGGAGATATTATTGTAAAAAGTCAGCTTGATGTAGGGAGTACTTTTAGCTTTGAAATTAATATCGAAGAAGGAAGTCAATTAACAAAGAAACATAAAACAGAATTCCGCTTTGTTGAAAAGGTGGAAGACGGACAGCTCACATATCGTATTTTGATTGCAGATGATAAAGACAGTAACCGCACTTTACTTGCCCAGATACTTGGGAGAGTCGGTTTTGAAATTAGAGAAGTAGCTAATGGTCAAGAAGCTGTTCTTGAGGTTGAAAAATGGAATCCCCACTTGATTTTAATGGATACAAGAATGCCTGTCATGAATGGATATGAAGCCATAAGGCTGATTCGCTCAAGTGAAGGTGGTGATAGAATCAAGATTATCAGCATTACTGCAAGTGTCTTTGGTGAAGAGCGTCAGAAAGCTCTGGAAATTGGTGCAGATGATTTTCTGGGCAAACCATTCCGGGAAGAAATTCTCTTTGATAAAATCAAAGCCCTGCTGGGGGTAGAATATGTTTATTCTCAAGAAATACTTCCTCAATTAGCTGAACAATCCGCTAAATCTGCTCTGTTAATCAAGAAAATTGCCAAAATTCCTCCTGCTTTTATTAGCCAACTGCATAATGCTACACTTTCGGCTGATCTGGATCAAATGTTAGAATTAATACGTCAGATCGAAAATTTGGATCTTGATCTGGCTAAAGCTCTTAAAAGCCTTGCTGAATCTTTTAAATATCAAAAATTATTGGAAATTACAGCAATTAAAGCCAAAGAGGTTTGAAATGAATCAAAATCTTTGTATATTTCCAAAAAACTTACCGGAAATTTTGGTAGTTGATGATACACCCGCTAATCTCAATTTGCTCAACGAAATGCTAAAAGAAAGTGGTTATAAAGTTCGACCCGTTCCAAACGGTAAATTGGCTATACAGGCTGTACTAAACAAAAAACCCGACTTGATTTTACTTGATATTAATATGCCCGAAATGGATGGTTACGAGGTTTGTCAATATTTCAAATCAAATCCTGCTTTAAAAGACATTCCCGTTCTCTTTATTAGTGCTCTCGATGAATCAACTGATAAAGTAAAAGCTTTTGCCGTCGGGGGAGTTGATTATGTTACAAAACCATTCCAGTTCGAAGAAGTAGAGGCAAGAGTAAAAACCCACTTGAAACTACATCAGCTACAGCTTGAACTGGAAGATCAGAATTGTCAAATTCAGGATAAATGCAATCAACTTTCTGCTACTTTGGCTGATCTGAAAAGTACTCAAGACCAGTTGGGCAAAGCACAAAAAATGGAAGCTCTCGGGCATTTGACTGCCGGTGTGGCTCATGAAGTTAATACTCCCTTAGGTGCGATTCGTTCTTCTGTCGGAAATATTCTTAACAGCCTGACTCAAACTCTGGAAAGTATCCCAACTTTTTTTGCTTCACTTGATAGTGAAGAAATCACCATCTTCAAAAAACTTCTTAATCGGTCTTTACAAATACATCATGTTACTTCTGCAAAAGATGAAAGAAAGTTAAAAAGTGCTATTGCAAATTTACTCGAAGAAAATCATATTACTGATTATAATAATCTGGCCGATACTCTGGTAGAAATGGGTATATACGATGAGTTTGATGATTTTCTGGATTCATTCAAAACTGGAAATGGTCAGGATATTGTTCATAATGTTTATAAACTTTCAGGGATTCAACGTAGTGCTCTTACTATCAACACTGCCACCGACAAAGCCTCTAAAGTTGTTTTTGCTCTAAAAAACTACGCTCGCTATGACCATACAGGGGAACTTGTCCGCTCTGATATTTGTGAAGGAATTGAAACTATTCTGACTCTCTATTATAATCAAATTAAACATAATATTGAACTTGATAAGTTTTATGAACCCGATTTGCCTCAAATCCTCTGTCACCCTGATGAACTGAATCAGGTCTGGACAAATATTATCCATAATGCTATCCAGGCAATGGATAATAAAGGTACTCTTGATATTAAAGTTTGCCGGGAAAATGACTTTATTTCTGTTTATATCTCTGATACTGGAAAAGGTATTCCTCTTGATCTTAAAGAAAAAATCTTTGAACCCTTTTTCACCACTAAACCAAAAGGTGAAGGTACAGGTTTGGGTCTCGATATTGTTCAAAAAATAATTGCAAGACATAATGGTTTTATTAGCTTTGAAAGCGAACCCGGGAATACAACTTTCTTGGTTAAATTGCCAATTCTTTGAGGATTAACAACTTTTAACAATTTTCTTCAATTAAATAATATTCTGTTGACAAATATAAGTATATACAATTTACATTTCCCTATTAAAACTATCTAAAAGGAGTTGCTATGTCCCATTTGCGTTTTCCTTTTATGGCTATCATGGGCCAGGAAGAGCTTAGTTTGGCTCTGATCTTAAACCTCATAAATCCAAACATCGGCGGAGTCCTGATCCGGGGAACCAAAGGTACCGGCAAAAGTACTGCTGTTTACGGCTTACCTCAAATTACCCCTGAAATTGAAGTTCATCAAAACTGTAATTTTAATTGTACTCCCGAAAACCCTGAAGATTGGTGTGAATGGTGTAAAACTCAACTCACTCATACTGTAGTACAAAAAAACATAGATGTTGTGAATCTGCCTATGAATGTTTCTGAAGAGAACTTATTTGGCAAAATAGATATCGAAAAACTTCTCAAAACTGCTGAAAAAGCCTTTATACCCGGCCTAACTGCTAAAGCTCATCGTCAAATTCTCTATATAGATGAAGTTAATCTTATTCCGGATCACATTACTGACAGTCTTCTGGATGTTGTTGCCTCAGGACATAATACTGTTGAACGTGAAGGCTTTTCCGTCGCTCATCCTGCTAAATTTTTACTTATTGGCACTATGAATAGCGAAGAAGGTGAACTTCGCCCCCAGATTCTCGATCGATTTCCCCTGTCTGTCACTATCCTGAGTGTGAGTAGTATTGAAGACCGGCAGGAAATTGTCAGAAGAAATTTTGCCTTTGAACTTAACCCTGCTGAATTTTGCCAGAGTTTTCAAGATATTAATGAACTCATGAAAACCACTATTGCAGAAGCCCGTAAGAGATATCCGGATACTACAATTTCTCAGGACTATGTCCAAAAAATTCTTCAATTCTGTATAGAATATGCAATTGATGGTCATCGCTCTGAAATTGTCATTATCAAAACTGCCAGAACATATGCTGCCCTTGAAATGAAACAACAGGTAGAAATCAAACATATCAAAATAGCTATGAAACTCACTCTTCTCCATAGAACCAGAGAAGGAGGTCTTAAGAAAGCTGTTTCCTGGACAGATATTGAAAAGTGGTTTGATGATATAAAAGACGATAACCCTTCAACCGACTCTTTTTCCCTCCAATACTCTCCTGAAAATATCTCTTTGTTAAAAGGAGGCTTCGTTTCCCCCTTAAAAAAGTTAGAGAAAGTCTCGAAAATCTAAGTTTATTCTTAGGTGACGAGGACGACGAGGACTATGTTGACAGGCGTAGTCTGGTTAAAATAATCTATAAGAAAGCACAACATAAAGAGCTTTCAGAGTTTGAATTAGCACTTCTGAAAAAGTATGATAAGATCTGGCAGGAATTTGAAAATCTGCCTGAGACTAAAGAAGCTTTGCAGGGGATATTCTACATGCTATCCCATCCCGATGTTAAAATCCATCAGTTTGGTACTGACATGAATGCTAAAGGGCCAAGTCCTCTCAATGGACTATTTAGCAATACCATGAGCCGGAAAGAGGTTGTCAAAATTGTAAAGAATTTTGTTCGAAACAGAGTCGAAGAATCTGAACAGTTTATCAAGGTAACAAAAAGCTTTTTGTCACAGACTAAAGATACAAGCTCTACTTTTGAAGTTGAACTTAAAGACAACGAATTCAATAAAATAGCTTTCAAACGTAAAAAAATTACCTCTTTGAGAAAAGGCTATTCCGACTCTGCTGCCGGCTTGCCTATTATTTCTTTCACCTCAACTCAGATTAGAAATAGCCAACTGAATACTTATCAAACTGTTAAATCAGCAATACTTGAAGGTTCTTTTAAAACTGCTCCTTTCAGTATTCAGGTCAAAAAAAGACATTTCCGTTATCCTGTTTATCAGCAAAAACAGAATTTTAACATTATGCTTGTTCTTGATGTCAGTAATTCTGTGAAATGGATTCTGAAATTTATGGCAAGAATCATTTCAATGTTGACTGCCCAGGCCAAAGCATCCAAAGATAAGCTCGGATTAATAATTTTCAACGATGACAGAGCTCAGATTCTGCATTATCCTACAACAAATGTCAAACATGTTATCGGTACTATTAACACTTTGGCTCCCTGCGGTTCAACTCCTCTGGCTGATGGACTTAAACTCGCCATGCAGACCCTGGAACATAGCCGTTTTCAGGTCACAGGCATGTCTAACGCCATTGTACTGCTCTCTGATTGCTTCCCCGAACCTATTACCGGAGAATATAAAGATCCTCTGGATGAACCAGCCTGCCAAAGTATTCTTAGCGTTTGTGATAAAATTGCTGAAAATAAAATTAAACTCCTCATTCTCAATCCCAGCTTGAATAATATTCTTAATTACGATAAAAAACTCGGTTATAAATTAGGAAAACTGGCTGCAGAAAGAGCCAACGGGAGTTTTCTCAATCTGGTGGCTAATGTTTGTGGATCTATTCTCTCTAAAGATGAAAACTTCGAAATCCCTGATAAAATGCTGAAAAAACTTATGGATGAAGTCTCAGAATTCAGAATTTGATCAAACTTCTATTAAGTCCATTAAGTCCATTTAGTCCATCGTGTCCCTAGCTTCTACTGCAATATGCGGGTTTAACTTCTCTCATTTATAATTAATATTTAAGAATTAATAGTTGTTAACCCTCTTCTCTCTAGCTGCTCTTTAGCTTCCTACTAGACACCTATCAGATCTGAAATCAAATATTGTCTTATTTCTTAACTCTTTGGAACGCTTAATATCACATTCCTGCTGATGTCTTCTGCAAACGAAAAACTATAAGAGAATTCAACACTCTTGTTTAATCTGAGTTTCTTCAGGTTTTCTAATGTTCCACCACTGATAGGTACTGAAAAGGGAAATATCAAATTGATTGTAGCTGTTTCCTGAGCAAAAGTTCCGCTTATAAACGCTGCACTGAAAGGTCTGTTAGGATAAAATGTTTGCTCAGTAAAACCTTCGAAGGAAGTAGAATTCTGTTTATTATGGATCGAAATATACTGAAGAGATCCTATTTCCTCTGTTCCTTTATCTTTATTTTGCTTGTAGGTCTGTACAATAAACAAGGAAATATCCGAATTCCCGGTATTGGCTACTAAATACTTCGTTAAGCCTTCTGCTAAAGGGCCAGGAAAAATTGCCGGCAGTTGGGCCGGGCTTACTATTCTATATTCATCGAAAGGACAGATATCCTCCCAGTCTGTTTTTGTAAGTGCTAAACTTGTCTCTTGATAGTTCATTGTTACTCCTTTTTTTTCTACTCTTTAACTTACCCCAAATTTAGCAAGGAAAATATTTTTGAGTCTGCTTAAAAAACCACATGTTGTTAATCTCAAATTTACTTTCTGCCTTTTTAGGGACTTCTTTATGACTTGAAGCCCTTAAATCCAATGAATCTGCTTAGAAACTGTCACAAAACAATAGTTGCATTTTAATGGTAATAATACTGACATCTTATCTAATTTTTTATCAAATAATAATATATAAAAAATGAAGCCATTAATTGTTATATACCAACCAATAAACTCCCCCTTCCCTTTGTAAGGGAAGGGGGTTGGGGGGATGAGTTATTTTAATATGAATTAGAACACTTTTGTGCTTTTTTGTGGTAATTTAGGGTTTTTGGAGTAGAATCATTAAATAAACAAAACCTGTGCTTATCTGCGTTTCCCGCGTTAATCCGCGTTCTATTAAGCGTCTCTTATTTCCCTTGCTGTTTCTCCTGAATTAACTATATTATCATTAAATTGAAATTATGTCTAACCCGAATTATGTGGTATTATGTTCTTCCTGAGGGTAGCTTTTTAACCGCTCTTTTGCGAAGTTTTCTTTAACCCGACTTATGCAGTAGATGACAGATGTATAAGCACAAAATTTTGTGGAACAGTGGATTACAGATTTGCGATGGCATATTCGCAAATATTTCGAGCAAATCTCGTAAGTCATCTGAACACAAAAGATTCGCTTAGACGCTGTTTAGCTACTGCATAAGTTGGGTTTAACAATAAAAAAAAGGAGAATAAAGTGAAAGTGCTCATGCTCTATCCCCGTTGCCCTGATACCTTCTGGAATTTTAGATATGCCATACGCTTCGTATCCAAAAAAGCCAGCGATCCACCTCTGGGCCTACTGACCGTTGCCTCAATGCTTCCAAAGGAATGGGAAAAGAAATTAGTTGATCTTAATACATCCAAATTAAAAGAAAAAGATCTGCTTTGGGCTGATTATATCTTTCTAAGTGCCATGTCTATCCAAATTGAATCTGTAAAATCCATCATTTCTCTCTGCAAAAAACATCATAAAAAAATTGTCGCCGGCGGTCCTTTATTTACTTCACGCTCCGAAGAATTTGCTGACATCGATCACCTGATCCTCAATGAAGCGGAAATTACTCTTCCACAATTTCTCAATGACCTTCAAATCGGACAACCTAAACATATCTATAAATCGGATGCTTGGGCTGATCTGGCTGATTCTCCCCTTCCAATGTGGAGCCTGATCAACTTCAAACATTATGTGACTATGAATCTCCAATATTCCCGCGGTTGCCCTTTTGCCTGCAGTTTTTGTAATATTACTGTCCTGTTTGGCTCAAAAACCAGAACCAAAAACAAAGACCAGCTTCTTCTGGAATTGGACAGTCTCTATAATTCCGGATGGAGAGGAAGAGTTTTCTTCGTGGATGATAATTTCATTGGGAACAAACAAAAACTTAAAACTGAAATCCTTCCGGCTTTGATAGCCTGGATGAAATTCCGCAAAAATCCTTTTTTATTCTCCACAGAAGGCTCAATTAATCTGGCAGATGATCCAGAATTAATGCACCTCCTCGTAGATGCCGGTTTCTATAATATCTTTATCGGGATCGAATCACCCAACCCCGATAGCCTGACAGAATGTAATAAATATATCAACGAAAACAGAAACCTCATCGACTCAATCAAGACTATACAACAAAGTGGTCTTAGTGTTCAGGGTGGATTCATCGTTGGCTTTGACAATGATCCGCCCACAATTTTTAAAAAATTATCAACTTTTATCAAGGATAGTGGAATCATTACAGCCATGGTTGGTCTCCTCAATGCTCCCCAGGGTACTAAACTCTACGCTAAAATGGAAACCGAAGGCCGTCTGAATAACAATATGTCCGGTGATAATACCGATTTCTCTATGAACTTTATCCCCAAAATGAATCTTGATATTCTCCTCAAAGGTTATAAAGATATCTTGAAAGACATCTACACCCCCAAATTCTACTACGCACGTGTCAAAGAAAGTTTGAAAGGATATGTAAAAAAGAATACCCCAAGACTGACCTGGTGCGATGTCGGTGCTCTCTTCAAATCTATCATTATCTTGGGGATCTTCGGTAAAGAACGCATCTATTACTGGAAACTTTTCTTCTGGTCGGTTTTCTTCCATCCCAGATTATTCCCTGAAACTATTACTTATGCGATCTATGGCTACCACTTCCGCAAAATTCTGGAGTTTCATGGAATCGAGTGATACCTATAAGTCTGTCTGACTTTACTTTCAATTCTCTTCTCTTGTCTGTGTCTGTCAGTGTAAGTCAGTGTTAGTCAGTGTAAATTTACCCCAAAGAAATGTGCCCAAATTGTGCTTGACATAGAGAACCTAATAAAGTAAATTTAAGTATTGAATAAATTATGTTTGGAGGTCTCTATGAAAGTTTCCATTTCTGCTAAGCTTATTAAACCTTTGATGCTTATTCTGATTCTGGGTATCTGTATTCCTTCTTTTATCGCCTTTACCCAGCAAAGAGCTATTATCAACAAAATGATGAAAGATCAGGGTGTGTCTGCCTTAAATGAACTTACTACCCAAATGGGAACATCCAGCGAAGCAATTAACCTCCTCAAAGAAGCTTCAAAGAAAAACTACCTCCGTGTTACCAGAGCAGTTTCATTTATTATCAAGCAAAACCCTGGTATTACTTCTACTGAAAATATGATTGATTTAGCCAAAACTATCGGAGTCGATGAACTCCATGTTACTGATGAAGCCGGTGTACTCCGCTGGGGAAATGTCCCCGGATTCTTTGGCTTTGACTTTAATACTACTGAACAAACCAAACCCTTCATCCCTATGCTTGCTGATAATTCCTTCGAACTGGCACAGGATCCTTCTCCCAGAGGTGTTGATAAAGTTCTTTTCCAGTATATTAGCGTACCCCGCAAAGATAAACCAGGTATCGTTCAAATCGGTGTAGCTCCTAAAGAACTCCAAACTCTTATCGAAACTTCTGATATTATTAAAGTTATTCAGGCGAAAAAAATCGGCGAAAACGGCTTCGGTGTTATCCTCAATAAGGAAGGTAAAATTCTGGCACATCCCGATACTTCTCTTATCGGAAAACAATCTTCCGAAATAGGTATTGATATTGCAAAATTATCTGCCGACAAACAAGAATTATCCTTCAAAAATAAAGGCAAAAAATATATTTCTTTTTACCGTCAGTATCAGGATTCCTGGATTTTAGCCAATGTTAAAACCAGCGATTTCACCGGCTCTCTCATTGGGTTATTCTTTATTATCCTTGTTTCTATTCTCGCTTCAGCTGTCGTGTCTGCTGTGATTATCCTTAAATTAACTAAGTCAATTGTGCTCAACCCCCTCCAAAAAATCAACAACAGACTCCTCGAAATCGCCCAAGGTGAAGGGGATTTAACTCAAAAAGTAGAAATTGACTCCGATGATGAATTCTCCGACCTCACTCATTCCTTTAATGAATTCGTCGAAAAAATCAGGAACCTCGTTGTCGAAATTAAAAAACAATCCACTAACCTCTACCAAACTACGGAATCAGTCTATAAAACTACAAATGATCTTACCAAACTCGCTATCGAACTGAATCAGGAATCTCAAGTTGCCTCCGCTGCTACTGAAGAAGTATCTTCCAATTCCCATAATATTGCTGCTTCCGTCGAACAGACTTCTACTAATATTGAAATTATCAACTCCGCTGCTCTGAATATGTCCAATAATATGAATACTGTGGCCTCTGCCTCTGAAGAAATGGCCGCAAATGTCTTCCAGGTTTCCCAACTTATTCAAAAACTCGAATCAAATACTCTGGGTACACAGACAGGCCTTAATAAAGTCTCTGATATGATTGACCATACTGCTGACTCTATAGAACTGATCAGCACCAATATCAACGAAATCTCCAAAAACACTAATAAAGCTAATGAAATATCTCTCAAAGCAAATGACCAGGCTAATGCAACTTTTAAACTCATGTCCGAACTTCAAACCGCTGCTCAGGAAATCGGCAAAGTTGTTAAAGTTATTAATGCCATTGCCAATCAGACAAACATGCTTGCTCTTAATGCCACTATCGAAGCTGCCAGTGCCGGTGAAGCAGGAAAAGGCTTCGCTGTCGTTGCTAACGAAGTTAAAGAACTCGCTAAACAAACCTCTGAAGCTACCGAAAGAATCGCTGTCCAAATTGATACTGTCCAGACATCAACTAACCTTTCCTTTAACTCCATCCAAACAATATCCACAACCATTAATGAACTCAATTTAATCAATGGGAATATCGCTCAAAGTATTAATACCCAGGCTGATACTATCTCTAAAATTGCTATTTCCATTCGCAATGTTGTTGAGGAATCTGATAAAGTTAAAAAATACGCCAAAGAAAATTCTGCTCTTGCTAACGATGTTTCCCAAAATACTAAAGAAGCAAATACCGGTGTTAATGAAATTGCCAAGGAAACTTCCTCTGCAGCTAGCCAGTCAGCTAAAGTCGCAGATAATATCAACGATATTAATATTGGTGTAAAAGACATTTCCCGCTCTACTCAGGAAATCAGTTCAGGTATCTATGAGATTTCCAAAACTATGTCCCATATTGCAGATGCCGCTAATTCCACTGCCTCGAATGCCGAAATTAACCAAATTTCAGCAGAACAACTTAATAAGATCTCTACCTCGATCTACGACCTGGTAAAACAGTTTAAAGTCTAAAACTAAGTGATTTAAAAGCAGACAGGCTCAACCTGTCTGCTTTGTTTAGACTTTTTGAAAAAAAAATCCTTGCTTATCCGCGTTTCCCGCGTTAATCCGCGTTCTATTAAGCGTCTCTCATTTCATTTTTCCAACAAAATACTTGACTCTTTTATTACTTTCGTGTAACTAGTTACATAATAATAAAGGCCATTGATCCAGGAGGTGTATTATGAAATTTTATCTGATTCTAACTATCTTATTGCTCTCTCTTTTACCCCTTTGTGCACAATTTGCCGGTGGTTCCGGTACATCTAATGACCCCTGGCAAATCTCTACTCCTCAACAATTGGATCTCGTCAGGAATTACCTGGGCTCTTCTCATGCTTCTAAGCATTTCATCCTGATTAATGATATAGACCTGAACACTGCTCCCTTTAATACCGATGCCGGTTGGATTCCCATTGGTGACTTTTCTTATCGCTTTCAGGGTCATTTTAATGGAGCCAATTATTCCATAAATAATCTCTATATTAATAACCCAAATCTTGTTTATGTAGGCTTATTTGGGGTTGCTATGCAAGCTACATTTGAAAACCTTGTTTTTGAAAACGTCAATATTAATGCTGCAACTTATGTCGCAGCTTTGGTCGGTTATCAACTCTATAACTGCCATGTCACAAACTGTCATTCAAACGGTATCATTCATGGTATTGGCAGTGTAGCCGGGTTGGTCGGAATTCAGGAAAGTGGCAGTGTCATTAACCAATGCTCCTCATCTGCTGTCATCTCAGGGAACGAGGATATCGGTGGATTACTCGGAGGTCAAAACTATTCTTCCACTGTGACCAAAAGTTTTGCTCAGGGAAATGTGACCGGTCAGTATAATGTCGGTGGTCTCATTGGCCGACAGATAGATAACTGTGATGTCTTGGAATCCTATTCTACTGGTAATGTTACCGGATCACTTACCGGTATCGGTGGTTTGGTTGGCAGTCAAACCCTGAGTTGCCAAGTTTATAATTGTTATTCTTCCAGCTTTATCAATGGTAATAATAATACGGGAGGACTGGTCGGAGAACAGGATGGAAGTTCCATGTTTTACTCGTATTCCTGTGGACTCGTCATTTCGCTGGGTGATAATGTCGGTGGATTAATTGGATCGGAAATTAATTCTGCTTACACTCAATACTCTTATTGGGATATGGATACTTCAGGTCAGGCAAATTCTGCTGCGGGCGACGGGTTGTCAAATGCCCAAATGAAAGATGCCGCAAATTACCAAAATTGGGATTTTTCAACCACCTGGCAGATAGATCAAACTCAGATCATCAATAACGGATATCCCTATTTAATCAATATTCCCCCGGTATCAAATCATGACCAGGCAATCAATAAAAATCCCACAAATCTTAAAATCTATCCCAACCCCTTTAATCCTGCGACTACAATCAATTATTATCTGGATAAGGCAACTAATGTGCAAATAACTGTTTACAACGCTAAAGGTCAAAAAATTAAATCTCTGCTGAATTCCTTCCAGGATAGGGGAGAGCAAACTGTTTGCTGGGATGGACAGCATTCCCCTTCAGGAATCTATTTCATTCAAATTCAGGCTAATAATCTTATTCAAACCAAAAAAGCCATTCTCCTCAAATAGGACTAGCGTTCAGTGTCAATTCTCAATTGCCAATTTCCCACCAGCTTCTCTAACTAACAATTAACAACTAATAACTAACAACTAATAACTAATAATGGTCCCTTTCTCCTTATTTTCCTGCCCTAAAATCAAATAAATTGACAAATTTGTAAACAGCAGTAATTTTAGTTTAATGAAAAAAGTTGTATAATAGGGGTAATATGTCATATTTAGTTTTAGCCCGGAAATACCGTCCTCAGACCTTCGATGAGGTGTATGCCCAAGAGCATATAACCCAGGTCTTAAGAAATGCCATCAAGTTGAACAGAATAGCTCACGCTTATTTATTCACCGGTTCCCGCGGGGTGGGGAAGACTTCCCTGGCCAGAATATTTGCCAAAACCCTCAACTGCCTCAATGACCATGAAGAAAATCCCTGTAATATCTGCGAAAATTGTGTGGAAATCACTCAGGGTAACTCGAATGATGTTATAGAAATAGACGGTGCTTCAAATACTGGTGTCGATGATATCAGAGAATTACAGAAAGAATTGCTGTACTCCACTTCAAAATCCAAGTACAAAGTCTATATCATAGATGAAGTTCACATGCTTTCCAAAAATGCTTTCAATGCTTTATTGAAAACACTGGAAGAACCACCGGAAAATGTCATCTTTATCTTTGCTACGACTGAACCTCATAAGGTTATACCCACAATTATCTCCAGATGCCAAAGATATGATTTTAAAAGAATTCCGGTAGAAGCAATTGTGGCTCGGCTGGAAGAAATTGGTGCAAGTGAAAACCTCACCTACGATGAAGATTCTTTGTTCATTATCGCCAAGAAAGCCGATGGCGGTATGCGGGATGCCCTTTCTCTCATGGATCAGGTGATCTCTTTTTGCGGGAATGAAGTAACTGCTGACAAGGTTTTAAATATTTTTGGCATGGTACCCACAGACATATTTGTGGAGTTTACTGACTGTATCGTCAATAAAAACTCTGCTCAACTGATAGAATCTTTTCATATGCTTTTGGAAAAAGGTAACGATGTTCAGGAATTGCTCAACGGATTTCTGGAATTTCTCAGGAATCTGCTCTTGTTAAAGGTGGGTGTCAATGTTTCAGATTTGCCCCAAAACCAGAAAATGGCTATGCTGGATGTTGCCGGAACCATTAAGGAAGATACGATCATTTATATTATGTCTTTCATTATTAAAACAAAAAATGATATCAAAAATACCAATAATCCCATACTTTTAACAGAACTGGCTTTGATCAAAGTCTCAAAAATAGAGGAAATGACATCTTTGGATAGTTTGATGTCCCAATTAACTAATCTGGAAAAAAAAGTCGGTTCCTTGCCCCCGGGTCAGGTATATGTTGCTGAGTCACAAGTACGACAGGCACCTGTTCCCGTACAACCAGTAGTCAATAAGCCTGCAGTTTCTCATGTGGAGCATCATGAACACGCAGCAGCACCTGCTTTACCTTTCAATCAGGAAAGTGTTAAAGAATGCTGGCCTGCACTCATAGAAAAATTAAGAAAGGAAAAAGCTTTTGCAGCTTCCTATTTGCAGAATTGTCAGATAGAGGATTTGCAGAATAATAAAGTTAAGTTTGGCTGTGATTCTGATCTGAGCTTCCAGAAATTAAAAGAGAATCAGGAAATAATAAATACTATATTTTCCAACCATTTCAAAGTCAGAGTTTTTACAGAATTTGTTCTGAAAGAAAAACCTAAAGACTCTTATATCAAGAACCCAACTTTACAGGATATAAAGAAAGCGGCCCCCAGTCTGGCAGAATTTATCGAAAAAACAGATTCCCAGATCATCAATCAGAATAATGTATCAGTAGTCAGGGGTCAGTAGGCCAATGCAGTTGACTTATGCTTTAGCATTCCCCAATTCCCCTCCATTTTGGAGGGGTGGCAGCTTGCTGACGGGGTGGTTAAAAAGTATTTTCTATATTTACTCTTAAGTTAATGAAATTTACCAATAACTAACAGTGAGATACACAGGAGTAAATAATTTTGCTGGAACATCAGAATAGATTAGACAGGTTTGCAGATCAGAGGCAGCGGATTCATCGGCTATGGAATATCGATGAAGAAACAGGACTCTGGTTAATAAATAAAATTAAAGAAATTAATCCAAAAAATATTTTGGAAATTGGCACATCGAACGGTTATTCTACCTTTTGTTTATGGCAGGGAATGGATAAAAATATGTGCTCAATCATTTCCCTGGAAGTCGATCTCAGCAGACATACCTTAGCGAAAGAGAACCTGCAGGGTCTGGAAAATCTGGAACTATTACTGGGGAAAGCAGAAGATTTATTACCCCAATTAAAACAACAATTTGATTTTATTTTTATAGATGCCGGAAAGATTAACTACATAGATTATCTGGAGATCTTATTGAAGAATCAAATGCTTGCAGATAACGCTGTGATAGTTGCTGATAACGTAATATCTCATACTCCTACGGTGCAGAGATACTTGGATCTGGTCCTTAATTCACCCATATTTAAAACAGAAATCCTTGATTTAGGAGCAGGATTAGCCATTACATATTATCATAAATTGTAACTATTCAGGTTGTCTCTGACTTTATAATTTTCAACCACTTTATCTGTTTTAAAAGTTCCTTATCCGGATTATTTCTCACAGAGTACACAGTGGACACAGAGTTCGAGAAAGAGAATAAAAATAATTTATCTTAATTTCTTAACCTATATAATTTCTTGTTACTCTTCGTGACCTCAGTGAACTCCGTGAGAGACAAGCTCTTCCCTTTAAAGATTAAATACCTGAGTCGTTAACATAAATGAGTTTACTCCAAAACTCCTCGATTATTTTAATCTCAAATCAACCTTCATTTTACTAAGACCAAAAATTTAAGGCTCTTAAACCACTATATTATTGATTCATTTTACCGTCCTCATTTCTTATGTTCCCATTCTCTACTGGCACCTGACACCTGATACCTGACACCTGAATACGTGTCTCTTCTGTGGATATATAACTCTCGAGTGGACTCAATAGTAAATTTTTTCGGAAAAAGGTTGACTATTTAGTAACTATGGATTAATAATTGTCCAAAATATAATTTGGAGCAGGCATGAGTAAACCAGTAGTTATTGGAATCGCGGGAGGAACCGGTTCCGGCAAGACAACTATCACTAAAGCTTTGTTGGAATCTTTCGGAAAAGAGATCACGATAATTCCCCAGGATTCCTATTACAAGTCCTTTCATTCACTTCCTTTCGAAGAAAGAGCTAAAATTAATTATGACCACCCTAATTCGATCGACAACGATCTTTTAGTTAAACATATTGAGATGTTAACAAACAAAGTACCTGTTGAAATGCCTATGTATGATTTTAAAACTCATATCAGAAGTGAAAAAACAATGATGCTAAATCCCACCCAGATCATTATAATAGAAGGAATTTTAATATTTGAAAATGAAAAGCTTAGAAATAAAATGGATATCAGGATCTTTGTGGATACAGATGCTGACATTAGAATTTTACGAAGAATAGAAAGAGACATGAGTGAGAGAGGGAGAAGTCTGGAATCCATTATGGAACAATACAGAGAGACAGTTCGTCCGATGCATATCGAATTTATCGAGCCAAGTAAGAGATTTGCGGATGTGATCATCCCCGAAGGCGGTTATAACAAGATTGGGATAGATATGTTAATCTCCCAGATCAAAACAATATTACATTGAGGTTTTTATGAAAAAATACATTATTACTTTGCTCTTCCTGAGCACTATCCTGTTTGTCTATGGTTTGGATCAAATCACCATCTACAACGATAATTTTTCCTTAGTCAGGACCCAGATCGAGCTTGATTTCAAGAAAGGTTTGGCAGATTATTATTATGATAATATCCCGGGCAGTATTGATGCCGCTTCAGTTATACTAAAACCACTCAAAGGCAATTTTGACCTTTTCTCCCAGAATTACGAGTATGATCTGGCTACAAGCGATAAAATCTATGCAAAGTATTTAGGGAAAGTCATCAATGCTACAACGAAGAATGGAACTAAGTATGAAGGTAAACTGCAGTTTCATGATCCTGTGACTTTGGGAATAATTGAAAGTTCCACCAATAAATTGATCCTGATCAATCCCAATGAGGTTGAAAGTGTTAACCTGGCAGCTTTACCAGGCAATTTCTTTTTAAAACCTACCTTACATTGGCTGATCAATTCTCCTGCCCAGAATAAATTGCCTGTTGAATTCAGTTATTTAACCGGTGGTATGGCTTGGAATGTTACTTATAATGCGATCTGGAATGATAAAGAACTGGAACTGCATTCTTGGGTAACGATCAACAACTACAGCGGTAAGGGCTTTGAGAATGTGAAACTGAAACTCGTAGCCGGAGATGTGAACAAAGTCAGAGACTATATGGATGTAGCTGTAAATGAAATGGTTCCATCAGGGATGGCTAACATGAAAAGAACAATGGCTGCCCCGACTTTTAAAGAACAGGAATTTCAGGATTTCCATCTTTATACTTTAAGTGATCCGGTGAATCTCAACGATAATCAAATTCAACAGTTACGTCTGTATCCAGTGAAGACTGTAAAAGCGAAAGCAAAATATGAGTATCGGACATTTTCTCAAAAAGTTAGCAGTATCCTCAGCTTTAAGAACAGCGAGAATCAAGGCTTGGGCTTACCTTTGCCTAAAGGCGTAATTAAAATTTACAAACAGGATGGAGATGACCAGAATCTGGAATTTATTGGTGAAAATTCTATAGATCATACAACCTTAAACAAGGATGTAAATATATCTTATGGCAACAGTTTTGATCTTATTGCTGAAACAACTGTACTAAGCACCAGTGCTGTTTCCGGCAAAACTACAGACAGGAAGATTCAGGTGGTGATCAATAATAACTCAAAAGTTAAGAAAACTATAACAATTAAACATAATGTACCCGGCCGGGAATGGGAAATAATGAATTTAAATGCTCCTTCTGATTTTAAGAAGGATGATTCAAACAACATAAGTTTTGAATTTGACATTAATCCTAGCCAGGAAATCAAAATTGATTGGAAAGAAAGATATCAATATTAAAAGGAGAATATCATGAATATCCAGGTTGATAAGCTCAGTAATTTGTTTGATCAATTAAATTTGATGGTTACTTTGGAAGAATCGCTGAACCATGTATTAAGAGATCTGTTGTTGGAAGTGAAACCCGATGTTTGTGGATTGGCATTAAAAACCCGTAAGGGCGACCAATTTCACATACGTCTGAACAAAAACCTCTCACACGCCTATATTAAAGAAGCTTATTTTGATTTGGAAAGTAAAATCATTCAGGATCTAAAACATAATTATCTGCTGGATTACCATGATCCCAAGGAATTCAAGTTAGAATTGGATTACCAGCATTTAATAGTAATTGGTTTAGTCGTAAAAAAAGAATTATTGGGATTTCTCTTTGTTCAGAATAACGAACACGACTTTACGAATGATCATATCCTAAAACTCAAAATGTTCGCCGGAATCAGCAGTATGACGATCAAAACATTCCATCTTCAACATGAGTTAGAACATATGATTCAGGAAGATGAGTTGACAGGCTTATACAATCACAAGGCATTCCTGCATAACGGTGATTATCTGATTTCACAAATGAGACGTTATCAAAGAGATTTGTCCTTAGTTCTGATCAAAATGTTCAAATATGATGATATTTTCAGGACATTAGGAAGCCAGCAATTAAGCAGTATCTTCAAAATGCTGTCTCAGTTATTGAAGAATTCTCTCCGCAAATCCGATACAATTGGTCTGATCTATCATGACACAATTGGTATTTTATTGCCTGAAACAAGTGTGAAAATCACCGAGGAAATAGCTTCCAGAATTATGGTAAAAATCGAGGAAATTCCTGTACTCAATAATTCGGATATCAATTGGGGAATATGTAGTTTGGACGATAGTATTGGCAATATTGAGGAATTTATTGGCAAAGCAAATACCTTGATCTACGAAGTATGCCGAAGACCTGATTGCAGTATGCTTCTTAAAGATCAATAATGGAGATGATGCTATGAGTGACCATATTTTTAGTGATTTGAAGGACATCCAACGTGAGATGATCAGACTGCTGGGGGAAGTGTCCACTCTTGCCAACAATCCCATGAGCATGAATCAGGTGATGGACGACAAGTGGCATCCCAAATGTGATGTTGTGGAAACGGAGAGTGAATTCATTATTGTTATCGATCTTCCCGGAATGGAAAAAGAAGATATCAATATTGTCACCACAGATGACTATATTAAAGTATTTGGTGAGAGAGTCCTGGGCTTTGAATCCAAGAACATTTGTTACTATAACCTGGAAATTGAAGCAGGCATATTTGACCGCAAGATCTTCTTCCCGGAAGTAAAGATAGATAAAGACAATCCCAAAGTATCCTACAAAAACGGGTTTTTACAGATTGTATATACAATTCTCCGCAGTGAAGAAAAGGTAAAAAGGATAAAGATAGAGTAGAAAACATTCTGTAACTACTCATGCATTTTCCCCGGGAGATTGGGCAGCTTGCCCAATTAAAGGTCAAGCATTTGCAGATGTTTTGTTCATTGTACTGATTGTATATTTCTGTCGGGGTAAATCTTTGTTAGTCCCTGCTCATCAGTGTTCTCTAAAAGCATCTCTTTCCTTCAATTCAATCCTTGAATTATCTCCGGCCCGACACCTCTTCCTCAACCTATTAATTAATTCAAAAAGGGTGCAATCTCTTGCACCCTAATTTCGTTTCACGTTACTAGTAACATGTTAGGCGTCACTATTTCATTAGTAACATTTTCTTAACTTGCGTCTTTCCACATGAAGTCAATTTTGAGAAATAAACACCGGATGAAACATTCTCATTGGAACTGTTCTTACCATTCCAAGTCACAGTGTGTCTTCCTTTAAGTTTATTTTCATTGATAAGTGTTTTAACTTTCTGCCCTTTGATATTGTAGATCGCTAATTCAACTTTGCCATCAGCAGGAATGCTGAAAGAAAGAGTTGTTTCAGGGTTGAAAGGGTTGGGAAAATTACTGAGACTAATAGATGATTGTGGCTGGTGATTATTATCTTGTATAGATACTGAATCATAATACATTTCCGTGAATCCTAAATCTGTAGCGACCCAAATATTGTTCTGGGAATCAAAAGCAATGTCATTGATTAAATTACAGGGTAAAATTGAATTTATGTAATTGAATATTTGCCATGTTTCACCATTAAAAAAAGCTAAACCCCCACTTTCAGTTCCGATCCATTTGTTGCCATAGGAGTCTATTGAAATACATGTCGTATAGTTATCAGGCAAATCGGAATTGTTCTCATTATAAACTGTCCAATTTGAACCATCAAATTTTGCAATCCCACCTCCATAGGTGGCAATCCATTTATTGCCTTCAGAGTCAATAGCTATATCATTTATTAAGTTCGAAGGTAGTCCGGAATTATCTGTATTATATAATAGCCAATTTTCTCCATCAAATTTAAGCAGTCCACAGTCCTCTGGAATATATTCGTAACAAATTCCTACCCATTTATTGCCCTGAGTGTCTATGACAATACATTTGATATCATTCCTTGGTAATAAGGAATTAGATGTGTTATAGACAGTCCAGGTTGTTCCGTCAAATCTGACCAACCCTTCTTCTGAGGTCCCTATCCATTTAACATCCTGGGAATCGATGGCAATAGACCACACATTATTATCCGGTAGTCCTGAATTTGAAGTTAGGTATGATGTCCAATTCGTGTCATCAAAACTCGCCAACCCTCCTCCAAACATTCCAATCCATTTAACTCCCTGGGAATTAAGAGTAAGGCAATTAATATAATAAAACGGTAACCCGGAATTGTATTGGGTATAGACTGTTCCACTATCTCCGATTACATAAACCAGACCACTTTCAGAAAAATCATGCGTCGAATATGTTCCAATCCATTTGTTATCCTGCGAATCTATGGAAATGCAGGAGGCATAATCGCAAGGGAATGTTGTATTTGATGTATTGAAATTAGTCCATTCTGCTCCATCAAATTTATATAGTCCATGCCTATTATTACCAACCCACAAACATCCAAGAGTGTCAACAACTATAGTGGTTTGAGCATAATATAAGAAATCATAAAATGTCCAGTTAATGCCATCAAAGCAAGTAATTGGATTAGTTGCAAACCATTTTTTATTCTGAGAATCAATATAAAGAGCAGGAATACAATTCGCAGGAAGTTCAGAATTAGCGTCATTATAAACAGTCCAATTCAATCCATCAAATCGAAAAAGTCCACCACCTTGAGTTCCAACCCATAAATTGTCAGATAAGTCAACAGAAACGCAATTAACTTCATTGTTAGGTAATCCGGAATTGTTCGAATTATAAATTACCCAATTTTCATCTTCATACTTAGCTAATAGACATTCATTAAAATAATGAAATCCTAACCATTTATTGTCTTGGGAATCTATAGAAATACAACTAACGTTATTTTCAGGTAATCCGGAATTCGAGGTATTATATACAGTCCATGTATTCCCATTGTATTTGAGAAGTCCATTATAAGTACCAATCCATTTATTATTTTGAGAATCAATAGCTATACATTGTAACCCGCTAAAAGGAATTCCTGAATTAGCCGGAGTATATACTGTCCATGAAACATTATCATACTTGATAAGACCATCAAAAGTACCAATCCACTTAACTCCTTGTGTATCAACAGCAATACATTTAATCCAGGTATTCAGGTTTCCGGGAATGATGTTATTAAAAAAGGTCTTTTCGCCTGATAAACGATTAATTTTTACCAAGCCACCACCTGTGCCAACCCAAAGGTAATCTCCCTCAATTGCTGTACACGTTACATAAATACCATAAGTATGGCTAATTCCTTGCTCACTCTGAGCAAAGATACATGTTAAAAGGATACATCCCAGCATTATCAAAATGATTTTTTTCAAAATATTACCTCATTAATTCTTATGATTAATATCTGAATACTCATTATTGTCAACATGAATAATGGCTGTCCAGTCTTAATCCTATGTGCTCAATCTTTCTATTCACATGGGAAGGATCAGAGGATAAGTTGATCTCTATGGGAATTGCAGACGTCTCGTCTGCACAAATATTGCCATTTTTAGACTTCCGTAGTACCAACCGACGGGACGTCGGTTATTCCCATCTCTCATTAATAATTGATAATTAATAATTAATTACCGCCCATCGTTCACTTTTTTCAAATATTCTTTAATAATGTCCTGATATTCTTTGGGATATGTTTTAATATCTTCCTGGAGCAAACTTCTTTTCTTTAGTTTCTGAAATTCAGCAGAATCACCCTGATTGTTTTTGCCTTTATAGTCTCCGGTTTCAGCTTTTCTTTTGTTACTGAATTCCCGTTTATGGATAGACTTTTGAGCATCCAGCAATCTGGAGAGGATACGTTCCTGTTTATCGATCAGGTTTTGATCTATTTGATTTCGTTCCAATTGCTTGGAAATTGATTCCAGATCAGATGTGATCTGCTTGAGGGAAGACATTTGTTTTTGAGCTTCAGGATTGTTTTGCATAGCTCTTTTGAGATTATCAGCGAGGCGTTGCTCTTCCTGAGCAAGCTTCTGGATTTGCTCACGCATCTGTTGACTCATCTTATTGCCATTACCCATTTGCTGCATGAGCTGCTGAGTAAGAGCGTTCATAAGCATCTGTTCCTGTCCCATTTGCTGCATGCTCTGCATGAGTGACTGCATGCCACCGCTCCCGCTGCCACCGCCCTGCTGCATGTTGTTCATCGACTGCATCAGATCATAGATCATCAGATTGATGCCCTTCTGAATATCTGTTAAGTGGGTCTTGGTTTTATTGTAAACCGCATCATTAAAGTCGATAAACATGTCTCTGTAAGCTTTATTAGTATCGTTGGCATCATAGAAGAATTTTGGATTAATAACCATGACTACCTGAGGAATACTATATAGTTTTTTTAAGGAAAGCTGAATACTCTCGTAGTTTGAAATTAATTCAGAGACAATGGGGTAGGGGTCATTCACAAGCTTTTTAGCTGTGGTTTTATGTCTTTGGGAGAAAATATTTAATTCTTTGATCGTTGTTTGAATGGCTTCAGTCATTGCCTGCATATTTCCGGAGGACATGGAGGATTTCATTTGCTCAAGTTTTTTCGACATGGAGGACATCTTTTGTTTAGCAGATTTTTGGGGTTTACCGGCTTTTTGTCTGTCATTTTTCTCCAGTTGTTCCTGACTCTCCTGCAGATCTTCGTCTAATTTATTCTCTTCCATTTCTTTTTGTAATTCTTCGAGTTCTTCTTTCAGCTTTTTATCTTTTTTATCATCAAGCTTATCTTTCAAATCTTTCAAACTCTCTTTCAGGTTCTTTAATTTATCAGAAACAGCTTGTTGTTCTTTGGCTAACTGCTCTTTAGACTGATTTTTATCTCCGGTTTTCTCATTGAGTTTATCCTGCATTTTTTCCATTTCTTTGGCTAATTCCGAGGATTTATTCAGTGCTTGTTCTTTTTTTATACTTTCCAATAGCTCCAGTGTTTTATCAAGCTTTTGCACGAAATCTTCCAGATTGAATTTATAATTTTCCATAGCTTTACGCATGGCTTCTTTATCCATTTTCTCGAGGGACTGCTGCATTTTTTCCATAGCTTGTTTGAGCTGATCACTGGATATATCTTCCATCAGTTCCTTGATTTTCTGCATTTTCTCCAGCATTTCCTGAGATACTGCCTGATTTTGCTGGATCTTATCTACAAGTTTTTGATACTCTTCTGCTACTTTTTCCACATTCTTATTCAGGTTTTCCTGCTTGTTGAGAAGTTGCTCTAATTGCTTCTTGTCTTCCCAATCGGGATTTTGTTTGAGTAATTCTTTGCGTTTCTGTTCGAAATCAGTCTGCAATTTTTTAGCTTGCTCTTTGGTAGTTTGCAGAATATCTTTTTTCTCTTCCTGTTCCTGTTCAACTTCCTTAAAAATTTCCTCCATAGAAGGGAAACGGACAGTAAATTTGTTGGTAAAAGTTTTTTGATTATCAGGTGAATTATCTGTTATTTCAGCATAGTAAGTGACTTTATCTCCCGGAAGCAGAGAGGTATTGGACAAATCAAGTACATAATCGTAATCGAGCATGACACCGCTGATAGTCTTTTGCAAAACAATGCTTTTTTCTTGTTCATTATTTACCTGATAATGCAGAATTAGATTCTTTAACCCGAAATCATCAGAAGCAAAGAAGCTAATCTGGCAAAGCATATTCTGAGTCAAAGTAGTATCTTTTCCCGGATAAATAATCTTCAATTCGGGAAATTTATCTTCCAGAACCGTAATACTCCGGTCGATTTCACGTGCTTTACTCTTGAGAAAATCAACTAATTGGAAATGGTAGTAACCATTCTCCATAACTTTAAAAGAAGTCTCAAATTTGTTTTTCCCTAATCTGGTCAAAGGTTTGGCTGTTTTATCTGAAAAAATGATTTGAGCTGTTTCTATAGGGTTATTCGTTTCAATTTGTATATCCACCTGAGTATATTTATAGGCAGTTATGGATCCGTTAGAGTTTTGCTCTGTTTCTTTGTTTAACCTGGTATGTGCCGGAAAATTGTATTTAACAACAATACTTTTTATGGCTGGATCTTCGACTACATCTATCCGGAAAGTGTCTGAAATTCCCCAATTGGATTTAACATAATAGGTGAAACTGTAATCCAGGTTATGAAAAACTTTTCGGGCATCTATGAGTGCTTCTTCTCTCTCTGTTTGGGCAATTCTATAAACTAATGTATAGCTTACTTCCGGCTCTGGATTGACAATTTCTATTGTCAAAGTGCTGTTCTTTACCAAAGTTAATGATCCGGGCATCACTTCTAAATGTGTTTGATGTTTGATTTCAGAGGGCAGAAGTTGACCATAATATTGGAGAGCTTTTTGAGATTGAACAGGTAGCAAAATAAAGAACAAGGCAGTAATGCAGATAATTGGCAGCACCTTTTTGAGGGTTCCGGTAATTAAGGAATAATTTGGCTTTTTGAGAGCATTTCGAGTAATATTCTCCGTTTTTTGCAGGATCAGTTCAATAATGGGGTTTTCTTTTTGAGTATGAAAGAAGTCCCAGCCATTCTGAAAATGATCTTCCGGATAAGCATTAAGCTCATCCAGATATTTTGCAGTTTGCGAGTTATTGGAATATTGCTTTCTCAGGTTAAATCCAATCGCAATAATTAAGATGATGCTGAATATTTTAAGAGC
The DNA here is from genome assembly GCA_964419225.1 of uncultured Candidatus Cloacimonadota bacterium. Taxonomy (GTDB): domain Bacteria; phylum Cloacimonadota; class Cloacimonadia; order Cloacimonadales; family CAYQPF01; genus CAYQPF01. Next base: position 31,486 of record CAYQPF010000006.1, on the reverse strand, counting down.
AGTGGAGAATAGATAGAGATCAATTCTGTATGGATTCAAAGTAAAACTGAATACCGGGAAAAACATCAGGAAAAACATGCTGGCAATTCCCAGTGAAAGAATAATTATTTTAAGAGTTACCAGCAAATTATTCAGGTTTTTAATTTTTATAATATCATTTACAAATTTATACATATACAGCCTCATTTACCCAAGTATAAGATTCCTGATCCAGGATCAGGATGCATACAGTCATGTTTACTAAACAAAAAATCCTGTCAAGAATTGACTTGGCCAAACAATCTCTTATTGACATTTTCCAAGAATTTGAGATAATGGGTTCCTAATTGAGATAATTTTATCTTGAACTTGTTTTTAAAAATCTGGAAAGGAGATTAAAATGGGCTATTATGCACAAATATTAAAAGAATTACCCAAAACAGAAAAAAATCCTGTGAATAAAATGTATATTAATGAGATAAATATTAAATGGAAAAAATTTGAAAGTCTGGTGAATGGTAAAGAAACAAATGAATTAACAAATGAAATGATTCTGCCAATCTTAAATGAATTTGTTAATGCCATTTCCAATAATAAATACTTGTTTAATAAAGAAACCGGCAATGGCTTTAAAGAAGATTCACCTGTTATGTCCACCAGTTATATGGATGACTATTTATCAATATTGATAAAAAAGATTATAGGTAATTCTACTGCTATGGAATGGGGTTTTCAAAACCTAACCAATCTTGCTGGATTTAACTTAAGCTGTTTTAAGGATTTTGTGGCAAAACCACATTTACAAAAAACAGATTTACCCGGGTTTTTAATGCTTACAGCGAATTTGGATATGCAGTTTAGATTAAAAGGGAAAAAATCATTTGAAAAAAGTGAGCTTAAGTACCCTCTAATGGTATTCTCAAATATAAAAGTATTCGATATGAGAGAATTCTTGTTATTCAACCATTATGCTAAAATCTTGAAAAATCTCTTTCCCGGCGTCGTTATTTTTGTTATTTGTGAAGGTTTCGACAGTAGTATATTCGAACCCAAATCTGATGTTTATTTCAATTATTTGCTTGCTTTGAGGAAAAAGAATCTAAAAACCAATACTTTGCTTGAATATACTGTAGAAGCCATGAATACTTTAGAAGAAATAATTCAAAAATCTTTTTATGAAGAAAGAAAAATAGTTGATAATATTCTTACTCCGAAAATCTTGGAGTTTTAGGAGGATAGTATGTTGAATAATGAGATTTATCAAGCAATGGAAATAAAATTATCTGCTGACCTGCCAGAACTAAAACCTTTTCCCGATGGTATCAGAAGAGCTCCCAACCGTGGCCTGAATTTGACCAGAAACGAAATGATCATTGCTGTGAAAAATGCCCTAAGATATATACCCGAAGAACATCATGAAATTATGGCTGCCGAATTTTTACTCGAACTGCAAACTATGGGCCGTATTTACGGTTACCGTTACCGGCCGGAAGGTAGAATTTACGGGAAACCCTTGTCTGAATACAAAGGAATAACCGCAGCCAGAGCTATTCAGGTGAATATTGATAATAACCTTGATTTTGAAATAGCACTGTATCCTTATGAACTGGTAACCTACGGAGAAACCGGACAGGTCTGTCAAAACTGGATGCAATACCAAATTATCAAACTTTATCTCGAAAATATGACTGAAAATCAAACTTTAGTTGTCAGTTCAGGTCATCCTCTTGGCCTGTTTCCCTCAAATCCTAATGCCCCGCGAGTAATTGCCACAAACGGATTGATTATCGGTAAATGGGATAATCCTGAGGAATTTAAACGCTTAACTGCCATGGGTGTAACCAATTATGGCCAAATGACTGCCGGAGGCTGGATGTATATTGGACCTCAGGGTATTGTGCATGGTACTTATATAACTCTGCTTAATGCAGGTAGAAAATATCTGGGAATACCTCAGAATGAGAATTTAAAAGGGATTGTATTCGTTTCTTCAGGTTTGGGCGGTATGTCCGGTGCACAATCCAAAGCAATGGAAATTGCCGGAGGAATCGGTGTTATTGCCGAAGTGGATTACAGTAGGATCCAAACCAGACATTCTCAGGGATGGGTAAACCTGATCTCGGATGACCTGGCCCAAATTGCCTCCTGGATCGATGAATATCGAAAATCAGGGAAAACAGTTTCTATCGCTTATCATGGTAATATTGTTGATTTGCTGGAATACTTCGTCAGACATAATCTTAAAATTGAATTACTTTCGGATCAAACTTCCTGCCATGTAGTTTACGAAGGAGGATATACCCCTGTGGGCTACTCCTTTGCTGAAAGCCGAAAACTCATGAAAGAAGATCCCGATAAATTTAAGAAAGCAGTTGATTTTTCGTTAAAAAAACATTTTCATTTTATCTGTGAGCTAACTTCTCGGGGAACATATTTTTGGGATTACGGCAACAGTTTTATGGCTTCTGTGTTTGATGCCGGAGAACTAAGCATTGCCAAAAATGGTGAAAATACTTCTGAAGGCTTTATCTATCCATCCTATGTGGAAGATATCATGGGTCCCCTCTGCTTCGATTATGGATACGGTCCATTTAGATGGATCTGTTTAAGCGGAAAAGATGAAGACTTACATAAGACTGATGTAACAGCTATGAACTGCATTGATCCTAATCGAAACGGGATGGACAGAGATAACCATTACTGGATAAAAACAGCCGAACAAAATAAATTGGTCGTCGGTACAAAAGCACGTATTCTCTATGCAGATGAAGAAGGCCGTATTAAAATTGCTTTGAAGTTCAATGAGATGGTCAGAAACGGTGAGATAGGTCCTGTCATATTAGGCCGTGATCATCATGACGTATCTGGAACAGATTCACCCTTCAGAGAAACAGCCAATATTTATGACGGCAGTAATCTAACTGCAGACATGGCTACTCAATGCTTTGCCGGAAACGTGGCCAGAGGGATGAGCCTTGTTGTACTGTCTAACGGCGGTGGTGTTGGTATCGGACGTTCTGTCAACGGTGGTAACGGGATAGTCCTTGACGGTAGTGAGAGAATGGATGAAATTGTGAAGTCTGCTTTAAGCTGGGATGTTATGGGCGGTGTATCCAGAAGAAACTGGGCACGCAATGAAAATGCTCTTAAAACCTCATCCGAATGGAATCTTAAACACAAGAACGAAGGCCAGATCACACTTCCATTTATCCCCAAAGAAGGTCTCGTGGAGTCTTTGATTAAATAGTGACAGTGATCAATGGACAGTGGTCAGAGTTTCTACACTGTTTGATTCTGGTAAATAAAATATGAAGGCAAACCGAAAGGGTTGCCTTTTTTTTATTATGCAGGGATATTCTTCATTATCTCCCTATTTTGGAACAAAAAATGTATTATATGAAAGTGTTAAAATAGGAGGATGGAGATGAACAGAATATTAATATTTGTATGTCTGGTTTTTTGTGTGATAAATCTGACTGCGATTGACAGGCCCAATCCCATTGAAAACTTCGATGACGGGTCAGTTACTTTAACTTCTTATGGAACTGAGGACTTAGAACCAAATGCCTGGAGTTTGATCCAGACAAGCACATATAATAATTCTCCTTATTCTCTCAGATTGACTGGGAATTGCTGGAAGGAAGAAGCAATTTCTCCTGTACAACTGGATTCCAACTCTGTTTGGCAGGTTGCTGCAAAAATTCTGGAATCAGGAACTGTACAGGGTATAGGTTTTGGTGATTCTTTACATACGGTGTTTTATGCTTTTTCCGGTTCTGAAGAAGTAGATCCGTCCTTTTGGATCTCTGTCTATCAGGGATATTTTGCGGTTAACCAATGGGTAAACTATAAATTGCCCATTGCAAATGACTGGTATGCCTGGTATGATTATCTGCCGGCAATTACTAAAATAATATATGTTAACGACAGAGACACTGCAGCTGTCGGAAAAATAGCTTTTGATGAAATTCTTGACATTACTGATATTTTACCGGTTCCCCCACAGGTCTCTTTTACTTATACAATTAATGGCGGTTATTTTATTAAGAATGGGAATAGAAATATCTCTGTTTCTTTCCAAAGTCAGGTCATTGATCCAGATAACGGTGTTGCAGAATATATGTGGGATTTCGGAGATTCAACAACCTCCTCAGAGCCCAATCCAAATCACGATTTTACAATTCAGGATAATCATCCTTATACTATCAGTCTGAGTGTAAAGGATAGTACAAATTGTTGGGGTTATGCAGTTGCTCAAATTACACCTGAAGAAGGAGAGACAAGTTATCCTGTGACAATGAACTTTGTAGGTGATATAATGTTAACCCGAGGTTATGAAGACAATATAATTCCTGATAACGGTGTCAACTCCATATTTACCCCGACCAAGAGTGTTTTAGAGGATGCTGATTTAACCATTGCCAATCTGGAATGCTGCTTCACTACTTCTAATATTATGCATCCGACCAAATCTGTAAAATTTCATGGGTTACCCGAGTATGTTCAAGCTTTACCTTATGCGGGTATTGATATTGTAACTATTGCCAATAACCATGTTTATGATTGTTTGGAAATTGGATTAACTGATACCCGTAATGCTTTGGAAGCTAATAATATTCTTTATTCCGGGGCAGGAATGACCTCTCAGGAAGCTTATAAGCCGTTGTTTGTCAACAAAAAGGGTGTTAATTTTGCTTTTCTTGCTTCCAGTGACAGAACTGGCCAGTACAATAATGCTCAACCCTTTTTGCATGCCGGATTTAATAAACCTGGTTTCGCCTTACTAACTCCTTTCTATCTCCAGGAACAGATCAATGAAGTTGCTCCTTATGCTGATTTCAAAATTGTTGAAATGCATGCAGGCAGTGAATACTCACTAATGCCAGGTTCAAATTACGATAAATCTGAAGGTGAAGTCATAGACGAAACTGAAGATGAAGATTCTGCTCCAAGAATAGATCTTCCACCCATGTGGGATGTTCAGATTAGGCATTTTGCCATTGATCAGGGTGCTGATCTCGTAATTGTACATCATTCTCATATTATTCAGGGACTGGAACTCTATAATGGTAAATTAATTGCTCACTCTCTGGGTAACTTTGCTTTCGACCTGACTTATCTGGAAACTTTCTCTTCTATGATTCTCAATACTAAACTCAATCAGGATGGTTTCTACGAATTTGGAATTACTCCTGTGTTTATCGATAATTTTATGCCACGCCTCGCTACCGGTGAACTCGCTAACCATATTCTCGATTATGTTGCCTGGAGATCAAAAGCCCTCAATACATATCTTGCTGTCAATCGCATCGATAACACTGCTAGCGTGATCAAAGATTCCTTAAATATGCAGATGTTCCCCCGACAAAATGCCAGACCTTTTACCATGACAGCTCATGATACAGAATATATTTCCGAAACAATTCCTCTCAAACGCAGAGGAAGTATTTCCTCCATAGATCAGATCACACCTTTTGGTAACTGGGAGTATCGTCTGGGAATCCCAAAACTTTGGGTAGGTAATTTTGAAAATGAAGGTTCCGATTTCTGGAGCTTCCCGAATACAAACAGTGCTTATAATACCTTTGATTACTTTGCCGGTCAACGCTCAATCTGCATGAATCTACCGGCTAACACCAATACTCAATATGTGAAAACTAAGCAAAAAATCAAAAGATATAGTCATTCCACTGCCTATACTCTGAATGGTTATATCAAAACTCAGAATGTTCTGAGTGCCAATATTCAAATCAGATATTTCAATACTAGAGAATCCGGAGCCTCATCTATTGGAAATGAGTATATAACCGCTAATATTACCGGAAATACTGATTGGACTCAGTACAGTCTCGACTTGACAATTCCCGATAATGCTAATTATTTTGATATCAGACTGGCCAGCAGCTCTTCCAATAGCGGTGTATCTTATGCCTGGTTTGATAATGTGGAACTTATTGAATGGGATAACTGGACAAGTATTACAAATAACCTTATATCCTCTCCCAATAATTACTATTTTATGCAGTGGAAATCTTCTGCCAATATTACTGATGCTTCATTTATCTACACCGAGATTGATTTAGGTCAACCCCCTGTCGAAACATCAGACACTGAAGTATCTAAGACATCAATTTTGACTCTCCAACAGAACTATCCTAATCCTTTCAATCCCTCTACAAAAATATCTTTCGATCTAAAATCTCCTGGTCATGTGGAAGCATCAATCTATAATATCAAAGGTCAAAAGGTTTGTACTTTACTCAAAAATACCATGCCTCAGGGTAAACATACTTTGCTCTGGGAAGGAAGAAATGATAGGAAACAAAAAGTATCCTCAGGGATTTATTTCTGCAAAGTCAAATCTGGAAACCAAAGTAAGTATATCAAAATGGTCCTGCTAAAATAGCATTAAGCATATATTACAGATACTATATTAAAGGTCTTGTTGCTCTAGACCTCTCTATTCGTATAATATGTACTATAAGCAGGGACCAGCGTCCAGCATATTACATTACCAGCTAATAAGGAAAAGAATTCAACCACCCCGCCTTGACGGGTACCCCTCCTGAGGAGGGTAATTTTTGGAGAAAATATTAGTTTCTATTGTTCTTAGGAAGGTTAAAATATGAATGTATTGTTAGTATATCCCCAGATGCCTCCAACATTTTGGAAAATGAAATTCATCGCTAAAATCAGAATGAAAAAATCTGTATATCCACCTTTAGGACTTTTAACAGTAGCAGCTTTATTGCCACTTGATTGGTCTGTTAAGCTCATAGATCTGAATGTACGTCAACTAACAGAAAAAGATTTATGCAATATAGACTATGTTTTCATTAGTGCCATGAATGTTCAAGCTTTCCATGTCCGGGATTTGATTAAGCAATTAAAAAGAACAAATGTGAAAATTGTAGCTGGTGGTCCTTTGTTTACACATGAATATGAGTCATTTGAAGGCATAGATCATTTTATTTTGAATGAAGCTGAATTAACCCTGCCTCTTTTTCTTCAGGATCTTGCACAAGGCAATGCAAAAAGGATTTATCAAACTAACGAATTTGCTGACATAAGTTCGTCACCAATACCCAGATGGGAGTTAATTAATAAGAATGATTATCTCTATGGAATTGTACAATATTCCAGAGGCTGTCCTCATCAATGTGATTTTTGTGATGTAACTTCTCTTTTTGGAAGAAAGCAGAGAATAAAAAATCCGACACAAATTCTGAATGAAATACAGGCTCTTGGTGATTTATCAGGTTTTGATATGTTGTTATTTGCAGATGATAATTTGATTGGGAACAAAAAAATACTTAAAGAATCTTTACTTCCTGCTTTGATAGATTGGCGTGCAGAAAAAAAACCGCCTGTTAGTTTTGGAACCCAGGTTTCAATTAATTTGGTTGATGATGATGAATTGATGCAATTAATGTCCGAAGCAGGTTTCCGTAATATATTTGTCGGTATCGAAACAGCATCTGTCGAAAGTTTGGAACAATGTGGTAAATCTCAAAACCTGCAAAGAAATACCATTCAAAGTATTAATCGTTTGCATGCAAAAGGTTTTATTATTAGTGGCGGATTTATTCTGGGATTCGATTCTGATACGTCAAACAGTTTCCAACAACAAATCGATTTGATCCAACAAAGTGGTATAGTAATATCAACAGTAAACTTGCTTAAGGCTCCTCTTGGAACTAAACTTCATAAACGAATGTATGAAGAGAATCGCTTGTTAGAAGAATTGGATTTTTCAGAATTTAAGATAAATCTTATTCCAAAAATGGATATAGAAGAACTGTATCAAGGTTATAGCAAGGTTTTGAAGGAAATATCTGATCCACAACGAATTTTTGAAAGAGTAGAAGTTTTCATGAATACTTTTAAGAAACCTAAAGTAAAAACTTCCATAAGAGGAGTTTTGAAAATTAGTGATTTTATTACATTGTTCTTAATGGTTTTATGGATTGGTATTCTTTCTCCCGAAAGATTTTACTTTTGGAAACTGATTTACTGGATAAAAAGAAAGCATCCGGAACACATGAGTTTAGGCCTTTTTTTTGGTATTTTTATGCATTTTTATCATTTACAGTATTTAGATTTTGTTAAATATAAGAAGAGTAAAGAATATGAGGAATTTATCAAGACAACTAAAGACTTGCAGTAACTTTCTTGATAAAAATATCCCGCTAATTGAAATAGGATGGATTTTGAGAATAGTTTATTAAAGGTTGAAAAATTGCACAGAAGTCATATCTTTTATGAGATGAGATTCATGACAAAAACTATTCGAGTACCACTGTCAAATAATCTGGTTGACATAAACAATATTAGTTACATTTTTGAAATATCAAAGTTTCGGAGGAAGAGGATTAATGAACAAAATCCTGATTATATTGATTTTTTTGGGGTGTATTAGTGGATTGAGTTCACTGATCCAATTGAATGGCAGTTTAGATCTCGGAGGAACAATAAAGTATTTTCCTGTTGAGGAAGCCAATGAGGAGATGAAAATTAATGCCGGTATAACACCTGGATTTGAATATTTAATCCAAAAACAAAATTATATTTATGGTGCAGGGATTGAAATTCAGTTTCCCAGAGGGTATAATGAGACGAAAACTTACAAAGAGGCTACTTTTAATTATATCCCAATTTATTGTGCAGGAAAATATCAACTCAGGGAATATAAATTTAAACCAGAAATAGATTTGCAATTAGGCTACAATTTTATGTCAGGATCTACTGCTTTTAAAGGTGATAATATTCTTTCAGGTGGTTTATACTATGGGTTCGGGGCTTCCGCCAGTTATAAGGATTTTGTCTTTTCCGCTATGTATAAAATGCATAAAGGTAATTTAGATATAGCCCATACAGTCTGGACAGGGAATGGAAATCTCATTCTTACAGAAACCAAAACCAAGATTACTTACAGCCATCTTTCGCTGATAATTGGCTATAGAATCAGTAAATAATAAAATGATTTTTTTTGTTATTATAAGAACAATTTTGTAAAAAAGTGGAGAATATTATGAAGCGTCCTGTGATAGGATTGAGCATGAATTATATGCAATTGGGATCATACCATCAATTTCATATCAGAGATACATATATAGATGCGATTTATAATCATGGCGGATTACCCTTACCGATAATCTGCACGACAGATCGTGCCTGTCTGACTGAGTATTTCAAAATGATTGATGCCATTATTATTATTGGCGGACTTGATTATCCTCCCTCTATGTATGGGGAAGAACCGCATCCTACAGCCGATATCGCCCATGAACGCAGAGCCTATTCCGATCCATTACTTGTAGAATTTGCTTTAGAGACTCAAACACCTTTGCTGGGTATTTGTGCCGGAATGCAGTTAATGAATATCACAACCGGAGGTAAACTGATCCAGCACCTGGACACAGTTGTCAATCATTATGGCGAGAAATATCATAAAATTAAAATTTTGGGCGGGAAATGGCTGCCGCAAATCTTTACTGAAAGAGAAATAACCGTTAATTCCAACCATCATCAAGGCTTGAATCCCGATTTCATCGGTAAGGGTTATCAGGTTGTAGCAATGGCGGAAGACGGAGTCATTGAAGCGATAGAGTATGACACACCCGGATTTGCTCTGGGAATCCAATGGCATCCGGAAAGAATCTTAGACATAGAACATCAGAAGAAGTTCTTCACATTTTTATTCGAAATAGCCGGGAAAAAGAGAGATTAGTGTGCAAAAGAAATATTTGATCAGCATTATTTTAATTATACTAAGTAATTATGTCTGGGGTTTTGGTCAGTTTTATTTGGGGTATATTCCCGAAGAATCGAATAAAGGGGAGATTTACGGACTTGCAAACAATAAGTCTAAAATTCCGAATATTTATTGTTTAGGTGCTCAGATTTTAAAAGAGAACAATCAGTTTTCTTATGGTTTAGGTATAGAGTTCCAGTCTGTCCGCAAACCTGAATTAACCTATGATACTCATGCTTATACCTATACTTATAGTTATACTTATACCCCTTTATATTTGATTGCCAATTATAGATTAGCAAATTTCCATACTTCTTATGATACCGAAGTGTTTTTTAAAGGAGGGTATAATTTTGTAACGATTAATAGTAATTGCTACACAAAAATGGAAATAAGTAATTCAATTTACACAGGGGCAGGTGTCTCTCAAAAAGTATATGATTCTTTTTACCTGGAATTTTCCCTCGAAAGTAACTCCGCACGGGCAAAAATATATCCATATAAAGAGAATCAAGATTCTTATCCCAACCAGCATAAAGATGTTTTCAGTATTATGAGTCAGGTCTCCAACAATTGGAAGCTTAGCCTTTCTTATCGTTTTTATAATAATCAGAACGAATAATTCTCTTATTTCAAAAAATAAAAAAATTAAGCATTACTAAAGTTGTGAATTTCAAAATTACTTTCTATATCTGAATCAACATTATAACATGATTTTAAGACAAGAATAAAGAATTTAATTGACCTAATTAGTTGGAATTTAAAGATAACCTGGAATGAACATTTTGCTTCAGTTATACTCTGGAGTAATGGATTTGTGGAGGAAAATAATGAAATTTAAGATGACTGTTTTGCTGGTGCTTACTCTTTTTGTAAACTTAGTAAATGCTACTAACACAATAGATCTGGTTAAGAAAACAGAACTATGGAATCAGAATAACCCTTTCTCTTTACCCCATTGGATGACACCTGATGAATTGTCCAGACGGAGCGAAATTGGAAGAAACAGAATTATTACAGATCCACCGATGGCTCCTGTTAGACAGCTTGCTGAATTTGATCCTATGACAGGTGTGATGATCCGTTATCCGTTTGGCATTCCTATGTCCCTGATTATTGAATTATCAATGGATATTCGGGTAATAACTATTGTGTCAAGTCAGTCTCAGGCTAATACTGTTCTAAATCAATATAATTCAGCCGGTGTGAATACCGACAATTGCGAATTTATGATAGCTCCCACAGATTCCTATTGGACAAGAGACTACGGTCCCTGGTTCATTTTTGATGGTAACAATGAAATGGGTACAATGGACTATATTTATAACAGACCACGCCCCAACGATGATATGGTTACATCCCGTTACGCTACTTATGATACACTGAATTGCTTTGGAATGAATCTTGAACATACTGGTGGTAATTATATGTGTGACGGGCTCGGAGTGGCAGCATCTACTCATATTGTTTATACAGAAAACACCAATTATACCCATCAGGAAATTAATGATATGCTTTTGAACTATTGTGGGATTAATACTTATTATGTTGTTCAGGATCCCAATAATACTTATATTGATCATATAGATTGCTGGGGAAAATTTCTGGCTCCTGATAAGATGTTAATCAGAAGCGTACCAACAACCCATCCACAGTATAATCAAATTGAGTCTTTAGTAACCTTCTTTTCCAGTCAGATCAGCTCCTGGGGCACGCCATATCAAATCTATCGTGTAAATACCCCCAGCAATCAGCCCTATACAAATTCTTTGATTCTGAACAAAAAAGTGTTCGTGCCAAAGACAGGAAATGCAAATATGGATAATGCAGCTTTAGCTGTATATCAGGCAGCGATGCCTGGATATGAAATCATTGGTTTTACCGGCTTGGGAAGTGCTCCCTGGGAAAGTACAGATGCTCTGCATTGCCGTACTCATGAATTGGGAGACAGAGGTCAGCTTTATATCAATCATATTCCCCTTTTACCCGAACAGACAATAGCTGATGGCTATCCCATTAACGCTTATGTTTACTGCTATAGTGGTGCACAGTTGTATAGTGATTCTTTGAAAGTCGTTTATAAAATTAATAATGGCGAATATACTGCAATACCGATGACAATGGTTACGGAGAATAATTATCAGGCCATAATTCCTGCTCAAGCTCCTGGAACACAGGTTGCCTATTATATTCATGCCGCTGATTTATCTGGCAGAAGCGAAAATCATCCCTATATCGGTGCTCCGGACCCGCATGTATTCACTATTGTTGTACCTGCTGATACGACTGCACCTGTGATCAGTTTTACACCTCCGGAAAATTTCATTGTTGGAGAATTTCCTGCTCCTTTGGCAGTGATGGTTACTGACAATGTGATGGTGGGTTCAGTATATATGGAGTACAAGGTAAACAGTGGTAGTTTGAATACTTTGAATTTCAATGGCATGGGAATGAATCTTTATACTTTAATGTACAGTTCGATTGCTTCTGATGGAGATACTATCACCTACCGTATAGTAGCTAATGATACAGCTACACCTGCTAATGTGACATCTTTTCCTGATACCACCTGGTTGACTGCCAGATTTTATGTATCTAATCAGGACAATGTAGCCAATGCTAATTTCCTTTTCAAAAATTACCCTAATCCTTTCCATGCGGGTAGTCAAACCAAAGTGGAGTTTTTTTTGAATGATACAAAGAATCCCAAACTGGAGATTTTCAATATTAAAGGTCAATTAATTCAATCATATAGATTGAATTCTGCCAAAGGTTATAATTCGGTTGTCTGGAATGGGAAAGACAGACAGAACAAAAACTGTGCGGCCGGAGTGTATTTTTTACGTTTGAAGACTGACAAGATTGAACAAGTCCGTAAAACTGTCATAATTCAATAAATATTTACTGTAAAATAGAATCCGGTTTGAAAGAGACCGGATTCTGTTTTTTATAAATTAGTTTAAATATTATCACATCAATTAGTTAGAATTAAGATAATTAGTAGATTGACAAGATAGTATTTTTTTCAAATATGGTATAATTGTATTAAAATAAGATACTGGAGGATATATGAAGAATTATGATATGAAAAATATCAGGAATATTGCCCTCATGGGTGCGAGCGGGGCAGGTAAGACCAGCTTAGTCGAACAGATGTTTTTTAATGCCAAAGTGACAAATAGAGTAGGTCGCGTCTCTGATGGAAACACAGTTATGGATTCAGATCCGGACGAAATTGCCAAAGGAATCTCTTTGGTTCTCGGTGTTGGATACCTTGACTGGAAGAATAGCAGAATCAATATTATTGATACTCCTGGTTACCCTGACTTTGTGGGTGACCAAATTTCTGCTACTACCGGTGCAGAAACTGCTGTTATCGTAGCAAATGCTGCAGCAGGATTTGAAGTTGGTTTAGAGAACTCTTTTGAAGTTCTGGAAACAAGAAACATCTCCAAATGCTTAATTGTGAACAAAATGGATGCAGAGCATGCAGATTACGACAAAACTTTGGAAACCATTCACGAACAATTTGGGATCACATGTGCACCTGTATTTGTTCCCATTGGCAAAGAAGCCGGTTTCAAAGGTATAATCGATATTATTAAAGGCAAAGCAATTATAAATGATACTGTTACCGATATCCCTGCTGATATGGCAGACTATGTTGAAGAAGAAAAAATGAAACTTACTGAAGCTGTTGCTGAAACAGATGAAGAGTTACTGGAAAAATATCTGGAAAATAGCGAACTTTCTCAGGAAGATTTAACACGCGGACTAAAAAAAGGTATTACTGCCGGTACTATCCTTCCTGCTTTTTGTTGTTCAGGTACCGGAAATATTGGTGTAAATGCTATTATTGACGCAATTTTGGAATACCTTCCTTCACCTGAGGACAAAAAAGAAATGCCCGTACTTTCCGATGGCAAGCCTTCAACTTTAGTTTGTTCCCCAACGGGTGAAGTACTCGGGTACATCTTCAAATCAATCGTTGACCCTAATATTGGTGATGTTGCTTATATCAGAATGTATTCAGGATCGATCAAATCCGGTATGGATGTTTACATCCCTGAAAAAGATACAAAAGACAAGATCAGTTCTTCTTATTATTTCCTGGGCAAGAACAGAAGTGATGCTTCTGAGATCAGAGCCGGTGAAATTGGCGGATTGGTTAAATTGAAATATGCTAAGGGCTTGAATTCTGTAGTTAGTGTAAACAGTAAGCTTGCTTATCCGGAAGTTCCGCTTCCTACACCTGTTTACTGGCAAGCTATTAAAGCTGTAAATCAAAATGATGATGAAAAAATTGGAACAGCATTAAATAAATTATTGAATGAAGATCCTACTATTTATTCTACCCTGAATATGGAAACACATGAGAATGTGATTTCAGCAGTTGGTGAAATTCAACTCAGTTTAATCGAAAAAAGATTAAAAAACAGATTCAAAGTAGATATCGAACTTAAGTCCCCCAGAATTCCTTACAAAGAAACAATCACAGGAAAATCTGATGTAAGCTACAAGCACAAGAAACAATCCGGTGGTAAAGGACAATACGGTGATGTATATTTCAGAATCAGTCCTACCCCCAGAGGTGAAGGTTATAAATTCGTTAACTCTGTTGTAGGTGGAACAATTCCTTCCAACTTTATCCCGGCAATCGAAAAAGGTGTTGTCGAGACAATGGAAAAAGGTATTATAGCAGGTTGTCAGGTTGTGGATATTTGCGTTGATGTTTATTTCGGAAGTTACCATGATGTGGATTCTTCAGAAATGGCTTTCAAAATTGCCTCAGCTATGGCTTTAAAAGATGGGTTCAACAAAGCTAATCCTATCTTGCTTGAACCGATCCATGAAGTTCAGATCATTATCCCGGGTGAATACATGGGTGATGTAATGGGTGATATTTCCACTCGCCGTGGTAAGATCATGGGTATGGAACAAAAAGGTAAAAAACAAGTTCTAAATGCAATATTACCTTTGGCTGAACTCTTTACCTACTTTACTGCTCTTAAGTCTTTGACACAAGGTAGAGGAAAATTTGTACAAAAATTCTCACACTTCGAAAAAGTACCTGAAGAAATAGCAAAGAATGTAATTGCTGCTTACAAAGAGAAGGAATAACCGGGAGGATTGTATGTCAGGACATAATAAATGGAGTAGTATCAAGCACAAAAAAGGTGCCGCTGATGCTAAAAGAGGTAAAATCTTTACCCGTATAGTAAAAGAAATCATTTTGGCAGCGAAAGAAGGCGGTGGGGATGTGAATATGAATCCCCGTTTAAGAACAGCTATCGCTAATGCCAAAGCTAATAATATGCCCAAAGACAACATCGACAAGTCTATCAAACGCGGTACAGGCGAGCTTGAAGGTGTTAATTATGAAGAAATCATTTACGAAGGTTATGGACATAACGGTGTTGCTTTGATCATTGAAGTCCTGAGTGACAACAAGAACAGAGCTGTAGCTGAAGTCAGACACATTCTTTCCAAATACGGCGGATCTCTTGCAGAGATTGGCTCAGTATCCTGGAATTTCGAGTTAAAAGGAAGTATCTCTGTTTCCGGTGAAGGCTTGAACGAAGATGATCTGATGATGCAGGCTTTGGAAGCTGGTGCAGATGATGTACAGGTTGATGGAGAGAATTTCCTGATATTAACTCAGCCTTCCGACTTTTATAAAGTTCAGGCTGCTTTAGAAGCTCAGGGAATGGTGTTCCTGAATGCAGAATTAACCAGAATCCCAAAAACAACAGTTAACGCTGATGATTTTGCAGAAAAAGTATTCAAGTTAATAGACAAACTGGAAGATTTAGATGATGTTCAAAAGATTTATACTAATGTAGAAGTATCTGATGAAGTCATGGAAAGGATCCAGGCAGATTGATAATTTTAGGAATTGATCCGGGAAGCAGAAATTGCGGAATAGGATTGATTGAGACTGATCATAGAAAAATTACAGCCGCTGGTTGTGATGTGATAAAAATTAAATCCTCTCTGTCATTGCCAGAGAGGATTTTACTCATTAATACAGAACTGGAGAAAACAATCAGTGAATACAAGCCTGAGATTTGTGTGATCGAGTCGATATTCTATGGTAAGAATATTAATTCTGCATTCGTTTTGGGACACATTCGCGGTTCTATCATGCTGACTATGGCTATGCATCAGATTAAAATTGCCGAGTACAGTCCCAGAGAAGTTAAACAATCTATTGTAGGCAATGGAAATGCGGCTAAGAAACAAGTCACTTATATGGTACAACAGATCTTAAAGCTGAAGAACAATATAGAATCAGAAGATGCTGCAGATGCTTTAGCTGTAGCACTTTGCTATTTTAACAAGAATAGATTTGCAGGATTAGTATGATATTTTATCTCAAAGGAATTATTGCTTTAAAATCACCTGTTACTGTGGTTATAGACTGTCATGGAGTCGGGTATGATGTCAAAATCCCTATGTCCACATACGATAAATTACCGGAACAAGGTGCAATGGTGCAATTGTATATTCATTATTATCAGAACGATGAAGGAGTTCGTCTTTATGGTTTTATCTCAGAAGCAGAACGCGATTTGTTTCGCTTACTCATAACTGTTTCTCATATAGGACCAAAGATCGCGATTTCAGCTTTATCTTCGATGACAATAGATCAAATTGCGGCCAATATAAGTTTGAAAGATGAAAAAGCTTTAGCCAAGATTCCCGGATTAGGCTTAAAGTCTGCCCAAAGACTGATAGTGGAATTGAAAGATAAGATTCTTGATATTCCTGTTGATGCATCACCGTTGAGTTTAGAACAACATAATATCATCGAAGCAGAACAAGCCTTGATCACTCTGGGTTATAAACAGCAGGATATACGCAAAACCATCAGTGATCTCGGTATTCAAAATAAATCTCCTGAAGCGATCATCAAGGAGATTATCAAGTATCTGTACAAAAAAAGGAATTAAAATGAACATCAGGAAAGAAGTTTACGACATTATCCTGAAAGTACTGAAAAACAATATGTTTTCTGATAAATTACTGCAAAATTAACTCAAGAAAATGGAGTCTACGGATGACCATAATCTATTTTATTTACTGGGTAAAAGTGACATTAAAATGCACCTCAATTTGGATTATATATTATCGCAATATACAGACGATAAGAAGTTTGGAGCAACTGATCTAAAGATCAAAGTTATTCTGTATTTGGCTATGTACCAGTTACTGCATATGGAAAGTATCCCGGATTATGCTGCCATAAATGAAGCAGTTGAGATGGCCAAAAGTCTGTTTGGGGATAAGGTAGCTGATTTTGTGAATGCTGTTCTCAGATCCTGGCAGCGTCAGAAAATAGTCGCATATCCCGAAGCATTGGTAAAGAGACTGTCAGTAGAGTATTCATTTCCGGAAAAAGTGGTAAGTGAAATGTCTAAGCTTTATGGTGAGGAAGAGCTGGAATACATGTTCATGCATTTTAATGAAGCTCCTTTACTGCATATAAGAGTCAACAAAATAGCAACTAATAAGAAGAAATTACTGAATTATTTTGGTAAGAAAAATATTGAATTTACAGATAGTAAGTTGTCTGAAAATATCTTAATATCAGCAGAAGGGCAGAAAGTGATCAATGATGTTGCTTTTGAAGAAGGTTATTATTCATTTCAGGACACCGCACAGGCGTTGGTGGTAGAACTTCTTAATCCATTGGAGCATGAGAGTATTCTGGATTTATTTGCCGGGAGAGGTGGTAAAACTGCTTACATTGCAGAATTAATGAACAATACCGGCGAAGTTATTGCTGTAGATAAGATCCCAAATAAGACTAAACAGCTCAAGCAAGCTCTGGAAAGACTGCAGATAGATAATGTGCAGATAGTTACTGCAGATGCGTTTCATTTTGGTCCTGTAGCACCTGCATACGACAAAGTGCTACTGGATGTTCCCTGCTCAGGCTGGGGAGTATTTCAGCGTAAATCTGAGTTAAGGTGGCAATTCAATCAGGATATGCCTTCTTTAATCAAGCTTCAGGCGGCTGCTCTGCAGAAAGGTGCCAGCTTTGTCAAAGCCGGTGGATTTCTGATCTATAGTACCTGTACCCTCAATTATGAAGAAAATGAAAAGCAGGTAGAGAATTTCCTACAGCAGAATCCTAATTTTTCTTTGGTAAGAGCTGAAGAATTTGTAAACAAAGAATTGACCCAAAACGGATATTTTAAAACATTACCACATAAACATAATACTGATGGTGCCTTTGCCGCGAAGATGGTAAAGACGCACTAACGGAGGATGGATGGATAAATTTAAAGCCTTTTCAATAGCTCTGGGAATCTTATTGATAATCTTTGTCTTAGGTTTCTTTGGAATTAATATTCTGATGAAAATTATTGTAGGGCACGAAGATGAAGTTGAAGTACCCAGTCTGATAGGTTTAAATTTTGAAGATGCCCGTGATGCTTGTGCTGAACTCAATATTTACATCAAACAAACAGGAACTGAACCCAGTGGTGACATCAAAAAAGGTGCCATTATTTCGCAAAGTCCCGGAACAGGTTTGAAAATAAAGGTCAAAAGAACGATCGGTGTGATTGTCAGTGCAGGTCCACAATTGGTTCGAGTACCGTATTTAACCAATTTGACTCTGCCCGAAGCTATGACAAAACTAACGAATTCCAGCCTCAGAATGGGTGAAAAAATTCTTAAATACTCTGATCAGGTGGAGAAAGATAAAATCATTATGACAGATCCCCCTTCCGGACAAAATGCTATGGGCGGCTCAAGTGTTAAGCTGTATATCAGTATAGGTGGATCCAGCCCTGATTCCACCGAATCCGGTGATGGAGATATCTATGAGAAACTGCTGGATAAAGCAGGGGAATAGTTATTAGTTGTTAGTTGTTAGTTGTTAGTGGGGGAGAAGAGAACCCACAACAGATATATGTAAAAGGCGGACGTGAGTTCGCCTTTTTATTGAAATTAAATCGAAGAGGTTTTATTTATGAGAGTTTATTTGGTGATACTAATATTAAGTATAGTTTCTTTTTGTTTTGGACAATTTGCCTGGGAAGAACCTGTGGTTTCTTTTCAATCTCAAGGGCTTAGATTAGGAAATTCTATTACTACGGATGATGGTGTAATTTATACTTTCTGGAAGACAAATAATCAGAGTGAGTTTGACTTATACTTGCAGAAAGTTAACAATACAGGTGCAATTATATGGGGTGAGGGCATAATTGCTGATAATAAAATTGGTAACCAGATGGATGCTACGATAATAAAAACATCAGATAATAATTATATGCTATTATGGATGGATACAAGTGTTAATGCAACTGGTGATATTTACATCCAGAAATTCAATACTTCCGGTCAAAGAATGTGGCAAGAAGGAGGTGTTGCGATTTGTTCACATGCAAATGTTAAAAGTAGTCCTTTTGTAGTTGCAGATCAAAATGGCGGAGTATATGTTTTGTGGACAGATAGTAGGAATGATGGTTTATCAATATATGGAGCCAATATTAACAGTAATGGAATCAACAACTGGACACTTAATGGTATTTTACTATCTACTGATCCTTACAATTTCATTTTAAATGTTTATTGTCTTGATGACAACTCAATCATTTTTGGATCAGAAAGTTCTGAAGATATTAATGATTATTATCGGGCTTTTAACTTGTTTAAAGTTACTGAAGGTGGAGAACCGAGTTATTTTGATGTAGTAGATACCACTCAAACTGGCAATTTTCACATTTTAACAAAATTAACAAATAACACCTTAGTTGCCTGGACTACAAATTCTTTTGATCATACAATACAGGAAAACAATTGTTTCAAATGTTTTGATGACAATTTGAATTTGTTATGGACAGTTTATTTAGATTCTTATTATAGTAGTATTACTGCATTACCTGATAGTGCTTTTATTTATAGATACAGGAGTCCAATTGATGGAAATATCTATGCGCAGAAATATTCATCTTTAGGAGTTCCGTGTTGGGCAGGCAATGGAGTTTATTTAGATCATCATACAGGTGGAGATGATACATATGATAATTATCTTCAATTGAAAGCCTTTGTTAATAATAATAATGAAACTTATATTGCATATGTGAAAGAAACAACAGATTATTATACTCAATTATCAGATTATTGTTTTAAAATGCAAAAAATCAGTAGCAATGGCACTGCAATATGGGATGCCATATGGGAAATGGATTGTGGAGAAAGAGAAATGTTTTGTCAATCTGGCAATTTTATATATTATACATCAAAAAAGACAGATTATCCTCATACTTTCGTAATGAGTATAATAAATATTAGTAGTGATCCGGTCACCACAAACATTAACCTCGGTGCTAGTAAGTATGAAACAGTAAATGAATTTTTTTGTCAGAATAATAATGGGTTCAATGAGCTCATTGTCAAAAGTAAGTATGGAGAAGGCTCATATACCAATGACGAAATTTATTACTATCAAAAAGTTTCTCCTGAAGGTTACTTGCAATATCCGATTCCGGGGCAGAGTTTTAGTGGGAATTATGGACGGCAATCAAGTATGTCTTCTTTAGTAAAAACGAGTGACGAACACTATGTTTTAAACATTTTTCAAAATATGGTTTTTTCTGGAGATAAAATAAGCCTGTGCAAAGTATATAACGAACAAATGAGTTTAACAGATTCATTATGCTTTGACACTGGTGAAAATGAATATGAGATTAGTGCCATAGATGCTTTTCCAAGTATTGACTATACTTGGCTTGCTTATTCCTACAATGGAAATATGTATTTAAACAGAATAAGTAACGGACAAATAGAATGGGAATTGACTGAAAAAAATATTGCCTCTGATTGCATTATCGAGGATCTTAATGATCGCATTATCTTAGCATCAGAAGGGCATTTGAGCACACGAAGACTTTTTTTGGAAAAGTTTACGGCTGATGGGAATAATTATCCGGGATGGCCGGACAGTGGGCTTACTATTTGTTCAATGCCATATCAAAATAATGTACAGAATTGCAAAATTGTGCCTCTTCAAACCGGGTACTTTGTAATATGGGAGGTTCTTGAAGGAATAGTTGGTACTTATTCTGCATGTTACATTGATAAAGAAAGTGGAGAAATTCTTTGGAATAATCCAAATATGTTACCTGATGGAGTACTGGATGTAAAATGCAAAAGTGATAATAATAAAGTATTTCTGTCGTACGTAATCTATGGAACAAATGATAGAGTTTTACGTTTAAGGAAATATGAGTGGAATGGTAGCAGTATAGTATGTTCTACCGGGTTTAATGATATAGATATATATTCATCAACAGGCATTTGTTCCTATGATTATGCAATAGTAAGTGGTAAAGTTTTATACGCATTCGAAGATTATGATAATGATGTTTACAGGATTAAAATCCGAGCAGTTTCTGCCCAATATGGAGGTTTGGATAATCATCCAGAAGGCGTATGCGTTACCAATCTGAGTGGAAATCATCGTAATCCAATAATCCAGTCAAGCAATTCAAATAGTGTTTATATAAATTGGTTAAGAATATTACCCGTAGCACATACTACTGAACTGCTAACGCAAAAAATTGACTTAAATGCCTTCGTCTCCAATACTGATAACAACGCACCGAATTTGAGTTTGAATTTGAAACAGAATTATCCCAATCCTTTTAATCCGGAGACGAAAATTTCATTCACTATTCCAATTAAGCAAAAAGTCAAGCTGGAGATCTTCAATATCAAGGGACAGAAAGTTATGACAATAATGAATGGGGAATTGGCTGAGGGTACACATGATTATGTCTGGAAGGGTGTGGATGAAAAAGGACATAAGACTGCATCCGGCTTGTATTTTTACAGATTAGTTACGGACAGGGAAACGTTGAGCCGGAAGATGCTTCTCATAAAATAGTTAAGAGTGAATAGTTAAGAGTTAAGTGATAAGTTCCTATAGAAAAATGCATAAGCAAATTGATGAATACTGTGGCAATAGGCAGCTGGCAGGCGAGATATAAAGAAAGAAATTTTGAAGAACTAATAATCTTCATGATCTTCGACACAGCCGGCAAATCGCTAATGCAAAAACCGGATTAAATTGATTTCAGCTTGTATGATGGATTTATACACTAAAACAATGTTCATGCTTGCAATTATAGTAATCATTGGTAATTTATTACATTTCGTTACCTATTTGAATGGTTTTCACTTTTTTCATTGACATAAATTACTGAATATATTGAAATATGACTAATAGAAAAGTGGAGGAAACTATGTTTAAGAACTTGAGCATTCGTATCAGAATTATTGCATTTTCCTTAGTAAGTTTAATGATTGTTGCATTGGGATTAGGATTTATTTCTTATTTTCTGGCTTCAAACTCCTTGAAAGATTCTTTAGAGAATTCCCTTGTTTCTTTATCAGAACAGGGAGCAAAACAAGTTTCGGCAAATTTGGATTTATATACTATAGTACTTGAGGGAATAGCTAATCGTAATGTAGTACGTTCAATGGACTGGGAAGGTATGCAAAAAACTGCTTTGCAGGATGAGATTGAAAGGACCTTTTATATAGGAATGGGAGTCGTTGACCTTAATGGTCAAGCGAAATATCCGGATGGAACAACAGCAGATCTATCTGATCGTGATTACATAAAAAAAGCAATGAGTGGCCAAACAACAGTGAGTGATGTTATAATCAGTAAAGTAACTAATAGTGCAGTTATAATGGTTGCTGCTCCAATAAAAAATGAAGCTGGCAGTGTTGTTGGAGTATTAATTGGACGTTTACCGGGAGAAGCTCTCACTATAGTAACAGACAGTCTAAAATATGGAGAAAAGGGATATTCTTATATTATTAATGAAAAAGGAACTTTAATTTCTCATAAAAACAGAGAATTAATAGTCAAGCAGGTTAATTATATCAAGGAATCTGAAACTGATCCAGTTTTCAAACCTTTAGCTGCAATTATGAATCAAATGATTACAGGAGCTAAAGGCTTTGGGGGTTATCCATACTTAGGTTCATATAGATACATGGGTTATTCACCCATTCCAAACACTAAATGGAGCATTGCTGTGGGATCATTCAAAGATGAAATATTTGCTCCGATTCAAAGAATGCGAAATATTCTGATCATTGCAACGATCTTTTTCATTTTTATAAGCTTCTTTTTATCATATTATTTAGCATTGGGAATTTCGAATCCTATCCAAGTCTTAAATGAAAAATTGAAAGATATTTCTGAAGGAGATGGTGATTTAACAAAACGTTTAGATATTACATCTCATGATGAAATTGGTGACTTATCAACAAATTTCAACACTTTTATAGATAAGATTTATTCCATTATTTCAAATATTTCACAAGGAATAATCTCTCTCAACCAAAAAAGTACTTCATTATATGCCACGGCTGACAATATGGTAAAACAATCTTCTGCGATGGCAAGTCAGTCACATTTAGTATCAGCATCAGCGGAGGAAATGAGTTCCAATGCTAATACAATTGCAAGTTCAGCAGAGGAAACAAGTGTTTCTGTTTCGACAGTGGCAGCAGCGACTGAGCAATTATCGGCCAATATAAATCAGGTAGCTCAAGTGACAGCCCTTGCCAGTAAGAACATTAATTCCTCAGTAAAAGAAATCAGTGAACTTACTAACAATATTAATAACGCCGGAAAATCAGTGAATGAATTAGTCATGGAAATAAATGGAATAGTATCAGCAATAGAAGAAATGAATACTACTGTTTCAGAAATTGGTAAAAACACTCAGCAAGCTTCTAATATTTCTCAAAAAGCATCGAAAGAAGCAGAATCAGCAAATTTGTTGATGAACGAAATGCAAAAAACATCAAAGGAAATTGGTAAAATTGTTAAGTTAATAAACGATATAGCTGATCAAACGAATATGCTTGCTCTGAACGCTACAATCGAAGCTGCAAGTGCAGGTGATGCAGGAAAAGGATTCGCCGTAGTTGCCAACGAAGTAAAAAGTTTGGCAAAACAAACTGCCGATGCTACTGCCAACATTGCTTCACAAATTGAGAATGTACAGAAGTCTGTTGACAATACAACAATAAGTATAACTAATATTACGGGGATTATCAGTTCTTTAAGTACAATAAATACAATGATCGCCAACAGTGTAAATGAACAGAATAAGACCACTAATGAAATTGCCCGTACTTCCGGCAGAATGGCTTCTGAGGCAGATATAGTACAAGCACAGATATCGAAAGTGGTTGATTTTGCACATAAGATTGCTGAGAATGTAAATGATGTAAATAAATCAGTTAATGAAATAACTCAGAATGCTTCAGAATCAGCAAAAGCATCTAATGAAATTGCCCGAAACAGTGATCAAGCGAGTGTCGGAGTTCAGGAAATAACGCGGAACACTATGGAGATCAGCCAGGGAATTCAGGAAATAGCACATGGTATTTCGGATATGTACACGAATATTGAGTTCACAACTCAAAATGCAAACGATACTCATAAAGCTTCGACGGAACTATCGAAATTAGCAAATGAGCTTAAATCAGAAGTCGAACATTTTAAGCTTTAATTTCACAGGTTATTCTACAAAAAGGAGCATAATTGCTCCTTTTTATTGAAATTTAATTGACAAATATTTAATCTTGTTTATTATTAATGTAAGAAAATCGAAGAGGTTTTAATTATGAGAGTTTATCTGGTGATACTAATATTAAGTATAGTTTCTTTTTGTTTTGGACAGTTTGCCTGGGAAGAACCTGTGTCGTTGTATCAGATTGGTGATTATGAGATGGGTAACACTGTTGACGCAGCAGATGGGGTAGTATATCCATATTGGGAGACAAATTCAACAGGTGAATATGATTTGTTTTTGCAGAAAGTAAGCACAAACGGAACTTATGTCTGGGGAACAGGGATTATCGCAGATAATAAACTTGGAAATCAAATGGAAGCTTCCATAGTAAAATCATCCGATAATAACTTCATCGCTGTGTGGAAAGATACTAATACAGACAATTATGGAGATATCTATATTCAAAAATTTACTTCTTCGGGGCAAAGAATGTGGCAGGCAGGTGGTATTCCTTTGTGTACTACGGCTGGGAATCAATATGAACCAAGTATCGTTGCTAACAATAACGGTGGGGCATATGTTTCCTGGTATGATGAAAGAGACGGTGGAAAAGCAATTTATGGAGCCTGTATAAATAACTCAGGAACCAATTTATGGACTGACAATGGATTATTGTTATCAACTCAGGCTTATGCAAATAATGTAGGAATGGCTTGTACGGATAATAATTCCCTGATCATGGGTATATTGGGCAGCGATGATTCTTATTTTGGACAACCTAATACTTCAAGTTTAATCAGAGCAAATGACAGCGGGATTGCTTATACTGTTATCCTCGAAGATTCTTCGGATACTTGTATTATTGAAAAATTAGTCAAACTTTCTAACAATACAATCGTTATAGGACAGTTTAAACACAATTATCCAGAATTAAGTAGCTACCTTCTAAAGTGTTTTAATGAAAATCTGAATGATATGTGGAGCACTACAATTATTGGATCAACTTTAAGCTTGTTTCCTCAGCAAGAAGGATCTTTCATAGTGCAATATAATGGTACAATTCCTGATCATAGCGGATGGTATTGGTTAGTTCAAAAATTTACTGCTGATGGAAATCCTTGCTGGGGTGAGAGTGGTTGTGAATTGGAACAAGGTATGATTGACATGATGTCTTATACACATTGGACGGGAAATGGGACGGTATATTATAATAATTATTATTACATTATTTATACAGAAGAATCCAGTGGGCAGTATAGTGATTATACCTGCGGCCTGAAAATTAGAAAAATAAATACATCAGGAGAGTTAGTTGGAAATCAGAATATGTATGCTTATTCAGGGATATCGTACTCAGATGACTTAGTAGGAAATATCCTGTTTGTGAAATTGAAAAAAGCTGTTTATCCACAGGAATTTCGCATGAGCTTATTCAATTTAGATACAAATCTGGCAATAAACCATTTTAGTATTGAGACCAACAATACAGCACAAAACCTGACAGGATATTATAGTTTTGGAAATAATTCTACAAATTCTTTTCTGTTTAAAACTAATGATGGCGACATTAATTTTAATATTGATAAATACTATTTTCAAAAGGTTTCTTCTAATGGAGAAATGAGTTATCTAAATCCGGGAAGTATCATTTCTCAGGATATCGGTAATCAATCTGGCCATTTTGGTGCGATTCAGACAACAGACAATCACTATGTTTTAGTCAAGAATTTAAACATTCAAACTCCAGTTGGAAATGATTATAGTAATTCTGTCAGAGTATATGATCAGAATTTGGTACAAACTGATTCTTTGATCATGAATTCCTGGGAAATGAATAGTTTTGGCAGTAAGGTAAAAGTATGCAAGGGAGAATATTACAGTTGGTTGAGTTATAGTTCTGAAGGAGACGCTTGTTTATCGAGAGTAAATAATGGGCTAATCGAATGGGAAGTAGGAGCAATAGTAGTAGCAGAAAATTCTGAAATAATCTCTTTGGGAGACCAATACTTTCTTGCAAGAGATTATCAGCAGAACCAATACAGAATGTATCTGAAAAGATACACAGAGGAAGGTTTAATTGTGAGCAATTGGCCTCAAATAGGAGTAACTTTATTTAACTATTCTAATCCTTATTCGTTGATCAGTGTTGGTTGTTACCCCTTGGCACAGGGATATTTTATCATCTGGCAATTGAATATAAATTCGGCTATGACTACCAGTGCGTGCTTTGTAGATAAAGAAACAGGACAAATTGTATGGACAGATCCGGGGATTTTGCCTTCCGTTGCTACTCAGGTAAAAGTGATAGGTGAGGATAATTGTTTTTACCTTTCTTATCTCGAAGGAGATTCTATTATAAAAGTAACAAAGTATTTATGGAATGGAACTACCTTAAATGTTGTTCCTGGTTTCACTGATGTAAGTATTGTCAATACCACTGATGTTTACGACTATTGTTTTACAAAAGTAGGGCCAAGACTCGTCTTTGCCTGGCAGCAAGATGGTACTTTCAATAAAAAAGTAATGATGAGATCAGTATCAGCACAATATGGCAGTTTGGATAATCACCCGGGAGGGGTAGGAATTTCCAGTTTATATGGGGAACAGCATTCTATGAGCCTGACTGCATTGGACGATAATTATCTTTATGTCAATTGGTTGAGAAATATACCGGGAATTGGCGGATCACAGTTATTAACCCAGAAAATTGACTTAAATGCCTTCGTCTCCAATTCCGATACCGACACACCAAATTTGAGTTTGCATCTGAAACAGAATTATCCTAATCCATTTAATCCGGAGACGAAAATTACGTTCACTATTCCTGTTAAGCAAAAAGTCAAGCTGGAGATCTTCAATATCAAGGGACAGAAAGTTATGACAATAATGAATGGGGAATTGGCAGAGGGCACACATGATTTTGTCTGGAAAGGCACTGATGAGAAAGGACACAAGACTGCATCCGGCTTGTATTTTTACAGATTAGTTACGGACAGGGAAACGCTGACTCGTAAAATGCTCCTATTAAAGTAGTAGGTAGTTGTTGGAATTAGAAGATAAGAGATAAGTGGTGGCAGGGAAAATATTTCCCTGTCAGCCCGAATGTTAAGATTCTAAAAAGACCCCAAAATCGATAAACCACTAATATATAATACGATAAAGATATGGCATAAGCATTGCATTTACAGTAGTAAGATTGGAGGATATTATGATTAATGGAATCTTCAAGAACTCTTCGGCAATGCAGTTGCTGGAAAATAAGTTCGAAGTTATAGGCAATAATATAGCTAATACTTCGACCAATGGTTTCAAACGCAGTGATGTGTTTTTTCAGCAGATGGTAGAAGCTGAGCAAGCTTTAGACAGAAACAAAATTAAAGTAACATTACCTCAGGGACAAATTCCCTCATATACAGATTATTCACCCGGAGCCATCAAGGAAACAGGAAACAAACTTGATTTTGCTTTGGGTTCCCAAGGTTTTTTTACGATCCAATCTCCTGATGGTATAGCCTATTCGAGAGATGGTCAGTTCAGTATAAATGCCACAGGACAATTGGTGAATGCTGACGGGTTTTTAGTTCTTGGAGAAGGCGGACCGATTCAATTAACTTCACAGGAGTTTTCGATCAGTGATGAAGGTCATATCATGGTAGATGGGAATATGGTAAACAAGTTTCAAATCCAGGCATTTAATCCGAATGATGGTGTACGGATCAAACAGGGATTAATCTATCCTAACGATTCGGATATCAAGCCTGTTACAATAGAGAAACCGTCCGTACAACAAGGCTATTTGGAGACTTCCAATGTGAATGTAGTAAAAGAGATGGTTGAAATGATCGCAACTCAGAGATATTATGAAGCCAACAATAAAGTATTGCGTGCCCAGGATGAAAGTTTGGCAAAATCAGTAAATGAAATAGCAAGATAAAGGAGTAAGAAATGATTAGATCACTTTATTCAGGAGCAACAGGTATGTATGCTCAGCAGTTGGAGATAGACAATATTTCCAATAATTTAGCGAATGTTAATACCAATGGGTTCAAAAAATCAATGATCCATTTTCAGGATTTGATCTATCAAACTCTTCAGGAAGCTGGAAGTCCGACAAGTGCTTCTACCAGTAAACCGAACGAATTATCTGTAGGTGTGGGTGTGAAACCTGTTTCTACGCAAAAGATCTTTACCCAGGGTGGTTTGGAAAACACAGGTAATCCATTAGATCTATCGATTGAAGGCGAAGGATTCTTTATGATCACTAAAGCTGATGGAGAGATGTCTTATTCCAGAGATGGATCTTTACGGATCAATGACGAAGGAAGAATCGTAACAGCAGATGGCTTCTATCTTGAACCAGGGATAACCATTCCTTCAGATACAGAAAGTATCAGCATCAGTCCTGACGGAATAATCATGGCAAAACCTTTTGGATCAATTGATTCCAATCAAATAGGGCAGATTCAGCTTTCCAGATTCATTAATCCTGCCGGTTTAAAGAGTGTGGGTGGTAACAGATATTTACCTACAACAGCATCAGGCGAAGCCATGACCGGAACGCCGGGAACCGGGGAATTCGGAGAGATACACCAGGGTTATGTAGAAACAAGCAATGTAGCAATTGTGGAAGAAATGGTGAACATGATCATCGCCCAAAGAGCTTATGAATTGAATTCTAAAACCGTTAAAACAGCCGAGAGTATGATCGAATTAGCTGTTAATCTTAAGAGGTAACATGAGCCATAAACTATTCGGGATGCTGGTATTATTAATGCTGGCAACTACAATATGGAGTTATAATCTGATGTTAAAACCTAAGGCTTTGATAACAAGCCAGAACGTTTTATTAAAGGATGTGACTGCCTATTGTGATTATCCCGGATATTCAGCAATAAAGGATTCAGTTGTTTATGTATTACCTTATTCTCAAAGGTATGCCAATTTTACCGAAAAGATGTTAGGAGAATGGCTGAAACAGAAAAAGATCAGCAACCTGTCCATGAATGGCGGAGTAACTTTATTGAGATGGGCTGAGAATTATTTGAATGAAAACAGAATAAAGACTCAGGCAGAAGGATTCATCAAGAGTGCATATGCTGATAAGGCTGAGTTAAAAATAGTTTTTACAAATATTCCCAAGATAATTATCCCTGCCGATTCTGTGACATTGAGGTTTTCCATTCATCCGAATCTAAATATCAAAGGATCAGTAGCCTTACTGGGAGAAATTTACCATTTGGATAAAAATATTTCTACATTTAATCTGATTGCTAAAATCAGCTTTAAAGCAAATACATTTGTGCTTTTGAAATCAAAGAAGATGCATGAAGCAATAACAGAGGCAGATATCAAGGTTATTCCGGGAACTGTATCCTGGGATAGTGGATTGGCTACACTGGATCAAATTGTGGGAAAACAAGCCAGGACATATCTGGCAGCCAACAGAATAATAATTTCTGAAGATTTGAAAGAAACTCCTTTAATCAAGAAAAATGATGAAGTGGAAGTCACCGTTCAAAACGGAATAATAAATCTTAATTATAAAGCAATAGCCAAGAAAGACGGGTATTTGTCTGATTACATTCCATGCGAGAATATTCAGTCAAAGCAGATCTTTGTGGCAAAGATAATTGAAAAGAACCGGGTTTTAATTAATTTGGAGGGGAAATGAGATACCTGATGATTAGTATAATTTTGCTAGGATGTATGTCTTTGAATGCAGCTGGTTTGTTATCTATGTATTCGGACCACAAGAGTTTTAGTGAAGGTGATATATTGACAGTTTTAATCATGGAAACAAGCTCTGCGAGTTCAGCAGCAAAGTCACAGACCGACAAGAGTTTTGATCATGGTTTTGGTACAGCTGCCGGTAAAGGTCCTTTGGATTTCATTCCGTTATCATCGATGGATATAAATTCCAAAAACAGTGCCAAAGGTGATGCCAAGACCAGTAGAGAAGGAAGTTTGAAGGCGAAGATGACAGTCAGAATAATGGCAATTGATAATAATGGAAATTTGTCAATTAAGGGATCGAAGTCTGTGAAGATCAATGGGGAAGAGGAACTTACCAATCTGGAAGGAATAGTCAGACCTCAGGATGTACAGTCTGATAATACTGTCTATTCGTTCAATATCGCAGATGCGAAGATTGGATATAAAGGTAAAGGTGCGATTAATGACGGTCAGAAGATAGGATTAATCAGCAGAATCTTTAATTTCATATTCTAATAGAACAATTTTAGTAATTCGCAGGGGTACGAAGGATCGTATCCCTGTTTTTTTCTCAAAACATTTGATACTTTATGTGAATTTCCTGAACAATCCCCATTATTGACTAATAAAAATAGTATAAACAACATTGAAGTATTATGTCAAGAGGATATTTGCCTGCTTATCAGTGGACACAGGTCTTTAAAATTCCACATACTACCCTAACAACTAATAACTATATCTCAACCCTTTCCTAAATCCTTTCCCTTTATAAGGACAAGGAATTACCATTGAACCAGTCTGAAGAGGCTGTGCAAAAACCAAAAGACCACCCGATTCATCAGGCTATTTCTCCGGTTTTACTCTACAGTTCTCTAACCTATAATCATGAAATCATGTTGTTGGATTTTATGCTAACAATCAAGATTACAGACCTATGAAAATATGCCATAAGTTACACATAATCTATCAAAAACTAACTTTTCCCAAACTCTCAACTCTCAATTTTCAACTCTCAACTGATTAAGCTTCTCTTTAGCTCCTTACTAGCATCCCTTTAGCTCCTTACAACAATTGCTTTTCAAACATGAATATGTGTTAGTATCTACTTATCAGAGGATTTTTTGATCAAAAAAATAGTTTTTTTTGTCTTTTCCCTTGGCAAGTTACTACTCAGGATTTAACCTGGATAATGCAGTGTAGAGACAGGGCATGCCCTGTCTTTATGTTGATTACCTCAATTTCCATACCAAGTAAAGGATGTATTATATCCTTTGCCTTTAAACGATATTCAGAATAAATCCTGTTCGTCCCTTACCATTAAAATGGTGATCACATACCTGATAAATCAGGCGATCCCAATGGAACGCCGGATTTATCCGGTTATTTCGCAGGTTTTAACCTACGATTCTCTAAAAGAAGTTCCTGAAATGGATATTCCAATCACGATGAGCATAGCGTCCAATTTAAGTGAGCCACTCCTCCA